>JBDSJC010000157.1:0-2740 GCA_039917655.1 Tepidiformaceae bacterium
GGCCCGCGACCCGGCGGCCCGCAGCGTGGCGGAGGTGGTGCTCTTCTACCCGGGCTTTCACGCGCGGCTCGCGCATCGCTTCGCCAGCGCCCTCCAGCGGCGTGGGGTGCCGCTCATTCCCCGCGGGATCATGCACGTCGCGCGGTTTCTGACAGGCATCGAAATTCACCCCGGAGCGACGATCGGCCCGCGCTTCTTCATCGACCACGGCATGGGAGTGGTTATCGGCGAGACTGCCGAAATTGGCGCGGATGTGATGATCTACCAGGGGGTGACGCTCGGCGGCACCAGCACGCGGCGTATCAAGCGTCATCCCACGCTGCGCGACCGGGTGGTGGTCGGCGCTGGAGCGAAAGTCATCGGCGCGATTGAGGTGGGCGAGAACGCGCGCATCGGGGCCGGCTCGGTGGTAGTCACCAACGTTCCGGCGAACGCCACGGTAATCGGCGTCCCCGGCCACATCGTCGCCTTCCACGACGATTCGAACGGGGCCATTCAACGCCTGCCTGACCCCGAATGGGAGCGGCTGAACGACCTCGACCAGAAGGTTCAGGAACTGCACGACCTTGTGGAGCACGTGGAAGAGCACCTCGGGATGCTGCACGACAACCACCACCCGGAAGAGGCCCATGCCCGAACCGAAGCGTAGAGCGCCGGCGGCAGCGGTTACCTGGCGTGGCCTGCGGCGGCGCACGTGGCTCGTGCTGATCGTCCTCGAAACCGTCGCCCTCGCTCTCCTTGTGACGGGCCTGCTGAACGGCGATGGCAAGGCCCTCATCGCTGCTGTGCTCATCGGCCTCGTCTACGCGCCGCTCCGGGCGGGCGGCTGGACGCTGGTGCGGCGCTGGTTCGTGCGCTCGAAGGAAGAGACGCGAGACGAGGCGTTCTACCGGCGGCGCAAGTAGGTGGCGGAGAGCGAACTCAATGCGCTGATTCGCGTGGCGCAAGAGTCAGGGGGTGCGTCGCCAGCTACTGCTCGACTCATTCGCGACCACATCGCTTCAGCGCCGTTCCTGTCCGACGAATCAGCCACTGCCCACATCGCCAAACGGATTCGCCAACACCAGTGGGATGGCTCGGCGACAGCCAACCAGTACGTCAGTGACTTACATGCCGCAGTGCGAGCAGCCTTCCAACTCGGCGTCTATAAGCGCCGAGGGGAGACGCTGGCGGTTGCTGTAGCCCCGACTAACAGTTCTGTCCCTCTGTCCAGGCTTGGAACGGAATCCCGCCGGCTTCTTGTCGTTATCCACTCGGCAGACCGTGGTAGACTGATTACAGGGTACCAGGTGGCCGATCTCACTGAGATCGGCCTTCCGGACGATGTGATATGGCTGCAATAACTCGCTCGCCAAGTGCAATCGATGACTGTCTCGCCTACCTCCTTGAGGAATGGGAGGGTCTCGCGCACGTGGAGCGGCGATGGCCAGCAATGGAGGCCGTGGACCGCGAGGCGTTCCACCTTGAGTGGGCGGGTGTGATCGAGCCGCGTCTCCGGGAGCTTTCGGAGTGGGGCGCCGCCGGTGATCTCTCGCGAGAGCAACTGGCCAGTTTTGCGGCTCTGCTCGAATTGGTGCGGCAACGTCGGGGGTTCATCACCGCCGTGTTCGCGGAAGCGTGACAGGCCGTAGGCGTACTCCCCTAATCGTCGATTCGCCGTGCTATCCTCAAACAACCATGCACGCATTCCCGCGCTCTAGCTGTACCGTGGTGATGCCTCGCTTGTAGTCCGCCAGCGGGCCGTCGCGGCGCGTTCTCCCTACTCCCCTTCTCTCCTAGCATGAACCGGGCAGGCCGCCCCGAGGTTTCCTTTCGCCATGAGACTGACCGATACCCTGACCACCGAGAAGATCGAACTCGCACCCCTGGCGCCGGACGGGGTGGTGCGGCTCTACGTCTGCGGCATTACGCCGTACAGCGAGAGCCACGTCGGCCATGCGCTCTTCTCGATCGTCTTCGACGTGCTGCGGCGCTACCTCGATTGGCAGCAGATCCCCGTGCGCCACATCCAGAACTTCACGGACATCGATGACAAGCTGATCGACCGCTCGCAACGGCTGGGCGTGAGCATGGCGGAGCTTGCCGAAGAGAACATCGCCGCCTACCTGCGGCAGATCGAAACGATGAACGTGCTCCCCGCCCACGCCTACCCCCGCGTCACCGAGACGGTGCCGCTGATCATCGAATTCATCGGCGTGCTGGTGGCGAAGGGCTTCGCGTACGCGTCCGGAGGGGACGTCTACTACCGGGTCCGCAACTACGCCGACTACGGCAAGCTTTCGAAGCGGGACATCGACGACCTGCTGAGTGGTGCACGGGTCGATCAGAGCGAACTGAAGGACGACCCGCTGGACTTCGCCCTGTGGAAGGCGGCGAAGCCCGGCGAGCCAAGCTGGGAGAGCCCGTGGGGGCCGGGCCGTCCGGGCTGGCACATCGAATGCTCGGCGATGGCGCTCAAGGAGTTGGGCGAACAGATCGACATCCACGGCGGCGGTGCGGACCTGATCTTTCCGCATCACAGCAACGAGATCGCCCAGACCGAAGCGTTTACCGGCAAACCGCCGTTCGCCAGGATCTGGATGCACAATGCGCTCCTCCAACTCGGCGAAGAGAAAATGTCGAAGTCCCTTGGGAACCTGGTGACAATCCAGGAGGCGCTCGACCGCTACGGGCCGGACGCTTTGCGCATCTTCGTGATCAACAGCCACTACCGCAGCCCGGCGACCTACACGGACGAGGC
>JBDSJC010000158.1:0-2952 GCA_039917655.1 Tepidiformaceae bacterium
TGTCAAAGCCGACGGCGGCGATGTGGCCGCTCTGTTCGTTCCCAAGCACATTGCCCGCGCCGCGAATCTCGAGGTCCCGAAGGGCGATCTGGAACCCGGCTCCAAGCTCGGTCGCTTCGAAGACCGCTTCCAGCCGCTTCTGGGCCGCTTCGCTCATCGCCCGGTCCTTGTCGTAAAGCAGATAGGCGTAAGCACGGTTAGCCCCACGCCCAACGCGGCCTCGCAACTGGTAGAGCTGCGCCAGCCCGAGCTGGTTCGCATCGTTGATGATGATCGTGTTCGCGTTCGGGATGTCCAGGCCGCTTTCGATGATTGTGGTGCAGACGAGCACGTCCTGGTCGCCCGCCCCAAACTCCATCATCACCCGTTCGAGCTGGTCCTCGGGCATCTGGCCGTGACCCACGGTGATGCGCGCGTCCGGCACAATCTCGCGCAGCCGCGTGACGATGCGTTCGATGTTGTGCACGCGGTTGTGCACGAAGTAGATCTGTCCGCCGCGCTCCATTTCGCGCTCGATCGCCTCGCGAATGATCTCGTTGTCCCACTGCATGACGTACGTACGAATGGGTATGCGCTCTTCCGGCGGCGACATCACGGTGCTCATGTCACGAATGCCGACGAGCGACATCTGCAACGTGCGCGGGATGGGCGTGGCTGAAAGTGTCAGGCTGTCCACTTCGGCGCGCATCTGCTTCAGGCGCTCCTTGTGGCTCACCCCAAAGCGCTGTTCTTCGTCGATAACAATCAGGCCAAGGTCCTTGAACGCCACGTCCTTCTGTAACAGCCGGTGCGTGCCGATCGCGATGTCCACTTCCCCGGCGGTGATGGCGCTGACGATCTCTCGCTGCTGCTGATCGCTGCGGAAGCGCGAGAGCACCTCGACGCGCACCGGGAAGCCGGCCACACGTTCGCGAAAGGTACTGCCGTGCTGTTCGGCCAGCACCGTCGTCGGCACCAGGATCGCCACCTGTTTGCCATCGGTCACGGCTTTGAACGCCGCGCGCACGGCCACTTCCGTCTTACCGTAGCCCACGTCACCGCAGATCAAGCGGTCCATCGGCCGCGGACGCTGCATGTCCGCTTTCACCTCGGAGATCGCCTGCAACTGGTCCGCCGTCTCAACAAACGGGAAGGCGGCTTCCATTTCCATCTGCCAGGCCGTGTCTTCCGGGAACGAATGGCCGACCGCCACCTCGCGCTTGGCGTACAGCTCCAGCAGGTCCTGGGCGAGCGCCACCACGGCCTGCTTCACCCGCCGCTTCGCCCTCACCCATTCCTGTGACCCGAGTTTCGTCAGGGAGGGAGGGTGGTCGGTCGGCCCCACGTAGCGCGTCACGGAGTCTAACTGGTCCGCGGGCACGTAGAGCCGGTCGCTGTCGGCGTACTGAAGCTCCAGGTACTCGCGCTCAACGCTATCCACGGTGCGACGGATCAGTCCGCCGTAGCGGGCGATGCCGTGGTCGGCGTGCACCAGGTAGTCGCCAACCTCCAGCGAGGAGACGATGTCGCTGCGGATGCCGTGGCGCGTCTTTGTTGGACGCCGCCTCTTGCGGAAGCCGAAGACCTCCGCGTCGGTGACTACCACCACGTCCTCCCCGAGTGTGAATCCCCCGAGCACGGCCAGCGGCACGAGCGAAATCGATCCCGGATCAGGCGCAGCCGGCAGGCGCCGCGCGAGGGCCGCGTGCAGGCCTTCGGCGTCTAACAGTTCCGCCAACCGCAACGCCTGTTGTGAAGCGATGACCACCGCCTTGCCGCTCTTCGCCCACGCCCCGGCCTGCTGCGCCAGAGGCTTCAATTTGCCCGCGAAACTCGGCGTGGCAGTCAGCGGCAGCCGTCGCGCGCCCATCTCTTCGGCCCCAAAGCGTTGCAGGTGAACCACGCCCCGCCCCGCGGCCAACGCTCGCAGCACCACCGGGGGGCCATCGCGCAACTCAGGCAGTCCATGCGGAATCGCGCCCCGCTGCTCCAGTTCCGTCCGCGTACGCGCCTCGTGTTCGAGCAGCCGCGAAAGCGTCGCTTCGCCATCTTCGGCGTCGTCCAGCAGGATTCGCGTCGCCGGGTGCAGGTGGTCGAGGGCCGTCGTCTCGTAAAGCAACGGCTCGAAGAACCCGTCGTAGTCGGTGCGACTGCCGCCGGCCAGCAGCTCCAACTGCTCGGCGATCAACTCCGCTCCGTCGCTTTCGATTTCGAGCGATTGGAGCAAAGTGAGTGCCGCCTGGCGCGCGCCGCGCGTGCCGGTGACTGCCGGCGGGAGGACTGCCTCGCTCAGCCGAGCCACGCTGCGTTGAGTCGAAAGGTCTACCTGGCGGATGCTCTCCACCTGGTTGCCGAAGAATTCGACGCGGTAGGGGTGCTCCGCCCCGGCCGGGAAGATGTCCACGAGTCCGCCACGCCGCGAGACGCTGCCAGGGTGGTCGGCCAGCATCGTCACTTCGTAGCCCAGCTCTTCGAGCGAACCAAGCAGGCTGGCCGGGTCGAGGTCCTGGCCGGTGACCAGCGTCAGTCCCGCCTGTTGAAGCTCCGGGCCCGCGCAATGCTCCGAGATCGCTGCCCACGAGGCCACGACCAGCGCCCGCCCACTGCCACGCAACAGCGCAAGCGCCCGCGCCCGTTCGACCGCCACCGACGTTTCGTCGCGCAGAAACTCGTACGGCAGGCCCTCGCGTTCGGGCAGGCGTGCCAGTGGGACGTGTTCAACGAAGAGAGCGATCTCCTCGTGCAGCCCCTGGGAGCGGGCCGGGCTAGGCGCCAGCAAGAGCGTCGGCCCCTCGTGACGCGAGGCGAGCGCGGCGGCCACCGGGGCCTTCGCCGTCTCCGGCACACCGAGGCGCGTTTCACCCTCCCGTGACGGGGCGAGAGGGCCGATCACTTCGGCGACCGCGGCTGTCAGGCCGACAAGTTCACCAGGCATCCAAACTTCCAAAGGCCCGCCCCGCGAAAGCGGGCGGG
>JBDSJC010000159.1:0-9728 GCA_039917655.1 Tepidiformaceae bacterium
TCCGCCTGATCCACGGCCGCGATGCGAACACCCTCGACGATCACCGCACCTCGGTCGATCGTGCGCTGCGGAGTGACGACGCGGTTCGCCAGTATCACCAGAACGCCGCTCATTCGGCGGAAGCTAAGCTGGGTGCGGGGCGTGCGGCGCGGCCCGTCTTCGCCGATTGGTAAAACGCCAGACAAGCGGCCAGGTTGTCCCTCGCCGTTGACACGGAAGACAGCGGCTCCTCATCTCCGTTCACGCACCGAACGACATGCTGCATAAATCCGCCCTTCGACGGAGGTGGGGAGGCGGAAAGCCACCCTGGCAGGTCGAAGTCGCCTGTAAACGCCATCTTCCCGCTGGCTGAGTCCATCATCAGTGAACCGCGTGTGCCGACGATCTCGATCGCCTCTCGCGAAGCGCCAGGGCCGGACGTCCACGTGTCCTCGATAGTGCCAACAGCGCCGTTCGTGAACCGGAAGATCCCGTGGCCGTAGTCCTCAAACGGGATCTCCTTGTGACGGACATTTGCCACCATCCCCACAACCTCCTCAACCTCGGCGCCGAACAGCCAGCGCAGCACATCGACGTGATAAACCGCATGGTCGATAAAGGCTCCGCCGGGAGCCCGGCTTGGGTCAGCGAACCAGCCTGGCTGGGACGCGCCCGGCCACGCCTGAGGAAGCCCGGCCCGAAACACGCAGTGCGCAGTCACCACATCCCCGATGCGCCCGGCATCTATCCACTCCCGGAACTGACGATTCGCGGGAAACAGACGCCGCGCCGCGTCGTTGGGAAAGTAGTGTTTCCCCGTCCGTTGCACTGTCTCCACGACACGGTCCGCCTCAACCAGCGTCATCGCCAGGGGCTTGATCGCGGCGACGGACTTGCCCGCCTCCAGGGCGCGAATTGCGAGGTCCGCGTTCTGCTCTGTGCTGGCGAAAGAGCACACAACATCGACATCATCGCGCTCGATCACGTCTGCATAGGACTGGCCGCAGGGTATCCCGTACTTGTTCGAAACGTAGGCGGCCTGGGCCACATCTCGATGGGCAATGGCCACCACCGTCGCTTCGCTGTCCTGGAGGACCGCTTCGAGCGAGGGAAAGGCGTTGTACCAGTGGTCGAACCCGACGAATCCAAATCGCACAGTCATGAGCCAACTCGTTTCACAGCAGATGCTCCGCTACCTTGCGCACCGCGACGACAATGTCGTCGGCATCCATGTCCGTCATCATCGGCCCGATTCCGATACTGAGTGACCGTCCAAGAAGATCCTCGCTACGAGGGCACATCCCGAGGTAGTACTTTCGATCGGTGGGGTGTTCCGCGCAGCTGAACGGGCACCCTTTGGACCACGCAGTTTTCTGCTGAAGGACGGCCGGATTCGCATACACCGGACGTCCGCCATACACGCGCCCGGCGGGTATGCCCTCGGCCCTCAGCGCGTCCGCGAACTTCACGGCCGTGGGTTCGTCCTGGAAGAACATCGTGACACTGCCACCGTCACCGTCCGCGTCCGGGAGCTTGCGCCACTCGACTGGCATGTCGCTGAGACGATGGCGAATTCCCGCCGCCCGTTTCCGCATCGTCTTGACCATCCCCTCAAGGCGTTCGAGTTGGGCAGCCGCGAGAGCGCCAGCGATTTCTGTCATTCGAAGGTTCGAACCAATGAACGGTTCACCGGATGTGAGTTCCCGTATGGCTCCAGTCGAAGTTGTGAACTGTCCGCCCTGATCGTGGAACCGGGCAGCACGATCGAAGACCTTGAAATCGTTGGTGATCAAGGCGCCGCCCTCGCCCGTGGTGATGTTCTTCGATAGCTGGAGACTGAATGCCCCGACATCGCCGAGGCTTCCTACCTGCCGGCCATGGTAAGTGACACCCATAGCTTGGGCGGCATCTTCGAGAACACGAATCCCGTGCTTCCTCGCGATAGCAATGATGGGGTCCATATCACACGAGACGTTCGCCAGGTGGACGGGGATGACCGCCTTCGTCTTCTCCGTGATCATCGCCTCGAACGATGCCGGATCGAGGTTGAGTGACTCATCCACTTCAGCGAACACCGGCACGGCGCGCGAATTCACAACCGCACCCACGGTCGCGATGAAGGTGACCGCCGGGATAATCACCTCGTCGCCGTCCTCGACATGCAGCCCCACAAGGCCGGCCTGCAGTGCGGCTGTCCCCGAAGAAACGCCAAGGGCGTAGGTGGCCCCGGTGATCTCTTTCAATCGCTGTTCGAAGGCTTCAGTCTTCTTCAAGAGCTGAGGCCCGTAGTAACGGAAAAGTGAGCGGCTTCGAAGCACCTCTTCGACCGCCTGCATCTCTTCGTCTTCGTTCAGGTAGGACACGCCTTTGTCGATATCGATCGCGACCGACCTCACGGGCGTGCCGCCATCGATGGCGAGGGTGGATCTATCTGTCATTGTTGCCTCCCGTAGAGTGAGCCGAGCAAGGCTACCGCGGCGTCTACAACCATTCCCTCGGCCTCTGGAACAAAGCGCGTGCTCCCCACTTCGTAGCCCGCGCAGGGGAACTCGTTCGCCGGGGCGAAGTAGCCGGCGTAGTCGTTAGCGTAGGCACAAACAAAGAGGTGTTGCACACCTGCCCGCGCCTCGATCTCTTTGGCGGTCTGCACGAAGAACTCGCCGGGAAGCATGATGACCGCCGCTTCGGTCGAGAGCCGGAACGCCTGCACCTCCACTCGTTGGGTGGGTTCATTGCCCACAGGAAAGCGTTGCTTCGCCACGCGGTCCATGCGCAACTGATTGAGTCGAGGGCGGAGAGCGCGCCGCCCCTCGACGTCGTCGGCGCTAAGCCTCGCCATCTGGCTCTCGACAGCTGCAAATTCGGTCTCGATTTCCGATGCTTCCGGAAGCACCTTCCTCTGCAGGTCTAAGAACGTTTGGCCAGACGAGAGTGCGATCTCACTCAAAACCGTCCCGGGTGAAGGCTGCACTGGTACGTCTTCTGACCAGCTCAGATTGATGCACCACTGTTCTTCCCCGAGCGGCCTCAGTTCGTGGGCTGTCCTTGCGGCGGCCGCGCCGAGGATGCCGCCAACGCGGCGAATCTCGGCGAAGTCGTGCCGCATCCACGCTGGATTGATGTCACCGCAGGCCCCCTGCATGTAGATGCACTTGCCCCCGAGCGCGTGCTCTACGAGGCGGGCAGCAACGCCCGGAAAATCGGCTGAATAGTGCAGATTGTCGTGCTCCAACACAGTGGCGTGGCATGCGTAGTTGACGACCGTGGCGATCGGCTCACCGCCGCCGGGCGCGGCCGCGAGCAGCACTTTCACGACCGTCTCGATTGCGCCTCCCGGGTCCCTGCGGTTCTGGCTGATGGTCGAGACCTCGGTCAGGCCAACCTTCAGTGAGACGGGCTGCATGGATGACAATGCCACGCGGACCGACCCGGCAATCTTCGCGGCGGTCACATGGGAGTAGTCCGCGCCGTCACCTGTTCGCACGGTTAATGGGCCCGAGTGTGTGTGTGTGGCGGCGATGCAGACGTTCTGTGCGGGGATCCCCAGGTCATCAGCAATGATTTCCCGCGCACGTTGAACGATCATGGGACCAACGCCAACAAAATCGCAGATGGCGATGACCAGCTTTGTGGCGCCATCATCAAGCACCAGGGTGCGGACATTCAGGTTATCGTGAATCTCCATGGACACGCCCTTGCGTGCTCCGTAGCCGCCCATTTCCACGCCGACGGGCGAAGTGATATCGAGGACGCTCGCCCCGGCCATGACGGTGTTCAAACTCTGCCTCCTTGTAGTGGTCACTCAGTGACCCGGGTGCGTACGCGGTCCACTAACGCGAGATCCGCGCGTTTTAGCCCAACGAACAGGGCGCCATGCAATTGCGCATCGACGCCGAGTTCGGAAAGGACAACCTCACATCGCAGGCGAACCACATTCCCGATTGCTTCGGTCACGGGGCGCAGAATTGCATCGCCCTGGCTGGTCACGCCACCACCGAGCACCACGATTGATGGGTCTATCGCCGCCATCAGCACTCCGGTACCGAAAGCGATCGCATTAACCCCGTCAGCGACCGCTCGACGGGCCGCTTCGTCTCCGGAACTCGCAGCGGCGAAGACACCGTCCGTTGTGGTCCGTCCGTTTGGCGGGCCCACGAAGCCCAGATCTAACGCTCGCCGGATGATTCCTGGCCCGCTCCCGCGGTCCTCAAGGAACGCCGCGTCCCCCGGGACGCCTACGGGAAGCAGATTTATCTCTCCGGCAGCGAAATGCGTGCCCCGATAGATCTCACCGTCGAGAATCAGTCCGGCGCCAATGCCCGTCCCAATCGAGACGAACAGGAAGCTATCGTGGCCGCGAGCGGCGCCATGCCATCGTTCCCCGAGCGCGGCCGCGTTGACATCGTTCTCAACCACAGCCGGAACACCAAAGGTGTCCTCGAGCATCGATCCGATCGGTACGTCGTGCCAACCTTTGAGATTGCGGGCCGCGATCACGGTCCCCGCCTCCGTATTCACTATCCCCGGGGTTGCCAGGCCAATAGCCATCACCGACTGGTCGGTTTCGTTGAGGAGGCGATTCCCCAACTCATTGATGCGGGCAAGAATCGCAGCCGGTCCAGCCTCCGGATCGATCGCCTCGAGCGACCTCCCTTTAATACTGCCGCTGAGGTCGGATACGGCGAGGCGCACGTGGGTTCCACCCAGGTCGATGCCGAGTACGGCGCCACATGCTGCGTTGAACCGGATCCGCGTCGCTGGCTTACCGATGTTCCCCGCATCCCGACCGTCCTCCACCAGCAAACCCGCATCGACAAGCTGTTGCACACTCTTGGAAGCGGTGGGAGCGCTGATGCCAGTTGATCGAGCGACGGCCGCCCGCGACAACGTCCCCGCCGCTCGAAACGCGTCGAGGACGATGAGGAGGTTGATCTCCTTCATGTACGAGGGCAGGGCGGTACGCCTCGGGGCAACCAGTCGCGTACCACTCACCATCTCTCCGGCTAGTGGGTATATGGGGCCCAGTCTGGCTTCAGCCCGGACGTGCGGGGAGGATTTGTGCAAGTGGGACGCTTCGGTCATTCGTTCCTCAATCGTGGGTCGAGCGTGTCGCGGACGGCGTCACCGACGAGGTTCGCACCGAGCACGGCGAGGAAAATCGCTCCACCCGAAGCCATTGATATCCAGGGAGCGCGCTCCAGGAATCGTGAACCTTCGTTCACCATCGAACCCCAGCTCGCCTGCGGCGGCTGGACGCCAAGGCCGAGGAAGCTCAACCCGGTTTCGATCAGGATAGCCCCGCCCACGCGCAGGGAGCCAATTACGATGATCGGCGCGAGCGCGTTAGGGAGAATGTGGCGAAAGAGGATCCTGCCAGGAGTAGCGCCAAGCACCCGTTCAGCGGTTACGAAGTCCCGTTCCCGCAGCGAGAGCGTTTCGCCGCGTACCACTCGGGCGGCACCGGGAAAGCTCAACACCGCGATCGCAATCATGGCGTTCGTCAGGCTCGGCCCTAACGCGGCCGTGATGGCAAGAGCAAATACAAGTCCCGGGAACGCCAGCAGCGCATCCATCGTCCGCATCAGGGCCCCGTCGATCACCCCACCGGAGTAGCCGGCCACGAGACCGATTACGGTGCCCGCTACCATGGATATGGACACAACGAGCAAACCTGCGTACAGCGAAATTCGCGCGCCGTACAGGATCCGGCTCAACACGTCGCGTCCGAGGGAATCGGTGCCGAGCCAGTGTTCGACACTGGGAGACTCGAGTACTCGTAGCGGCGCGATCGCATTTGGGTCATACGGCGCAATCCACGGCGCCCCGATTGCCGATATGAGAGTGAGCGACAGCATTGCCGCACCAACGACGCCAAGGCGCTGACGGCGGAATGTCGCGAGAAAACCCAGGAAGCCACCTGGGCGGCGGCGCGTGGGGCTCCGTCCAAAGTCTGAATCCGACAATTCGACCGGGGCCGCCGCGTTCATCGATTCCCCATTTCAGGCATACCGAATTCTCGGATCAAGCAGCCCGTAGACCATGTCAACGGCAAAATTGGCCAGCAGATAGGTCAGTGTCGACATCAGCAGCACCCCCTGCACAACGGGGTAATCGCGCGCGTAGATGGCGTCCACCGCAAGCTTCCCCATCCCTGGGAGGGAAAAGATCTGTTCGATAATGAACGCGCCGCCGAGGAGCCCTCCCAGTTCCAGGCCAACTACCGTCGCGATCGGAATGAGCGCATTCCTCATCCCGTGCCTCCACAGGATGGCACGTTCGTGGAGCCCCTTGGCTCGAGCCGTGCGCATGTAGTCCTGAGCAATGACTTCGAGCAAGCTCGAGCGCGTTAGTCGCATGATGACAGCGGCGCCGGAGGTGCCCAGAGTGATGACCGGTATCGTCATAGACTTGAGATTCCCAAGTGGGTCATCCGTAAAACGGACGTAGCCTGACGGGGGAAGCCATTCGAGCTTGACCCCCAAAATGTAAATGAGAACAAAGGCAACCCAAATATTCGGCAGAGAGAGGCCAAGCAGGCCAACGAAATTGGCCCCCAAGTCCGGCCACTTGTTTCGGTTTTTCGCTGCGATTACTCCTGCCGGCACGGCGATTACCCAGCTGAGAATCAGACTGAGCACTCCAAGCTCCAAAGTGACCGGAAGACGTTCAATGATCGCCTCTCGCACCGGCTGATTCGAGCGGTAGGAACGACCGAGGTCGCCGATGGCCGCCCGCCCCGCCCACAGCGCGTATTGCACCGGAAGCGGCTTATCGAGGTCGTAGCGAGCGCGTAGGCTCTCGAGCGTGGCCTCATACTCTTCCTTACTGAGCTGCGTCTCCTGCCCAACCGCGACCGTTGCCGGGTCACCGGGCGTTGCCTGTCTCAGGACGAAGAGCACTGCGGTCACGATGACGATTACGGGAATCATCATCAGTAGGCGACGGCCAACATAGCTCGTCATTACCACCAACCCGTTCGAGTTTGGATAGGGCCGCGGTCCCCTGTGCGAACTTGAGGCTGGGCACAGGGGACCGGTCGTAAGAGGCCTAGCTCTTCTTCAGCCAGGTGGTGTCGTACACGCCACCGACGAAATCCACCACGCGAAACTCCTGCACGGTATCGAGCTGCGCGTACAAACCGGGTGGGTTGTACAAGAAGACAGTTGGTACTTCGTCCAACAGTCGCTGCTCTGCGGCCTGATACAGCTTCCCCCGCTCTTTCTGATCGGTGAGGAGGAGCGCATCGGCCAGGGCCTTCTCAAACCGAGCATCGTTGAAGCCCGCGAAATTGAAGGATGAGGTTGCTTTGTAGTTGCCGCTCACGAACCCATCGGGGTCGCTTCGGTTGCCGATTGCGTCGAGAGCCAGATGCCCCTCGTGCGCCTTGAGCGCCTCAAGGAACTGGCTCGATTCGAGTTGCTTAATGTTGACGGTGATGCCCGCCTGGGCCATGGACGCCTGGATCACCTGCGCGATGCTCCGGTACGGCTCGGCCGCCGGCAAGACCATGTCCAGTGTGATGTTCGCATTGCCCGCGGCACTGAGTTTCGCCTTGGCACCGGCCACGTCCTGCTTGGGAATCGCGCGGTCCTTCGGGTACATCCAGTTGGTGGGCGAAAAGACGGACGCCGCTGGCTGGCCCAGTCCGAAGTAGACGGCCTTTCCGATAGCCGCGCGGTCAATCGCCATCGAGATCGCCTGCCGGACGCGAAGATCATTCGTCGGCCCGCGGTTCACATTGATGTACATCCGCACGCTGGACGACGGCTGCCGTTCAACCGCGACCACACCGGACGCGGACTTCACGGTATCGAAATCCACAGGTTGGATTGCTGCCGCTACGTCGATGTTGCGCGTCTTCAGGTTCGCGATCATCACCGAAGGCTCAACAATCGGCCGAAACGTGAACGAATCGAGGCGAGGAACGCGCGGTGCCGCTTTCTTGGTGTCCCAGTACGCCTCGAACCGCTCCATCGTCAGGTGGTCATCCTTCTGCCATTCCTTGAGTTTGTAGGGTCCCGCGCCCGCCACATTTCGAGCGAGATCCTTTCCGTACTTGTCGATTGCCACGGGGGAGATCATCCGCACTCCACCAATGCTGGCGAGAGCCGTGGCATCCGGCGACACTAGGCGGAAGCGCACTGTCTTGGCATCGAGAACTTCCACGGCGGCGATCTTCTTCGTAAGCGCGGCGCCGCCAGACGTCCCGGTTACCGGATCAAGGTAGCGATCGAAATTCTTCTTGACCGCGTCGGCATTGAACGGAGTTCCATCGTGGAACGTGACGTCCGTACGATAGGTCATCACCAGCGTGGTGTTGTCCGGATATTCAAACTTTTCTGCGAGGCTCGGGATGATTTGCGAGTCATCGCTATAGCTCAGGCTGCTTGGATAGAGGCCCGAGAAAGCAGTGACCTCCTCACTGAGAGTGCCAAGGTGGGGGTCCAGGGTGGTTACATCCCGGCTTCCCCCGTAGCGGAGCTCGCCGCCAATCTTCACTGCGCTTGTCGGCGCGGTGGCCGAACCGCTGGCTGGCGGTGTGGAAGAGGCTTTGTCGTCGCCACCACCGCAGGCATTCAGGAGTACAGCACTACCAAGACCTGCACCGGTAAGCTGAACGAAATGGCGTCGAGTCAATCGGCGATCCGAAGTCTGCCGCACGGGTTCGCGGTTCATGTGCCCTCCTGTTAGTTAGGAAATAAACTTAAGATAATGGAGACTAGCCGCCCTTGCGACTGGGTGTCAAACGCGGCGGTTCTCTGCGGAGACGTACCGAACCCAGAGGCCTCGTCGTAATTCGGTATGGTGACCGCGGTCGGCCGGAACAGCTGCAACTGCTCGAACTTCACCACTCACGCGTACGCGCAGTGGTTCCACGATACCTATGACCCAACAGACGTGAACCAACTCGACTCCGATCACGACGGGTCGGTCTGCGAGAGCCTGCCGTAACTGCCCGGGGCGCGGACCAGAACCGTGGGAACGCGAAAATGGCAGCAGCACGAGCGTCTCATCGTGCGACTGAGTCGGTTTGGCTACTCCTGGTCGCAGCTTTCGCCGTGCGTCGCCATCGAAGGCGGGACATCGAGCGCCGGGTTCGCATCGAAGAAGCCAACCGGCAAGAGTTTGAACCCCGCGTAGTATGTCGGCATCACAGGCCAGTCTTCCGGCCTGGGCACGTGGTTGTGCCCCAGCGTGTACCACAGGACGATGTCCGCGTCCTCAATGTTCCGGTCGGCGGCGGTCCATTCTGGCAAGCCGCCGCCCCCCGCGTGCTGGTTGGGGTACTGGCCCGCCGCGTGCATCTCCCGCCGTTCGTATGGGGTCACCCAGAGGTGGTTGGTTGTGAAGCCCGCCCGCTTGATCAGACTCGAACCAGGAAGGTTCATCGGCAGGCAGTTCTCCATCGGCATGAGCTTGTACGAGACTGGCTGCCCCATCCTGTTCAGCGAGCGCTGGTTCGCGATTCGCCAGTAGCGCGCTGTTTCCTGGTTGACTCGCCGCCCGGCTTGCGACTCCCGCGTGAGCAGGGTCGACTTGGCGAAGAACGCGTTCCCGAAGGGATTCTCGTCCGAAAACGGCTCCGCCTCGGTATTCACTTCGTACACCGAGTTAGGGCCGTCATCCAGGTTGAAGTCCAGTCGGATGCTGAAGAAGTGCTGGTGGATGGGTGCGTAGACGCCCGGCGAGACGATCGTCCCGTACTTGCGCGTCTCACCCGGTGCGATCGCGCCCACCGAGAGGATGCC
>JBDSJC010000160.1:0-6222 GCA_039917655.1 Tepidiformaceae bacterium
GTGCATCGGTTCGAAGGCCGAGCTTATCGAACTCGCCGTCGACCGCCCCAAAGCCGAAGCGCTGAACGACTTCCACCGCCCGTTCATCGATGACATCCTGTTGCGCTGCGAGAAGTGCGGCGCGAACGCAAAACGCGTGCCCGAGGTGGCCGACGCCTGGTTCGATAGCGGCGCCATGCCCTACGCCCAGTGGCACTACCCCTTCGAAAACGAAGAAGCCTTCCTCAAGAACTTCCCCGCGGACTACATCTGCGAGGCTATCGATCAGACACGCGGCTGGTTTTACACGCTCCACGCCGAGGCCACGATGCTTAAGGCGAGCGAGGCGGTGCCCGAGGGGATTAGCTTCAAGAACGTCATCTGCCTTGGCCATATCCAGGACGAAAAGGGCACCAAAATGTCCAAGAGCAAGGGCAACACGGTGGAGCCGTGGGCCGTGCTCGATGCCCACGGCGCGGATGCGACGCGCTGGTACATGTACACCTCCAGCCCCGCTGGCTCCTCGCGGCGGTTCAGCAGCGGACTGGTCGAAGAAGGGCTGCGGCGCTTCCTCCTGACGCTCTGGAACACATACTCCTTCTTCGTCAGCTACGCGAATATCGACAACGTGGACCCGCGCGTGGCGCCTGAGGGCGAACTGCCGGAGCTCGATCGCTGGCTGCTGAGTGAACTGAACGCCCTCATCCTCAAGGTGACCGCGGAACTCGAGGCGTACGACCCGACCGGCGCCGCCCGCGCGATCGAAGCGTTCGTGGACGACCTTTCGAACTGGTACGTGCGCCGCAGCCGCCGCCGCTTCTGGCGCGGCGTCAGCGAATCCGACAGCGACAAGCAGAGCGCCTACTTCACGCTCTACAGCGCGCTAAAGACGCTCTCGCTGCTGCTCGCCCCGTTCACCCCGTTCGTGGCCGAGGATCTGTGGCAGAACCTCGTGCGCTCGATCGACAAGGATGCGCCGGAGAGCGTGCACCTGGCTTACTGGCCGGTGGCGGACAAAGCGCGCATCGATGAATCGCTCAACGCCGAGACGCAACTCGTGAAGCGCATCTGCTCGCTCGGCCGGGCGGCGCGGGCGAAGGCCCAGATCAAGGTGCGCCAGCCGGTGGCCGGGGTGCGGGTCAAGGTGCGGACGGGCCAGGAAGGCGTTGCCCTCCGAAAGAACGCCAACCTTGTGCTCGAAGAATTGAACGCGAAGACGCTCGACCTGCTCGAGGACGAAACGACGGTCGTCCGCTACGAGGTGAAGCCAAACTTGCCCGTGCTCGGCAAGAAGTACGGCTCCGAAGTGGCCGCGATCCGGGCAGCGCTTGGGGGAATGCCCGCGGCGGAAATCGCGGATGCCGTCCGGCGCAACCGGCCGGTAAGCGTCGCCGGACACGAACTGTTCGCGGAGGATATTCTCCTCGTAGCCCAGGACACAGCTGGCTACGCCTCTGCCAGCGACGGCGGTTACACGGTCGCGATCTCCACGGCCATCACCCCGGAGCTCGCCGACGAAGGCCTCGCCCGCGAGATCGTCCGCCGCGTGCAGGACATGCGCCGCGAGGCGGGCTTCGCGCTAAGCGACCGCATCACGCTCTGGTACGGGGACGTAGTCACCGATGCGTCCATCTCGACCACCGCCAGTTCGGACGTAACCAGCACTGCCTCCATCTCAACCATCGCCAGTTCGGACGTAACCAGCACTGCCTCGGTAAGTCTGCCTGCCCGCGTGATGCAGACCCAAGCGGCCTACATCCAGGGCGAGACGCTGGCGACAGCCATCACGGCGGGTGAGCCGCCTGCGGACGCCCACCGCGCCGAGCAAGACCTGGAAGGGACGGTGCTGCTGCTCGCCGTGCGGCGTAACTAACCCCAGCGGCAGGTGTCGGAGTCTCGGAGTCTTGGGGTGACCCTGACTCCTGAGGCCCGTCGAAGGGTCGAAGGGTCGCTCGACAGTGGCCCCACGAAGGCCAAGCGGCCAGCCCAGCCTTCGACAAGCTCAGGACGAACGGGGGAGGAGTCGACAGCCAACGCGCCTACGAAGCGAGATCCACGTACTCGGCCATGCTGGTCGGCGGGGGGATCGCATCACCGTCGGCGCGCAGCCCCTCCAGGTGCAGCGCAACCGCTTCGCGGATCAACCGCTTGGCTTCCTCAAGTGTCTCCGCCGCGGCCACGCACCCCGGCAGATCCGGTATGTAGGCTCCGTATGAGGTAGGCCCTTTTTCATAGATCACCGCGTAACGCATCTCTACCTCCCGATCTGCGCCTGTTTCCAGATGTTCTTAAGCGTACCAGTCGGCACGTCCACCCGTGGATGTCCGGCGACCGTTACACGGCCGGGTTTCGTGGGGTGCTTGAACTGGCGGTGGCTGCCTTCCACACGGACAAGATACCACCCGTCGTGCTCGATCAGCGCGACCACATCTCGAACCTTCACGGCTCCATCACCTTCAAACCTCGGTGGCTCGGCAGTTGTCCGCTCAGTCCCGCGCCACGAACGGCACGAAGCGCTTGAACTTGGCGGGACCAGGTGTCGGTGTCGGTGTCGGCGTCGGCGTTGGCGTGGCTGCGCCAGCCTGCCGGGTGATGACCACGTCGTGCCCGGTGCCGCCCTTGTAGGTAATCGTGAACTGCATTCCATCCGCTGTGAACGTTGCGCCCTCCGGCAGATTCTTGTTGTCAGCGGCGTTGTGGAACGTATCGAACAACGCTGTCGCGCCCTTGATCAGCGTCAAGGCTTGCCCGGCTGGTGGCTGGTAACCGTTGAAGTCCAGGCTGAGCAAGGCGTTGTCCAGGAAGACCTCGCCGGACATCACGACCTGCCTGAAGCCAATCCCCGGGGTTGCACCCTTGAATTCGTACTCAACCGTTACATCCGGCGCGAGCTGCAAGAACGGGAAGCGCGCCAGGCCGAAGTTCCCGTTGACCGATGCCAGGTCCAGGACCGCCGTCGTCATTATAGTTTGGCCGAACGCCCCGTAGCCTCCCAGAGTCGCCGGGAACGCGCCCTTTCCCTGGACCGTGAACCGCGATGCGGACGGGAAGGTCGCGCCTTCGAGATAGAGACCCCCGCTCTTTACAAGGACGTTGCCCGTAAACGTCGAGGCGCCGCGCAGGGTCTGCACTCCCTGGCCGCAACAGGTGAACGTGGCGGCCGATCCACCGCTGATCACACCCTCGAAGGTCTCGCCAGTCAGAGTGATGGTCAGTCGTGGAACCTCACCGCCCACGTCGATGCTTCCAGTGCCAGCGATCGACCCAACAGAAGCCGGGCAATTGGCGCTCAGGTTCGCTCCTGAGAGGACGACCGCGGCGTTGGAGGCGCCGCACTGGGACACGACGCCCGTGGAAGTGAGTGGGCCGGGAACGAACGTCAGGCTGGCGCCAGGGCCTATCGCGATCGTCCCGCCGAATGTGACCGGGTACTGCTGGCGGATTATCGTGGCCCCGCCATTCACTGCGAAAGTACCGTTTCCAACCAGATCCGCGTGGACTTCCAGCGTGCCCAGCCCCGTCTTGGTGAGGTTGTGCCCGGCCATGTCCACAGCTACCTTGCCGGCCGCCCACCCCCCAGGCGATAGCGACAGCCTTGAACTGGGGGCAACGGCCACCTGAACGTTGCCTGCAAGTTCAAGCGGGAACTCCAGCTCCGTCACGATCGAAGAGACGCCGACGGAAAGAGTCGATGTGATCGCAAGCCGGTTTCCCCTCAGGGACACGGCCTGGTTAAGCGTGAGCGACGACAGCCGCAGGGGTTCAAACTTGTTCGTGATGATGTTGAAGGACCCCAGATCGTTCTTCTGACCGATACCAGTCGTGGCGGCCGGAACAACCACCGAGTCGCCATCCACGGGTGCGCCCGTCGGGCTCCAGTTCGCGGGGGCGCTCCAGAAATCGGAAGTGGCGGCGCCAATCCAGACGCGCGTTGTGGCGGCGTGCGCTGTTCGGCCGTTTCGCGCGCCGCCGCCCACCGCAGCGGCAGCCAACAGCAGAGCGAGGACGGCGAGGAATTTCCAACTGGGCATGTTTTCGCTCCTGCGCCAGGCTCGCGCTTTCGCGCATATTACACCTGACAAGCCATCCGTCCGTCGCCGGTGCGACGACGAACGGGAGGGGGCGCGCAGTGCACCGTTCACCCTGCGCCGGCCTCGCCGGACGTCCCTCACCCTGCCCTCTCCCGCTGAGGGGGCGGGGGTCGCCTGGCGGGCTTAGCGGTCGCTGGAGACCATCGGCACGAAGCGCTTGAACTTCACGGGCGGGCTGTCGCCCTGGCGCGTG
The DNA here is from genome assembly GCA_039917655.1 of Tepidiformaceae bacterium. GTDB lineage: Bacteria > Chloroflexota > Dehalococcoidia > Tepidiformales > Tepidiformaceae > PNKC01. The sequence goes on from JBDSJC010000160.1 coordinate 4,264, forward strand.
ATCACCACGTCGTTCGCGGCGCCGTTGTAGCTGATCTTGAACTGCATGCCGCTGGCAGTGAAGAGCGCACCTTCCGCCAGCGTCCTGTCATCAGCGATGTTGCGAAACGTGCCCGTGGTGAAGCCCTTGACCAGCGTGAACGATTGCCCCGGCGCGGGCACGTAGCTCCCGAAGTCCAGGCTCAGCCGCGCCCCCGCGATATCCACCTGGTCCGTCGTCACCAGTTGCGTGAACCCGGTGCCCGGCACGGGACCACCAATCTCGTAGTCCACCTCGACATCCTGGGCCAGCAGCAGCTGCGGGAATCGTGCGAGGCCAAACTTGCCGTTGACCGATGCCAGGTCCAGGACCGCCGTCGTCATTATAGTTTGGCCGAACGTCCCGAAGCCGCCCAGCCCGGCCGGGAACGCGCCCGCCCCTTGTGCCGTAAACTGCGCGGCAGCCGGGAACGTCGCTCCCTCCAAGAGAAGACTACCTCCCGTCACAGAGATGGTGCCGGTGAAGAACTTCGACTCACCTTGAAGAGTCTGCACTCCTTGCGCGCAGCAGGTAAAAACGGCGGACGAGGTTCCGGTGAGGACGCCGTCGAAGGTGTCGCCCGTCACTACGATCGAGAAGCGGTCGTTCAGGGAAAGGCTCCCCTGCCCCGAAAGGGACCCGACGCTATTGACCCCGTTGTTGCAGCCGGTGCCAAGATGGGCGGATGTGAGGACAAACCTGGCGCCTGGCGCACTTCCGCAGAGGATCGGATTGGTACCCCGCTTAGTGAGATAGCCATCCGTGCCCGGGCCCAGCGAGACTGTGCCCCCGAAGGTGAGCGGGTAGAGAATCGAAATCTGGCCCCCCGTCGCCGCGAGCGTGCCCGCCCCAACCACGTCCCCGCTCAACTCCACATCGCCCCCGTTCGCCTTTGTGAGCGTGCGTCCGGCCATAGTAACGGCGACGGTTCCCAGGGGTGACACTCGCCGCCGCAGTCTCAACGTTGCTTCGGGTGGGACGGACACCAAAACGTTCCCATTGAGGACGACCACCAGATCCAGCGTCGGGACGATGTTCGCCCTGGTGACGGTGATGGCGGACGAAATCTTGAGCGGCTCGCCGGAGATCTCCACGTTGGCGCCGAGGTAGAGCGCTTCGATGGTCAGCCCCAGTGGGACGCCAGTGATGTGGGCCCCCTCCGCAGCGACGACCACACTGTCACCGTTGACCGGCACTCCCGCGGGGCTCCAGTTCCCGGCCGTGGTCCAATTCGAGTTCACCGCGCCAGTCCAGCCACGCGTAGTGGCTGCCTGCGCCGTGTCGCCGCTTCCGCCACCGGCCGCCGCCACAACCAGCAAGACCCAAAACAGGACGGGGAATTTCCAGCGGTGCATGTTCTCGCTTCAACGCCAGACCGGCGCTCTGCCGGATACTACACGCCCTCCCGAAAACTTCGAAACTGGCTACGCTCAGCTATCCCGCGCCACGAACGGCACGAAGCGCTTGAACTTCGTCTGGCCGGGTGTTGGGGTCGGAGTCGCGGTTGGGGTGGCCGTCGGCGTTGGCGTGGCTGCGCCAGCCTGCCGGGTGATGACCACATCGTGGCCGGCTCCGCCCTTGTAGGTAATTTTGAACTTCAGGTCGTCCGAGCCTGAATCGGTGAGCAAGCCCTTGACGGTGAATGTCCCGCCCTCGGGGAGGTTTTTTCCGTCGGCAAAGTCGTGGAAGGTGTCCTGCAAATCTGTTGCGCCGTAGATGAGCGCTATCGATTGTCCGGCGGCTGGCGTGTAGCCGCGGAAGTTGATGCGCAGGAACGCGCTGTCGAGGAAGATCTGGCCAGACATCAGGATTTGAGTGAAGCCCACACCGGGCGTTGGCCCCGCGATCTCGAAGTTGACCAGCGCATCGGGTGCGAACTGGAGGACCGGGAAGCGCGCGAACCCATACTTGCCGTTGACATCGACCAGCGAGAGGTCTCCG
>JBDSJC010000161.1:0-12069 GCA_039917655.1 Tepidiformaceae bacterium
GCCTCCCGGCCTGGTTTGTCGGCGTCCGCTGTCCGATCGAGGTGATCATGCAGCGCCGGAACTCCGGACAGCCCGGCCGTGAGACCACGTACGTTGCCGGCACCTCCGAGGATCCGCTCCCGGAGCCCGTGCGCCGATGGCAGCGCGAAGTCCATATTCCAGGCGTGTACGATTTCGAAGTCGATACCTCGCTCCTCAGCCCGCTCCAGTGTGCGCAGGCGATCCGTGCTCACATTGAGACCGGCCCAGCGCCGTCCGCGTTCCGAACCCTTTCCCGGCTCCCCTAACTCAATCCGAATTACCGGAATCGCAGTTGGCCCTCGCCTGGATCCAGAGCCTGCCGGGCATCGTCCCGATCCCCGGCACAAAGCGTCGCAACTTCCTGGAGGAGAATGTAGCCTCCACGGAAATCACGCTGAGCGCGGCCGAACTCAAAGAGATCGACGCACTGGTCCCGTCCGGGACGGCGGCAGGCGGACGCTACCGGGAGGGGATGAACGTCGGCGAGACCCCTCGGCAGGCCACCCGCTACGAACGCTTGCGGACTGCCTGCTCCCGCCCTATCGTTCGTCCGTCCGGCCGTTAACGGTTCGCGTCAGCGCAATCAGCGGTGGCGCGCGGAGGAGAGGAGGCGGAGGGATGGCAGGAGCGCTCCAGGGGATTAAGGTCCTCGATTGCACACAGATCATCGCCGGGCCGCTCGCTGCTTCGTTGCTTTCGGAGATGGGCGCCGAGGTCGTGAAGGTCGAGCCACTGGAGGGCGAACCGTGGCGTCTTCAGGCCGAGATCATCCCCAAGGAGAGCAAGGGCTTTCTCACCCAGAATCGCGGAAAGCTTGGGATGGCGGTCGATTTCAAGAATCCCGCGTCGGCCCCGATCCGCGAGGCTCTGTTGGGCTGGGCCGATGTCCTCCTCACCAACTACCGCCAGGACGCCGCCGAAGCCCTCGGCCTCACCTACGAACACGCCCGTAAGGTCAACCCCAGCATCATCGCCTGCGACGTCACCGCCTTCGGACAGAAGGGCCCCGATGCGAACCGCCGCGGTTACGACATCATCGCCCAGGCGATGAGCGGGCTGGCCCACTCCAACCCCAACATCGTCGATGGCCTGCCAATGCAGATCGCCTTCGCGCCCTCCGATGTGGTCACCGGCACCGCCCTCGCCTGGGCGATTACGGCCGCCCTCTACCACCGCGAGCGCACGGGCGAAGGCCAGTCGGTCAGCGTCAGCCTGCTGCTCACGTCGCTCTTTCTCCAGGCGGGCTCACGTGAAGTCGTGGCGCTGGATGGCGACGCCCGGCAGCACTGGCTCGATGTGCTGGCCGCAGCCCGTGAGCGCGGCGCGAGCATCACGGAAATCACGGCCGAACGCCGGGCGATGATGCCCGAGCTGGCCGGCAATATCTACTACCGGCCCTACCAGACCGCGGACGGCTACATCGCGATCGGCTGCCTTGGGCCTCGTCCGCGTGAACGTTTCCGCGAAGCGCTGGACGTCCACGATCCCCGGTTCGAAGCAGACTTCGACCGCTCTCCCGACAACCTGCGCAAAGTAGGGCGCGAACTGGTGGTGGAGTGCGAGACGAAGTTCAAGACGCGCGCCACCACCGACTGGGTGGACTACCTCACGGTCGGCGGCATCCCCTGCGGGCCATTCCGCTTCGTGGAAGAGCTTTGGACGGACCCGCAGGTGGAAGCGAACGGCTACCTCACCGAGTACGACCACTCGCTCCTCGGACCGCTGCGCGGGCCCGTGCCGATCGTCCAGATGAGCGTCACGCCCACGGCTGTCCAGCGTGCCTCCCCGGCGCTCGGCGAACATACCGATTCGATCCTCGCCAGCCTCGGCTTCACGCCCGAACGGATCGCCGCACTGCACCAGGACGGGGTCATCGGCGGCGGCTGATCCCCCGCTAGTTCGTGGCTCTAACTGGACGCTTGACCGCAGTGATACTCTTGTCCGCGATACCTCGTATTCGTGCTGGTCACTGGGTGACGCCGGGCCTTCAGCACACCGCCCGCGAGCGGAGGACAGCGCCGCGGAGGTTGCGGCCCAGATGGAGGGAGCCGCGATGGGCGAGAAAGAGCCGACCCCAGGGAAACCGTCTAAAGAGCAGCGAATGAAAGCCGGGCTCGAGACCCCGGGAGGAATGCTCGCGACCGGGGCATCGCGCGGTTCGGACGAAGGCGATTCGGAAGATGCCGCTCGCCTCTCCACGAACATGACGATCGAGCGCCAGACGCCTAAGCGCGACTTCGGGGACTGAACCGGGCTGGCCAGCCGGCGAAAGTGCCCGAGCAACTATCAGGCCGCAAGGGTGCGGATCAGGAGGAAACAATGGGTGAGAAAGAACAGGCTGCCGCTCGGGAATCGAGCGCGCCTTCAGTATCCGAGCGTGAAGCCGGGAGCGGTATGGCCACTGGCCGTGAGGCCATGAGCGGCCAGGCCACTGGCCGCGAAAGCGCCATCGGAGAGGACGACTGGGAGGCGCCGGTCTCTCTCGCCACCGGCGACCTGGACGGAAACGGCATCGCGATCGGCGACCCCGGCGTCAACGGGAATATCGTTGACGACCCAGCCGCCACTGCCATAAACAACTCCCATTCGAACATCAAGAACCTGCGGATGGGCTCCGGCGGCCTCGACGACGATGGCGTTGGGACGCTGGATGAGGGTCCGGTTTCGGTCGTGAAAACGAAGACAAAATCGAACCAGTCCAATGACCGTCTGGGCCGCGAGGACGATCCGGCGGCGGTGGACGACGATGGCGATGGGGCGGTCGATGAGGATCCCGTTTCGGTCCTGAAGAACAAGACAAAATCGAACCAATCTAATGACCGCCTGGGCCACGAGGGTGTGGCTATCGAGGGCACGCCGAAGACTCCAATCCCCTAGCCCAAATCTGGTGCTTAAGCGCCAGCGACGACTCGGGAACTCGGGAACTCTGCTATACCCCTCGCGACTGAGAGCGATGACGACAGCAACCATCCCGCGTAGCTTGCGGCCAAGAGGAGAGAGCAATTGGGAGAGAAAGAGCAGGGCGCCGCTCGGGAGTCGAGCGGCGACCTGGACGGCGACGGAACACCGGAGGCCGCCCGGGGAAAAGTGACTAAGACGAGGTCGAACATCCAGAACAACCGCGAGGGTGTCCCGGACGGGCCTGGTGGCGCCCAGGCGGTCCAGTACAACGAATCGGAACTGGAGTTCCGTAAGGCGGGAGACGCCGGTGGCTCCGGCGCCGCGGAAGCGGGACCGATACGGCTCGATCCAACTCCCGCCCGTGTTTCGCAGGAGGGCGGAGACGACATTGCCATCGGCGATCCCGGCGTCAACGGAAACTGACACGCAACGCCGTGCGATGACGGACTCTCCAGTGGTGCGTGAGACAGAACTCGACGTGCTGCTGGTTGGCCGCCCGCGCGCCCCTGAGCCGGGAGCGCTGATCGGCATCGAGCACGAGTACGTCGTCCACGGCTCAGCTGCAGTTGTTGATTTTCACGAACTGATCCACCAGCTAGCCGTCCCCGGGCGGCGGCTGGACCCCGGCGATCGGAACGCCTACCGCCTGCCGTGTGGCCTCGCGCTCACGTGTGACGAAGGCGAGGCGGAGATCGCAACTCCGCCAATCGCGGTGAAGCCGGGGTTCACGGGTCGCGTGGTCGCGTGGGCTCAACACGGCCGGTCACAGCTCGAAGGCTTTCTCCCCCCGGCGCACGAGCTGGAGGGCTACTCAACTCACCTCAGCGCCGCGATGCCCGCGATCGACGGCGACGAGGTCGCGCATCTCTACGCCCGGACGTTCGCGCCGGCGCTCGCGCTACTGCTCGAACGGCCAGAGTCGCAGGGCGTCTACGTCCGTCCTCGGCCAGGGCGTCTCGAACTCTGCGGCGAGTTTGTAGAGGGCGCGCGGCTGGGCGCGGTGGCGGCCTTCGTCGCGGGCACTTCGCGCGCGACTGCCCTGGCGGTGGCGGGCCGCGGCACGCTTCCGCCGGCCCTCGCGGTGCGGACGCTACTCGCGGTGGAGCGCTATGGCCTGCGCGTCACCCGGCAGGCGTGCGGGCTAGACCTTTACGCCGAAGGACGGTCCGCTCTCCTGCCGCTGGCCGATGGCGGCGAGATCCCCGCCCAGCAGTACCTGGAGGCGGCGTGGCGCGCAGCGCGCGCAGCGCTTGGGGAGAGCGCGGCGGTTGGTGACCTGGCCGTGCTCGACCGCATGATTGTTGGCGGGCTCTCCCTGGGGGTCGAGATTCGCGAGCCCGAAGCTTTGTCTCCGTTGCTCGGGGCAGCGCCGTCTTCGCCGCTCGGTCAGGTCACCCGCCGCTGGCGACGGCCGGGCTTCCTTCTCGAAGCAGTTGTCGCGACGTGGGACTTCACGGTCTTTCGGGTGGAAGGCGGGCGGGCGAGCGTGATGCTCTGCATCCCCCGTGAGTCGCTCGCGAACTTCGTCGCCAGGCTCGATGACGGTCAACTCGATCGGGCCCTTTGCTCAGCCCTCGAGTCGAGCGCTGTAGTCCCTCGCCTCAGCCACCACGAACAGACGCGGGACGTGGGCGTGTTTTCGAGCATGAGCGACCCGGCCGGCCTCCTGCCCGCTGAGCGAGAGCCCGAGTCCGGGCAGGCAAAGCCGGCAAGGGGCGGCCGCCCCGGAAAGGCCGGCGGGATGCCCGGCGCCGGGCGTCCCGGCAAGAGCGCCGCGCGCCCATGGAAGCTCGTCATCCCCTTGCGGCCGCAACGCGTGCTTCCCGTTCCGCCGCCCGGCCCTGCTGCGCCCCCAACCAGGCCGGTGCCGCTCTCCACGCCGCTGCCGCTGCCGGCCCCACCGGCGAACGCCCTCCCGCCGCCCCCAGCGCCGATGGTATCGGAGCAGCCCCCGCCTCCGCCTCCTCAGCTGCCCGTGCCGCCCCAGCTTCCGCCGCCACCCGTGGCGCCCGCGCCGTCAACCAGCAGGGGAAACGCTGTCCCCTGGCTGGTGGTTGCCGCCATCGCGGCCGTTGCCGTGGTGGGCTCGGTAATCGCCTGGGCGATCGCGGTTAACAACGGCGGGTCGGACCCCACACCAACGCCCACACACGCCGCCACGCTTACCGCAACGGCCGTGCCCACCAAGTCGCCCACAGCGACCGCGACCGCCACGGCGCCCGCAGCTAGCGCAACAGCGACACCGAAGGTGGACGCGGCTGTGGCATCGCCGAGCCCAACGCTCGCGCCCGTCCAAACGGCAACGAAAACGCCCGACGGCGGAGCAGCGACCACGCCGCCCAGTCCCACGTCACCGGCGAACCCCACCGAGACTGCCATTGCGACCGCGACCGCCACGAGATTCGCCACCGAAACGCCGCGGCCAACGTTCACCCCCAGCGCGACGGCAACGCCAACACGGATGGCGACACCGAGGCCCACAGCCACGCCAACGCCGCTCCCTATCGTGCTTCCTGGTCCGACCGCCACCCCCACGTGCACGCCGCCGCCGGGCGCCACCTGCCCGTAGACGGGCAGCCAGCACAAAGAGTCGATGACTCCTGACACCTGCTGTCAGTAGAACGGATGTGCGCCACAATCGCCCCTGCTACACTGATCCGGTGACCGCGAACATGCTTGCCCGAACCCCAGCGAACTTCCGTCTCGTTGCCGATTACGTGCCTACGGGCGACCAGCCGGAGGCGATCGCGAAGCTCGTTGAAGGCGTGAATCGTGGCGACCGCTACCAGACGCTGCTCGGTGTCACGGGCTCTGGTAAGACCTTCACGATGGCCAACGTCATCCAGCAAACGGGCCGCCCGGCGCTCATCCTCGCCCACAATAAGACGCTCGCCGCCCAGCTCGCCTCGGAGCTCAAGGAGTTCTTCCCCGAGAACGCGGTCGAATACTTCGTCAGCTACTACGACTACTACCAGCCCGAGGCGTACATCCCGCGGACGGACACCTACATCGCCAAGGACGCGGACATCAACGAGGAGATCGATAAGCTGCGCCACGCTGCCACGCGGTCGCTCTTCACCCGCCGCGACGCCGTAATCGTCGCCAGCGTCAGCTGTATCTACGGCCTCGGCGAGCCGGACCAGTACCAGGAGTTCGTGCTCAGCCTGAAGGTTGGGCAGTCGTTCAGCCGTGCTGACGCGGTGCGCAAGATGGTTGCCATGCAGTACGAACGCAACGACATGAACGTCGTCCGCGGGCGGTTTCGTGTGCGAGGAGATTCGCTCACGATCCTCCCGAGCTACGACGAGTTGGCAGTGCGCATCGATTTCTTCGGCGATGAGGTCGAGCGCATCGTCGAACTGGACCCGCTGACCGGCGAGATCGTTGCGGAAAAGAGCGAGATCGACATCTTTCCCGCGAAGCACTTCGTTACCACTGAAGACCGCATGGTCGGTGCAATCGCGGGCATCGAACAGGAGCTGGCCGAGCAGTTGGCGGTGTTCAACCAGCAGGGCAAGATCCTCGAGGCCGCGCGTCTTGAAGAGCGCACCCACTACGACATCGAATCGATGCGTGAGACCGGCTACTGCGCGGGCGTCGAGAACTACTCGCGCCACCTCCAGGCGCGCGAACCCGGCTCCACGCCATGGTGCCTCCTGGACTACTTCCCTGAAGACTGGCTGATCTTCGTCGATGAATCGCACATGACGTTGCCCCAGGTGCAGGGACAGTTCTTCGGTGACCGCGCGCGCAAGGAGACCCTCGTCGAGTTCGGCTTCCGCCTCCCCAGCGCGATGGACAACCGCCCGCTGACCTTCGAGGAGTTCGATAAACACATCAACCAGGCCGTGTTCGTGAGCGCCACACCCGCCGACTACGAGATCCAGCGCTCATCGCAGGTTGTCGAGCAGGTGATTCGCCCGACGGGCCTCCTGGATCCCGAGATCGAGGTGCGACCGACCAAGAACCAGGTTGACGATCTGATGCACGAGATTCGCAGCGTCGCCGACAAGGGTCAGCGCGCCCTTGTCACCACTCTGACAAAGAAGATGGCCGAAGACCTCGCGGACTACCTCGTGGAGATGGGCATCAAAACCCATTACCTCCATGCGGAAGTGCAGACGCTAGACCGCGTGGAGATCCTGCGTGACCTTCGCCTTGGCGTGTACGACGTGGTGGTGGGCATCAACCTCCTGCGCGAAGGGCTGGACCTGCCCGAAGTGTCGCGCGTGCTGATCCTCGATGCCGACAAGGAAGGCTACCTTCGCTCCAACCGCTCGCTGATCCAGACGATCGGCCGGGCCGCCCGCCACGTCGAGGGCCGCGTCATCATGTACGCCGACAAAGTCACCGTGAGCATGCAAAAGGCGATCGACGAAACCTATCGGCGGCGCGAGATCCAGCGGGAATACAACACCGAGCACGGCATCGAAGCGCTTAGCATCATCAAGCAGATCAAAGACATCACCGACCACGTCCGGGCGGTTGCCGAAGAGAAGGCAACGTACGACGGCGGGGACGCCCGTCACCTGCCCAAGGACGAACTGCTGCGCATGGTCAAAGAACTGGAGTCGCAGATGAAAGCCGCAGCCAAAAACCTCGAGTTCGAGAAGGCGGCCGGCCTGCGCGATCAGGTGGTCGAAATTCGGCGCGAACTTGTGGGCACGGACGCCGAGGAACTCTCGGCCTTCGCCGCGGTTGCGGGGCGCAGCGGCCCGTTGCGCTACGGGCGGAGCCAGGCTGGCGGGCGCGACCGCCGCAGCCGCAAGCGTTAGGTTAAGCGAACTACTATCGTATATACTGGGGCGGTGAATGTTCGACTGGGACGAAGCCAACGAAGGGCACATCTGGGAACGCCACGGCGTGTCCGTAAGGGAGGCGGAGGACGCTGTGCTCGATCCGCGCGCGGTTTTCATAGGCACGCCTCGTTCTGTTGAGGCTCGCTCTAGCCTGATCGGCCAGACCGAACAGGGTCGATTGCTAAGGATCTTCTACACACTGCGATCACGGTTGACGCGCGTGGTAACTGCGAGGGACGCGAACGAATGGGAACGAAAGCTGTATCGAAAACGACGAAAGTAGCCGGAGTGAGCCTGGCAGAGGTCAATTCGCCCGATGAGATTCCGGAGTTCGCAACAGATGAGGAGTTCAGAGACTTCTGGGACACCCATGGCCTCGGGCCCGGTTGGACGGAAGTAGGCGAAGCGCGAGACCCTCGATTGCCACCGCCGCGCCCGCGCACTACGCCAGTCGCGATCCGCTTTGATGCTGACGTTGTCGCGCGGCTTAAGGCAGTCGCCGCAAAGAAGCACAAGGGGTACCAGACGCTCCTCAAGGAGTTCGTCTCCGAACGGCTGTACGAAGAAGAGAAGCGCGAAGGTCTGATCCAAAGCTCGTAGTTTGTGCGGTCGGCCCCGCCGGGCACTTGTGGCCTGCGGTATGATGACGCCATGGCATTCACTCCGGCCCATGCGCATGCGATCGGCCTACAGGGCGGGGCGGATCCGTTGGTCGAACTCGCCAACGATATCGAACGCGAGACGGCCTCGTTCGAGGAATGGCGCTTCGTAACTCGCTATCGCGACCGCCTCGCGAGTCATCTGGCGCGCCGCTACCGCGGGGTGCGACCGCTGGTGCTGGGGAACATGCCGGCGCTGATCGAGGCCCTCGATGACGGAGTAGTCGTTGACGCGATCGTTGATGGCGACCAGATCGAGCCGCTTGCCCACGGCCGCCTGGCTGACCTCGGCGTCATTTCCTTCGTGAGCAGAATCGCCCAGTCCGCCTGACTTCGGACGAAGCAGCAGCCATGCCCGCGCTCTTCGACTTGGTGCGTGACTTCGCCCTCGCGTTCGAAGGCGCCTACGAAGACCACCCCTTCGGCGAAGAGTCGAACGTATTCAATGCCGCGAACGGCGGCAATCGCCGCCCTCAAACGCGTCTACGGCCTGGAGTTGGATGTCCACGCCACCCACCAGTTCCATGAGGACGCACAGGCTTTGGGCGCTGAAGAAGCCGAAGACGAACCCTACCCGCCGCTGTAGGTGCGCCGTGGATTGGCTGCACCGGCAGCATCGACTAGCCGACTGACCCTAGATTCCGAAGTCCCAGCTCATGCCATCGTGGTACTTCTTTAGCACGTTCTTCGCGATCAAGATCTTGTGTACCTCGTCCGGGCCATCGGCGATGCGTAACGTGCGCGCGCCCTGGTACATGCCCGCGAGCGGCGTATCGCCCGAGACGCCCATCGCGCCATGCACCTGGATGGCGCGGTCCACCACCCGTTCGAACGCCGCGGGGACAAAGATCTTGATCGCCGAGATGTCGGTCCGCGAATCGCCGCCGCTGTCGATTACCTGGGCGGTGTGGATCGTCATCAGCCGGGCCGCCTGGATATCGATGTAGCTATCGGCGATGAAGCCCTGGATGAACTGCTTCGTTTCCAGCTTGCCGCCGTGCACTTCGCGATCGATCGAGCGGCGCACCATCAGGTCGAAGGCGCGCCACATCTGCCCGATGCTGTTCATGCAGTGGAACACGCGCCCCGCGCCGAGGCGGTCCTGCGCCGCCTGGTGGCCAGTGCCCGTGCGCCCCAACTGGTTCGTGACCGGCACGCGGACGTTGTTGTAGGTAATCTCGCAATGGTTCGAATCGCGCCCCCAGACCGGCACGCTGCGTTCGATCTTGAACCCGGGCGTATCGGTCGGGACGATGATCTGCGTCATCTTGTCGCGCGCCCCGCCAGCGCCATCCAACTCTTCGGTGCGGCACATGACGATCGCGAAGGCCGCACCCTTCGCGCCGGACGTGAACCACTTGCGGCCATTTATCACCCACTCGTCGCCGTCGCGGACAGCGCGCGTCTGGATGGCGTAGGGGCTCGAGCCCGGCGCGTCAGGTTCAGTCATCGAAAAGCAGGAGCGAATGTCGCCGGCGATCAACGGCTCGAGCCACTTCTTTTTCTGCTCTTCGGTGCCGTATTTGATGAGGATTGTCTGGTTGCCCGAATCTGGCGCCACTACGCCGAAGATCGGGTTCGAATACCCGCTCCATGCCAGTATCTCGTTCATGTAGGCGTGTTTCATGAAGCCGATGCCCATCCCGCCGTACTCCTTCGGCAGGTGGGGCGCCCAAAGGCCAGCCTTCTTCACGTTCTCCTGGAGTTCGCGGAATAGCGCCGGGCGATCCTCGCTCTCCCAGTCACCGAGCCGGTCTTCGTTCGGGATCACATAGCGGTTGACAATGTTCGCCGTGGCGAGCCGCAGTTCGTTGATTTCGGGGTCGAGATCGGGGATTGGGGCTACCTGCATGGCGCAACTCCGCGGATTCAAGTGGCCCTAGTCTACGCTTCGCTCGAACATTGCACCGGCGCACGCCGCCAGCAGCGGTGAGCCACGCGTCGGCGCGTTTGGCGTCGGGGTAAACACAAAAGCCCCGGACGAGGTCCGGGGCTTTTGCTGTGGCGGGGCCGAGACTAGCGAAGCAGGAGGACGAGCAATACGATCACCACGACGAGGACGAGTCCGCCGCCGCCGTAGGCATAGCTCTGGCCTTCTTCAGACTTGGCCACGAATCGGTTGAGCGCGTTAGTTAGCTTCTTCAAGGGTTGTCCCTCCGCGGCGAGTGTGCCGTTACGACGAACCTATCCCTCACCCGATTGTGAACCGGTAACGTGCGGGCCCACTTCGCTTGCAGGGGTATAGCAGTAGTCGAAGGGGTGGTTTGGCGTTCGAGAATTACCCTTCGGGCTCGACTGCGACCGTCACCACGCATTGTTGGCCGCGAGCCTGGTTTCGAAAGAGACAGACCAGCATCTCCCGCGTCTCGTCTGCCTTCGAACGGAACGACGCGCGAAAGCATGGAACGCAGGCAGACGCCTGGAGGGCCTCTGACGCCTCCGCTCGCTGGACAGGGTCCGCCCAGAGTCTCAGGTCCTCCGCCGAACGTCCGATGACGTCTGAACGCCAGTAGCCGGTGAACTCCAGAAAACGCTCGTTCACCAGCAGAAAACGGCCGTTCTCGCCTGACACCGAAAGCGCCGCCGGGGCGCCGAAGAACGCTCGACCAAACAGCTCTTCCGATTCTCGCAAGCTTCGTTCCAGTCGCTTGTTTTCCGAAGTGCCGCGAATGATCGTCAGGTGTCGCCCGTGAGCAACTCGCGCGCGCGAACTGTACTCGACATCGATCGTCTCGCCGCCTCGAACCAGGCGAAAGTCGTCTCGCGCAAGGCCGTCGCGCATCAGCCGCTGGATGCCCGGCACGGGATCCCATCCCGGCGGGCCAAAGGCGCTCATGTTCCGGCCAACCATTTCGTCCGCCGGGACGCCGAGTAGGACGCCAGCCTGCTCGTTGGCAGCAAAGATCACGCCATCGTCATCGAAGACCAGCATCGCGTCTGGAGCGAGCCGAAAGCAGTCGTCCGAAGGGATGTCCGTCATGTGTGGGCACTCTACGCTCGAAGCAGTCCCCCGAGACCGGAGGCCTTGACCTGTGACGCGTCAGTCTTGCGCCTCGTCGCATCGATCCATCGTGCTTCGCTTTCCTGGCGTCCCGGGCCCGCCTTGTTTCGCCCCTTTAGACTTGAAGGCTCGCGGTCGTGCTGCACCAGTGCATCAGACCGCAACTGAACCGTGGCGGGTGGAAGCTGGCGGTCCGGGACAAAACATCACGTATCGTAGTGTTTACCATCGGCTGGGCACAGCACGCCGATGTTGGCGTAGTTTGGTGGCATGCGGACAGCCGGTCAGCGTGATTCAGGGCCTCGGACTGATGTGTGGACAGCCCGTGAGCGGGAGGTCCTTGATCTCATCGCGGCGGGACGTACGAACGGCGAGATCGCGGCGGCGCTCGGCATCTCCTTCTCCACGGCCAAATGGCACGTCAGTGAACTGATTTCCAAGGCGGGCGTGGAGTCCCGTGAAGAGGTGGCGACCTACTGGAAACACGAGCGCCTTTGGACGGTCCGGACTGCCCGCGCTACTCGCGCCCTGCTCTCGGCCACCATCGTCAAAGTGGCGGCGGCAACAGCGGTCCTTGGGGTCGGTGCGGGCGTGGCTGTGCTCTCGCTTCCCTCAGGAGACCCCGGCGAGGCAACGACGGGCACGCCGCAAGCCACGATGACGCCGGCTTCGCCGCAACCGCCAAACC
>JBDSJC010000162.1:0-11914 GCA_039917655.1 Tepidiformaceae bacterium
TGCCTTCATGCTCGTCGGCCAGCCGATCGAACGCTTCAGCGACAGCACGGGCCTCCGGCGATCGGCCCTTGGCGACGAGCAGCTTCGCCAGGTTCAAGGCCTGCGGCGAGACATCGAGCATCCGCTCGAGCATCGCGTAACGCGCGGGCAGCAGGACCTTCGCATTCGCGAGAATACCGGCCGCCGCGGAGTCCGTCAGGACCTCAGCAACGTCACGGAGGTCCGCGCGCCACTGGTCCAGACTGGCGCCGGGGGTAGCCGTCGCAATCTGGAAGACTGCCTGCGCGTACCGTTTCGCCGCCTGCTGATCAGTCATCGTTACTGCCCACTGAAGGACGACTCAGCCAGCGCTTCATCAATTATGCGCTGGTGAGATTGCCGGTCCAGGGACTGGTTGATGACCTTCTCGGCGGCCGAGACGGTGATGTCAGCAAACTCGCCGCGAAGTTCCGCGATCGCGCGGTCCCGTTCCAGTTGAATTTCGCTGCGGGCGCGTTCAAGTGCAACCTCGCGGTCGCGGTTCGATTGTTCTCGAGCATCGGCCTGGATGCGGGTGGCGATCGCTTGCGCGCCAGCAACGATCTCCTGCCCGTCCTTCCTGGCGATGACCAGCTGGTCTTGGATATTCGCCTGCGCTGCCGCAGCTTCGGCCCGCGCGATCTCCGCAGCGTTGAGACCCTCGGCGATCTTCTGCTTGCGCTCGTCCAACATCCTGAGGATGGGCTTGTAGAGCGTGAGGCGGAGGATGACGAGGAGCACGAAGAAGTTCGCAATCTGGGCGATGAGCTGGGGCAGGTTCAGTCCGAGTGCCTCGACTGCCTTGTCCATGCGGGGACTCCGTTCTGCGGGCGGGCTAAATGACGAAGGCGATGATGAGCGCGGTAAGCAGGGCGTAGATGCCGATGGCTTCCGCAAACGCAACGCCGAGGATCATGTTGGTCTGGATGGATGCACGCGCTTCCGGATTGCGCCCGAGCGCTTCCATGGCCTTGCCGACAAGCATACCAATGGCGATGGCCGGCCCGATCCCGCCGAGGCCCATTGCGATGCCGGCGCCTAGCGCCTTACCGACGGCGGGGTTCTCCGTGATTAGGAACAGAATGCTAAGAATATCCATGACTGTACTGATCCTCCATTGCGCCCGATCCTTGGCGCGGTTTCGGTTTGACTGTGAACAGGCTTATTCGGCCCGTGCAGTTCCTGAGATATGGTGGGCGTCCGCTTCGCCGCCCTCGTGGCCATCGTGGTGATCGTCTTCGCCATGGTGTTCGACGGCCATGGTTGCGAACACGAGCGTGAGGAGGGCGAACACCGCCGCCTGGATAAACCCCACAAACAGTTCCAGGCCGTAGATGATGTCCACGAAGAGGAACGGCATGAGGAATGTCAGCATGAGCACCAACACCTCCCCGGCGAAGATGTTGCCGAAGAGCCGGAAAGCGAAGCTGATCATGCGGATGAATTCGGAAAGCAGTTCGAGCAAGCCCACAAAGGCCTTGATGGGGCTGGAGAAGTTGAAGAACTTCTTCAGGTAGCCAAAGCCAAGCGCCTGGAAACCCCAGAACTCGACGAGCAGGAACGAGCAGATGCCGAGCGCGAGGGTATTGTTCAGGTCGCTGTAGACACCCCGGAGGTACGGGATAATGAGCGCGAACCGCTTGCTTGTGGAGAAGTCCACTCCGGTGACTGTGGCGCCGAGGGACGGGCTTGCGAGACCGGGCTGCGTTGCGCTCGGCGCGCCGGTCAGCACTTTCGGGGCGTCTGGCGTGGAGTCCAGCGCCTCCAGAGAGTGCTTCACCAGTTCCGCGGGCGGGCGCTCGATCTCCTCTTCGGAGGCCTTCACACTGGCGAAGGTATGAGCGAGGAAGACGGTGTAGCTATCCAACGCCTCGCCGGGAGTCATCCCCGTCTTCACCTTGAAGTCGATCGCCTTGGAGCCGGGTTTGATGAGCGCGATGCCGCCCGTTTTCTCCATCTTTGTGCCGGCGAACTTGTGGTCCTCCAGGTAAACTCCGTCCTTCAGCTTGAGCTTGTGAGGCGCGGGTGATGAGAGTTCCACAAAGATTTCGTGGCCTACGTCTTCCGTCTTGCCGATGGCGTTGAAGATTGGGAAGAGGCCGAACCAGTTGCTGGCGATGATGAAGAGGAAGAAGGTCGCAATGGCCATAAAGAACTTGGGGGCGTTCTTGGCGCCAGCAATGTCCTCAACCTGGCCGTAGAGGAAGGAGATGACCCCTTCGACGAAGTTCTGTAGGCCTGAGGGGACGAGTTTGGCGGAGCGGGTGGCGAGCAGCGAGAGGATGATGAGGAAGGCCATCACGACCCAGGCGGTGATCAGCGTATTGGTGATGTGCAGGAAGCCGACCGTGACGATCGTTTCCGCGGGTACCACGATCTCTGGCTGCGGCCCCTGAGCAACGAGCAGCCCGATGCCCAGCCAGACGACGACCAACACGACTGCGCCAACAATGTAGACCGGCTTCACTCAGCGCTTCTCCGTGGGCTCAGACTTTGGCGGGTTAAGCAGCGGCTGCAACATGCGCATACCACCGACAAACGCGATTGCCAGCCCGAGGAAAATTCCAACCAGGGTGAATATGGGTTCCAGATCCGTTCGCCCATCGACCCAATGGCCGATGAACACGCCGAGGACGATGCAGGTGGCGAAATACCATCCCGCGCCAAGCAGTTGGACGGTCGGTGCTACCCAACTGCCCAAGCTATCCTCCACCGGCGCCCGGACTCCAGACCCGTGGCATAATAGGCCGATTGTGAATCAATGCGCAAGCGAAACATGCCTGAAATGTCCCTATCGCTTGCGCGTGTCGAAGTCGTCCAGGTCCAGCCCTTCGATGAAGTCCTTGAACGCCCCGAGACGCTCCAATTCGGCCGGATCCAACTCGCGGCGTTGGCCGTCGGGGCCAAGGGCCTCGGCTGGCTGACCGTCCTCATCGAGGACCACACCCGCGCGATCCAGCACTGACTCTTCGGCGTAGATCGGGGCCTGCGCACGCACGGCAAGCGCGATTGCGTCCGAGGGGCGCGAATCCACCTCCATGGTCTCGCCCTTTACATCGAGCACAATGCGCGCGAAGAACGTGTCGTTCGAAAGGTCGCTGACGACGATGTAGGAGACGCGCCCACCGAGCTGCTCGATCATGTTTCGGAGAAGGTCGTGGGTGAGGGGGCGGGCGACGGCGACGTCCTGGAGGCGGACGGCGATGGCGTCGGCCTCGGCGGGGCCGATCCAGATCGGCAGATAGCGGTCGGATTCTTTTTCGCGCAGGATGACGACCCGCTGGTAGTTCATCAGGCTCAGGCGGATGCTCTCAATGCTGAGTTCCTTCAACCGGGCACCCCTTCGAGCACAGCAGGCTCGCAGTTCGATGATAGGTCTGGCCAGATCAGGGGGTCAATGAAGGTCACGCCACCCCTTTCGCATCCGCATGCAACCAACGCGGCTGGCGAATGTTGCCGATCGCGGCCAAACCGATGAGCGCGGCCACGAGCGCCATCACGATGGTAACGCCGATGAGGTCGCTGAGGAGGCCCGCGGCGAGAACCGGCGCCGAGGATGCGATGGCGGCCATGGCCGCCTGCGTGGCGCCCACGCGCCCCTGCAGGTAGAGCGGCACGCGGTCGTTGATCACCGTTTGGCCGGCGACCGAGACCACGGCGAAGGCGAAACCCAGAGGCAGCATAAGCATCATGGCGAGCACCCCTCCGCCATCGAAATTGCCGATGCTCACGCTCCCCAGCCAGAGGAAGATTTCGTAGCCGCTCAGGAACTCGGCCTCCTGATTCACGAAGCAGAGCAAGGCGAGCAACACCACAAAGGCGGCGAATCCGAAGGTGCTGAGGAGCGAATGCGGCACGCGATGGGCCAGGAATCCCGCTATCCGCAGACCGAGGACGACGCCGATCGCGGCGGGCATGAGGATCACGGCACCGACATCCACCGGCAGTCCGAGGACATCCTCGATGAACTTGGGGATCAGGCCGCTAAGGATGATGAGGGCCGACGAAATGAGCGTGAGTTCGATGGCGGCGTGCATCACGGCCGGGTCGCTGCGAATCGCCCGCCAGCCAGTGAGCCACCAGCGACCGGCCACGCCGCCTCCGATTTCGCGACGAGATTCGTTTTTCGTGCTGCCGATGAGCACCGCCTGAAAGGCGGCGAGCATAAACAAGGCGGCACAAACGCCGAACAGGACCTCTGCGTTCCCGACCAGGCGAAGGACGACGGGAGTGAGCACCCCCAGGCCGAGCAACTGCGCGGCGCCACCGACGGCGTGGCTTATCGCGTTCGCGCGCGTCAGCTCGGCGCGATCGACTACCGCCGGCAGGATCGCGCCCTCGGCATTCGTCGCAAACTGCGTCGCTGTAGCGAGCGCTACCGCCACGACGTAGTAGGAGATGACGCTCCCGGAGCCGGTGATGAAGAGTATGCAGACGAAGGCACGCAGCAGGTCGCCGATGACCACGAGCAGCCGCTTGGGCAGGGCATCGGCGGCCGTCCCGGCAACGATGCCGGCGACGGTGGACGGCACGACCAGGGCGAGCACCAGGAGCGAACTGAGGAACGCCTTTCCTGTCTCATCGACAATAAGCAGGACTAGCGCGAAGTTGAGGGCGTTTTGGGCGAGGCGCGAAGTGAAGCGGGTGTAGCTAAGCATCCGGAACGGGCGTTGCTGGAGCAGTGGCAGCCGGTCCGTGCCGCCGATGACGATCGCGTCATTCGTTGCCATGTTCGACGAGCGCCTTCATACGGGATTCGAAAACTCGCCGTTCCAGCATGACGCGGCGTTTGCAGGAGAGGCACTCCATCCCGATGTCCGCGCCGGTCCTGAAGACGCGCCACTCGAAGCCGCCACAGGGATGGCGGCGGCGCATGCGGTAGACCTGCCCGGGGGCAATCTCGTCATGCATGGTGGCCATCGTTCACGCTGGCGTGGGAGCGGCGGCCAGTTCATCACGAAGTTGGCGCGCGGCTAGACCAGCAGCGTCGGCGAAATCCGCGCCGTCACTGGCGTACATGATGGAGCGCGAGGCGTTGACGACCATGAGGCCCGGCCGGTAGCCGGCGACACCCACCACCTCCTCTGGCTTGCCCCCCTGCGAACCCACGCCCGGGATAAGCAGCGAGGCCTTCGGGACCAGGCTCCGCACGCGCGCCAGCTCGGCGGGGGCAGTCGCCCCGACGACCAGGCCGACGTTCGGCGACCAGGAGGTTGCGACGAGCGCCATCTCTTCGAACAGCTGGCGCCCGTTCTCCAGGCGGAGTTCCTGAAATTCGCGGGACGATTGGTTCGAAGTCCGGCAGAGGACGTAGACTCCCTTACCCTCGTAAGCGAGGAATGGCGCAACGGCGTCCAGCCCCTGGTACCCGTTCACTGTCACCGCGTCGAACCCCCAGCTTTCGAACATGGCGCGGGCGTAGGCCTCGGCGGTGTTCCCCATGTCGCCACGCTTCACGTCGCCGATGACGGGGATACCGGCCGGGATGGCGGCGAGGGTCGCTTCAAGCGCCCGTAGCCCGTCGAGTCCGAACTGTTCGTAGAAGGCGATGTTCGGCTTGAAGCAGGCTGCGTAGGGAGCGGTCGCATCGATAATCGCGCGGTTGTAGCCGGCGATTTCACTCACCTTGTGGCGCTTGAAGTCTGGGTCCAGTCCCACGCAGACGAGCGAATTGACGGCACGGCTGCGCGCCGTGAGGCGTTCGAAGTAGCTGGGGGTCATGTGGTTGCCTCCTGAGGAGTTGGGGCGAAGCCGAGGCCTGCCATGGCCGCCCGAAAGCGGTCCGGGTCGCCGGTCATGATGAGATCGAGTTGGCCAACCTGGTCGTCTGGCGCGAGTTGGCCGAGTTCGTGGAGCACCTGAAGCGCGCGGCGGGCGACCGCTTCACTCGTATCAACGATGTCGATCCCTGGGAACTCGGCGCGAATGTCGTCCGCGAGGAAGTGATAGTGGGTGCAGCCGAGCACCACGGTGTCAGCGCCGGCAACCACTTCCGGGCCGAGCATCTGGCGCACAGCGTCGCGGGCAATTGCCGTGCCCGCCTGGCCGTCTTCCACGACCTCGGCGAGTCCGCTGCCGGACACGCTGGTGATCCGCGCGCGGCCGCCGAAGTCCTCAACCACGCGAGCGTAGAGCTCGCCATCGAGCGTACCGGGGGTGGCGAGGATGACAACGCGGCCGCTTCGCGAACGGCTCGCGGCGGGCTTGACGCCCGGCACCATGCCCACGAACGGCAGGTCGTACATGGAACGCAGGTCATCGATTGCGGCGGCGGACGCCGTGTTGCAAGCGACGATCACCATCTTCACGCCGCTCTCCAGAAGGCGGTGGACGATGGCGAATGCGCGCTTGCGGACCTCGGCTGCGGGGCGCGGTCCGTACGGGAAGTACGCGGTGTCGGCGAAGTAGATGACTCGTTCGGAGGGCGCGAGTTTTCGAAACTCGCCCAATACGCTCAATCCACCAACACCGGAATCGAAGATGCCGACGGGACGTGGATCCATCGCCGCCAGCATATCACGCTCCTTCGGCTGAGAGACCGGGATTCCCCCGGAACTGCCGATCAGCCATGCTTTGGCCGTGACCCGCACGCTCGACATCGCCCGCCTTCCCGCCGACGCCCTCGCCATGCCCGCCGACTGCTTCGTCGTGGTTGATGTCCTGCGAGCGACGACGACGATCGCAACGCTCTTCGCGGCCGGGATGGAGAGCCTGTTGGTGGCAGGCGACATCGAGTTGGCGCGAGCACGGGCGCGGATGGAGGGACGCCTACTCTTCGGCGAGGTGCATAGTCTACGGCCCGAGGGCTTCGATTTCGGCAACTCGCCGGTGGAAGCGGCCACGGCGCCCGCTGCGGGACGCGGGGGCGTGCTTTTCACGACGAACGGGACGGCGGCGCTCTGCGGGCTGTGTGACCACGGGACGGTCGTCGCGGCGGCGCTCGCGAACGTGAGGGCGGTGGCCGGATTCACCCGGCAGTTCGAGCGAGTGGTCGTGGTCTGCGCCGGCAACGGCAAAGGATCAGTGTTCTCGGAGGAGGACTTTGCCGCGGCGGGCGTCATCGCAGCGGCAGTGGCGGCGCTCGGCGCCGACCGGGAGGTGGGCGCGCAGGCTCGCGCAGCGATGATGCTCGACGCGTCACGGCAGATCGCCAATGCCACGCACGCGGGACTCCTCAGAGACCTCGGCCTGGGCGCGGATGTTGAGTTCTGCCTGCGGCGCGACACATCGCGGGCCGTGCCGGTGGTGGTGGAATCCGGCGAGGGCTGGGCGATCCTGCGGGATTCGGCGGCGGCAGAACCGTAGCTTGACGGTTGCCGGGCCTGTACGCACCGCCTACGCTCCCACTTCACCGGGCCACGCGACATGCGGCTCAATTCAGGCAGCAGGCGGTTTCAACATGAAGTTCGGACTGCATATTGGGCAGCAGTACCTGACGATCGACGAGATGCGCGCTCTCTGGCGCTGGGCGGACACGGCGGGGTTCGACTGGGTTGACGTGTGGGACCACTTCTACGGCTCTCCTTCGCTGGGGGGCGAGGAGCACTGTTTCGAGGCGCTGACTTCGATGGCGGCGATGGCCGTGGAGACGCGCAACGTGCGTGTCGGCGTGCTGGTACTGGGGATGAACTACCGGCACCCGGCGGTGCTTGCGAATGCGCTCTGTACGATCGACCAGCTGAGCGGCGGACGGCTGGAGATCGGCCTCGGGGCGGGCTGGCACGAGGCGGAGTACAAGGCCTACGGCATCCCCTTCCTGCCGATCGGCCAGCGCATGGACATCCTCGAAGAGGGGGTGCAGGTGGTCCGCATGCTCACTACCCAGGAGCGCTCAGACTTCGACGGCAAGTACTTCCAGCTTACGAACGCAGCCTGTAACCCCAAGGGAGTCCAACCGCGGCCGCGCATCTGGGTCGGCGGCAACGGCGAGAAGCGGACGCTGCGGATCGCCGCCCGCCACGCGGACGGCTGGAACACGCCGTATCCCTCGCCGGAGGAGTTCACGCGGCTCTCCGGGGTGCTGGATATGTGGTGTGAGAAAGAAGGGCGCGACCCGGCGACGATCGAGCGGAACGTCAATCTCAGCTTCCACATGGCTGCTTCGCCCGCCCACCTGCCAACGGCCGAGGCGCAGTTCCGCAACGTCTGGGGCGCCGCCTCGGACGTGATGCGGAAGCGGGGAGTGGTGGGCGGTCTGGCTGATGAAGCGATCGACCTTGTAGGCAAACTCGGGGATGCCGGAGCCGCGCGGGTGAATATCGCCATCCGCCCGCCAGTGGATTGGGAGGCGCTCCACGCCTGGACGGAACAGGTGATCCCTGCGTTCACGACTTAAGACGACAGACTATCGCCCGTCGGCCCAGGCGATGCGCTCGTCCACGCGGCGGACCATGGTGTGTTCGACCGGCACGAAGCCCTGGCCGAGCCAGAACGGCGCGCCGCTCGGGTTGTCGCTAGCGAAGTGCAGGCAGCAGTTGGCGTAGCCCTGCTCGCGCGCCCAGGCCATGGAATGCGCGAGCAACCCTGAACCCAGGCCGCCGCCGCGGGCATCGGGTTCGACCACGCCCTCATAGAGGTAGACGGTCGACTCGGGATCGACCGTCTCCGGGGTGTAGCCAGGTTTGACGAACGTCTGCATGCCCATCGGGCGGCCATTTTCGTACGCGACGAAGTAGGCGCTGGCTGGATCGGCGAGTAGTTCCAGCTGGTGCTTGCGAAACGAATCGTCTGTATCGCGCAGGTAGGGCCAGAAGATCGGCGCCGCCGCGTGGTGCTGCGATAACGTCACCTCGAGCGCAGCGACGACGTCGATGTCCTCGACCGAGGCGCGGTGGATGTCGAGCGACTTTGGTGACGCGGCCTCGACGACTCCAGTGGGCCGCACGGCGGCTGTCGTCTTTCGCCCGAAGCCGAGCGACACCCACGCCTCCTGCACATCCATATCGCCCGGCGAGATGTGGACCACGTGAGCGAAGAACCCTGCTCGAATCCAGTCTGCCGAAAGGGCCGCGTACATCCTTCGATAGATGTCAGTCGTGTCTGAGCCCGCGGCGGTCGCGTGCCCGAGATTGCCGATCGAGGCAGAGTGGTGCTCGATGTAGAGCGATACGTAGAAATCGGGTGGGAGCAGCATCCGCTCGCCGGTGAGGAATCCGACGATTTGGTCGTCGATGACAGCCACCACGGCGTCTTTGCGGTGGCCGAACGCCTCTTTGCGAACGGCCTCGGCAGCGGCCTTCGGGTCCTTGAGCGCCGCGCTCATTGCGGGGAGCCGCCGGCTGTCCAGCGTGTGGCGGGCCGCCAGCAGGGCGCCGCAGGCCGGGATGTCCGCCACCTCCAGGGGCCGAATCACTACTTTGGGCACGACTTACCTCCGGGTTAGGGGAATCATCCCACGAAATGCGAGGGGTCGGCTGAAAGTTCCTATTTCGGGTTTGTTTCGACTATGTTACATTTGGATTAATTCCAGACGACTGACAGGAGCCGCCAGATGACCACCGAAACCGCAACCACTCCAGAAGACGCCGTAAAGCAGGCCAGCCAGCACCTCTACGAAGCGATGACGCACCACTTCGGGCCACTTGACCTTGGCGCTCACCAGCCGCTGGTGATGGCCGTTTCCGAGTACGCGCAACGTTCACGCGAAGGCGATGAAGAGAAGATCAAGGCCGCGAGCACGCACGTCTACGAGGCGCTCACGCATCACTTCGGCCCGCGCGACCTTGGCGCCCACGACCCGGTGGTCATGGCTATCGCCGAATACGGGGCGGCCTGTCGGCGGGCCGGCCTGCGCGCCTAATTCAGGGGTTCCTGCCATTCGCTACTGATCTTGGCGGGACGCTCGTACTCAGTTGAGGAAGCGAGCGGTGGTCCGTGGCTCTCGGCCCTCACCACCGCCCCCGCCCCCGACTCCTGCGTCGCGGGGGAGGGGAGATTAGCTGTGGAGGCCCAACCACCGCGAAACTTGTTCAAGTGAGTACTAACAGCCCGGTAGTCGCTCCCGCAGCGCGTCCAGGAGGCCGTTGAGCGGTACGCGCACCTGAGCTTGGCTGTCGCGTTCGCGGATCGTGACTGCGTCGTCGCCCGCTTCACCCTTTTCGCCGACGGACTGGAAGTCGATTGTCACGCAGAGCGGGGTGCCGATCTCATCCTGTCGGCGGTAGCGGCGGCCGATCGACTGCGTTTCGTCGTACTGCGCCATGTAGATTGGCCGCACGAGGTCGTAGACTTTGCGGGCCAACGGACGGAGCGCTTCGTTCTTGGAGAGCGGCAACACGGCGACTTTGACGGGCGCGATGCTCGGCTTGAAGCGCAGGACCACGCGTTTCTCGCCCCTGGCGTCAGTCTCCTCGTCCCACGCTTCGAGCATCGTCACGGCGAGGGTGCGGGTGAGGCCGGCGGCGGGTTCGATCACCCACGGGACAACGTGCTGGTTCGACTCTTCGTCGAAATAGGTGAGCGGGTGACCGCTTTCGTCGCCGTGCGCCTTCAAGTCGAAATCGGTGCGGGCGGCGATGCCTTCGAGTTCGCCCCAACCCCAGGGGAAGAGGTACTCGATGTCGGTCGTGCCGGCGCTGTAGTGCGAAAGCTCTTCCTTTTCGTGCGGACGCAGGCGCAAGCGTGAGGGGTCGATACCCAGCCGTTCGACGTACCAGTTCAGGCGGTACTGAATCCACTCCTGGTGCAGCGCGAGGTACTCCGTGGGGTCCTCGCGGTCCTTCGGCGGGAAGCAGAAGTACTCCATCTCCATCTGCTCGAATTCGAGCGTGCGGAAGACGAACTTGCCGGGCGTGATCTCGTTGCGGAAACTGACGCGCGTCTGGGCGATGCCGAATGGCAGCTTCCGGCGCATCGAACCGACGACGTTTTCGAAGTTAATGAAGATGCCCTGCGCGGTCTCGGGGGGCAGGTAGGCGATCGCCGCATCGTCCGCGACGGTCCCGATCTGGGTCTTGAACATCAGGTTGAATTGGCGCGGCTCGGTCAGCTCGCCGCCATCGTTCGGACAGCGAATGTTGCCTGCGGCGTCGCGTTTGACGAGGCCGTAGTCTCCCTCCTCCAGGTGGTCCACGCGCCAACGCATCTGGCACTTTTTACAGTCGACTAGGGGGTCGTTAAAGGTCGCTACGTGGCCACTGGCCTTCCAAACGCGGGGGTGGGTAATCAGCGACGCGTCCAGGCCCACGACATCGTCCCGTTCGCGCACCATGGAACGCCACCAGGCATCACGGATGTTGCGCTTGAGTTCTACGCCGAGCGGGCCGTAGTCGTAGGTGTTGGCGAAGCCGCCGTAGATCTCGGCGGCGGGGAAGATAAACCCGCGGCGCTTGCAGAGCGAAACGATGGTATCGAGGTCTGGTGCTGGCACTGAGTGAGGAGTCCTGGGTGAAAGCTGGACACGCCTGGCGGGCGCGTCCGCGGGTTGAGCTTAGCGCAGCCGGGAGGCTGAGAGAACGCTATCCGACCGCCAGCATCGTCAGAAAGCCGGTTGGAGTGAGGATCGGAATGCCTACGAACTCTCGCAAGTCCAACAGGTCCCTGTCCCCGGACACGATGAAATCGGCGTGCCCGGCCTGGGCGGCTTCGAGGACGCGGTCATCGTCGGGGTCCCGGGCGACAACGAGCGCCTGGGCAGGGGTGACCAAGATGGCGGTGGCTCGGTAGAGCTCTGCGAAATCGGAAAGTTGTCCGTCGCTCCAGTGCAGGCGTTTGCGGATGCGAGGGTAGGACAGCACTTCGACCAGCTCGAGCAGCAGTGGCTCGGCAGTAACGAGTTCGAAGTCACCCCTGCGCCACGCCTGGTGGATTTCCGCGGGCGAGCCGGCCGGGGAGATCAAGCCGCTGACGAGAACGTTGGTGTCGAGGACGACGCGCAACGGTTACGTTCGGGCGTGCG
>JBDSJC010000163.1:0-65492 GCA_039917655.1 Tepidiformaceae bacterium
CGCGTCTTGAAAGTCGCGCCAACTCCAACACGTGGGCCATCCCCGGCGAAGCAATGCCGATCATTGTCGAGCGGTTCACCGCCGAGGCGGTGGAGATCTTTGGTGGGATGGACGTTGAGTCTCGGGCCGTCGCCAGCTTCCGCGTCAATATCGCAAGGCTTCCTCGCTGACCTCCGTTCGCGTCTGAACGCCGCGCCGTGCAAACTTCCGTCACCAAACCACCGTTCGCACCATGCGACAGGCATTGAAGGAAGACCATGAGCCGCTACGACAACTGGCGCGAAGAGTATCAATCGCGCCTGAAGAGCCCCGCCCAAGCGATGGAAGTGATCAAAGAGGGCGACCTCGTAGGCATCAGTATCCTCGCCCCAACCGCACTCACCACCGCCTTCGAAGTGCGGGCCAAAGAGCTGGGTCGCGTGAGCATTCGCGGGCTTGCTCCGCGGGAGCCCAACCTTTACAACCCGGCGGCCTTTAGCGGCGAACGCGAAATCGAGATCTTTATCGGCGATGGAATGCGTCCGGCGCATGACGCGAAGATCGCGACCTACCTGCCAAACACCTTCATGCTCGGCATGAAAGCGCACGACGACGGCCGTCCAGAGGCGCGCATCCCCGACGTTTGGCTGACCCCTTGCAGCGAACCAAACGAAGCTGGGTACGTGCACTTTGGTGCGCACATGTGGCAACGCCGTTCGTATGCGAGGCGCTGCCCGGTGACGATCGCGATGGTCGATCCCAACATCTACCCCGTGCATGGCGACGTTTGGGTGCATGTGAGCGAAATCCATACGTTTATCGAGGGCGCTATTGAGCCGGTGGACATTGCGGGGATTGAGGATCGCGTCAACACGCTTTCGCCAGAAGCGGACCGCGCGGAACTGCTCTCGCTGCTGAAAACGTGCAGCATCGACCAACTCGCGCTCGTCGAACAGCTCTTCCACATAATGCCGCCGATCCTCATCAGGCAAGCCCTGGGGCTCTCAGCCATTGACCCCGAAGCGCAGGCGATTGCGGACCACGTGCGCCAACTGATCCGCGACGGCGACACCATCCAGGTGGGCGTTGGCCAGCCGAGTTCGCTCATGTTCAAGGCGGGCGCCTTCGACGACGCGCAGCATCTCGGACTGCACACCGAACTCGGCTCGCCCGGCCTGGCCCGGCTGTGGGAGCGCGGCATTCTCGATAACTCGATGAAAACCATCCACCGCGGGAAG
The DNA here is from genome assembly GCA_039917655.1 of Tepidiformaceae bacterium. Taxonomy (GTDB): domain Bacteria; phylum Chloroflexota; class Dehalococcoidia; order Tepidiformales; family Tepidiformaceae; genus PNKC01. The sequence continues at coordinate 1,218 of JBDSJC010000163.1, forward strand.
TCGGTCGCCGTCGCCTGGAGCGGTTGTGATGGCGCAGACTTGAAAATCATCGCGAACAACCCCGCATTCGAGCTTTACGACCCGGATTACCTGCTCAACCCGCTGCTGATGGCCCAGAACCGCAACATGACGTCGATCAACAGCGCGATCGCCGTCGACCTCATCGGCCAGATCGCGAGCGAGGATCGATTTGGCGGGCACATGGTCAACGGCACCGGCGGCCAGCCAGATACCCACCTCGCGGCCTCGCTCTGCAAGGGTGGCAGGGCCATCACGGTGATGCGCTCGACGGCGCTGGAAGGCGCCCTCTCGAAGGTCGTCGCCCGGCACGAGGCGGGCACGATGATTACCATCCCGCGCTACCTCGCAGACACGATCGTGACGGAACACGGCATCGCGCGGCTGCTCGACAAGAACCACCGCCAGCGCGCCGAGGAGCTAATCAGCATCGCCCATCCGGACTTCCGGGCCGAACTGCGCGACCAGGCGAACGAACTGGTGGGGAGCCTCTAACTCCCCGCGCCCGGTCTCCGGCGAATCAACACCCGGCGTTCGCCTTCGAACACGGTCTTGCCATCCTGGTTCAGCCCAAGGTGGCGAAAGAGCACTTCGCCGGCGTCGGCACGGTCGCCGTTAGCGGTCTCCAGAACTTCACTATAGGCGTAGAGCGTGTCTCCGTGAAACACCGGCGAGCGGAAGCGGATCTTGCCGAGCGTCAGCTCTCGCAGCGCGTTCTCACCCGTGTCCTGCATCGCCAGCCCGATGACCATCGCGGCGGTGATCCCGCCGAAGACGATGCGATGCTGCAGCGGCCCCTTCGCCATCTGGTCTTCGTTGAAGTGGCCCTGCGCAGTGTTCATCACCAAGTTGGTGATCAGCACGTTGTCCATCTCCGTGACCGTCTTCCCGCGAGCATGTTGATAGGCGTCACCAACGTGGTAGTCCTCGAAGTAGTTGTCGTTGCCCGTGAGCCAACTCATCAACGGTCCCCGATGATCCGGTCCGAGATGATCCGCAGCTGGATCTCGCTTGTGCCCTCGAAGATCTTGGTCAGCCTTGCGTCTCGCCAGTAGCGTTCGATCGGCAGGTCGGTGGTGTAGCCGTAGCCGCCGTGGATCTGGAGGCCCTGGCTGGTCACGCGTTCCGCCATCTCGCTGGCAAACCACTTCGCCATCCCTGCCTCCTTGTCGCAACGGCGACCGGTGTCGATGGCGTCGCACACGAAGTAGGTGAGTTGCCGCGCGGCTTCGATTTCGGCGGCCATCTCCGCCAGCTTGAAGCGAATCGCCTGGAAGCTGGCGATCGGCTGGCGGAACTGAACGCGTTGCTTGGCGTAGACGATCGAATCGTCCAGGGATCCCCGTGCCAGGCCGATGGCCCGCGCCGCGGTGTGGGCGCGCGCCCCTTCAAGGAATCCCACGGCCGATTTGAAGCCGGAGTCGTTGCCGGCACGATCCTGGCCCAACTGCGCCGAGAGCGGCACGCGGAAATCGTCGAACCGAAGCTCCCACGTCTTCCACCCGTGGTAGCCGATCTTGTTCACCGGCGTCCCGGTCACACCTTCCGGCAGCTTCCCGCGTTCCTTTTCGAAGAAGAACATACTGGTGCCCGCGTGGCGGCGCTTGTCGTCCATGTCCTGCGTCCGGCAGAGCACGGTCATGTAGTCCGCGCCGTCGGCGAAGGTGCACCACATCTTGTTGCCGGTGATCACCCATTCGTCGCCGTCGCGGCGCGCGCGGCACTGGATGTTCGCCAGGTCCGAGCCGGCATCCGCTTCAGACAGAGCGACGGCGCCCAGGAACTCGCCCCGCGCCATCCGCGGCAGGTAGTTCTGCTTTTGCTCATCGCTGAACCCGCCTCCCAGCCCGTTGCCGCGGGCGATGATGCTCGCCACGCTCATCCAGCTTCGGGCCAGCTCCTCCGTGACCAGGATGTACTCGAACACCCCCAGTTCCGAGCCACCGTAGCGTTCCGGGATGCGCATCCCGAAGTAGCCAAGCTTCCCCATCTTGTCTCGCAGGTCCATGGGGATGTCGCCCTTGATCTTGTCCAGCTCGTTGGCGACCGGCAGCACTTCTTTCAGCGAAAAGTCGCGCGCCGTCTGCTGGATCATCAGCCGTTCTTCGGTCAAATAGCTCATTGGCCCCGCCTTTTCATCACAAAGTTCGTCCGTTTGAAATCGATGACACGCTCGTTGCGCTGGTTGAAGCCCTCGGTGTGCCAGGTGACGATGCCCTGCTCTGGACGGCTGTCGGATTCGCGCTTGTCCATTACCGTGCTCCGGGCTGTGAGTGTGTCGCCCGGATAGCAGTCCTGCCAGAACGTCAGCTCTTCGACGCCGAGGAACAGTCCGCCGGATTCGCTGTTGTCTTCGACCGACAGGCCGAACACGGTCAGGAAGACGAGGTTCGCGTTGAGAAGGATGCCGGGGTGGCCGTTCGCCTTCGCGTATTCGGCGTTGAAGTAGTGCGGGTTGTAGCTCAGCGTCAGGGTCGAAAAGAGGCTGTTGTCCCCGTCGTTCAGCGTCCGTCCCCAGTGGTGTTCGAAGACCTGCCCCACAGTGAAATCCTCGAACTGGTTGCCCTTGGGGTGTTTGACGGCGCGCGCCACAAGCTCTTCGGTCATACCGCCGCGCCCTGCCGAGCAACCGCCAGCGACACCAGATCGGCCATCTTCTGCTCGCCCTCGAGGCGGCTGATTCTTGCTAGCAGGGCGTCCGCGGCATCCTCTCCGATCACCGGCCTTGCCAGCGAAAAGAACTTCGCCTCCAGGCGCGCCCGCTGTAGTTCCAGGTCGTTGGCCGGCGTTTCAAGGTTCACGGAAGTACGCAACTCCGCGCCCGACGTTGTCGTGATTGTGACCTCGGTCCCGGCGCCCTTTTCGCGTGCAGCAACGGTCACGCGATCACGCAACTCCACCAACTCTGGCAGGCGCACCGCACTGTCGGTGAACGCCTGTTCGCTCGTATCGTTGCCGGTCATCGCCAGGGCGGCGGTGAAGCGCAGGCTGAACTTCCCTTCGAGCGCCGTCGATGGCTCCTGGATATTGCACATCGCGAGATTGCCGCGCGGCACAGTGAGCTGGATCTGGCGAATATCGCCGGGCAGCAGGCCGTGTTCGTCCTTGAGGCGCAGGACGCCCTCGATCGTTTCGTGGGTGCCGTAGCAGGCAGCGTGATACTTAAACAGCACTCCCCGAATGGCGAACTCCTGGCCGAGCCCGCTTAAGGCACGCTCCGGGTTCGGCGTCGTCGTTTGTGTGGCGGCGAAGCCTTGCGCAACTTCGAGCACCGCCGGGTTGCTCGTGAATCCCCGACCCGCCAGCGTCGCCGCGAGCAGCCCGTTGGCCGAGGCCTTGCCCGCGTGCAGCGGCTTGCACATCGTCCCGAACATCGACTTCAGGCCCGCCGCCTGCGCGCCGGCGATGCCAAGCGCGTTCAGCCACTGCTCTTCGCTCAGCCCCATCAGGTGGGCGCACGCTGCCGCCGCGCCAAACGTCCCGAGGGTACCCGTGGCGTGGAAGCCTGTGCTGTAGTGCCCCGGCATTACCAGTGCGCCGACCCGGCACTCGACTTCGAAGCCAGCCACGAACGCCGCGATGAAGTCCGCTCCCGAAGCACCTCGATGTTCAGCCAGCGCCAGCAGGGCGGGGATCACCGGGACGGAGGGGTGGCCGCTCATCGTCATCTGTACGTCATCGAAATCGAGGGCGTGAGAGGCCGCGCCGTTGATGAGTGCCGCCTGCTGCATGCTCGTCCGCATTCCGCGACCGATGACCGTCGCCTGCGGGTTGCCGCCGCTCTCCAGCGCCTCGTCTCGGAGGATGCGTGCGAGCGGCTCGTTCGCCCCCGCGAGCGTCACGCCAAACCAATCCAGCACGCACTGGCGGGCCAGGACGACGACATCGGCTGGCAAAGACTCGAACGAAATAGCGCGTGCGCTCGCCGCGATTGCGCGAGTGACCCCATCCATCGGGGATACAGTCATTGATCCACCTCCGCAGCCGTCTCACTGCCTGGACACTCTAGCGCCGGAAGGCAAGGTTGCCAAAACGCACGGAGGCTGGGCGGATTCCGGGCCTTGGGGGAGGGCGTGGAGATGCGGTTGCTACTCGCAGCGCAGCGCCTCCGCCGCCAGACGCGGGGTGCGCCGCCCGCGCTGAGCAACACGTCGGGATGACACCGTTGGCGCGGCTAGGGTTGGGCGCGACGACTTCCAGGGGCCGGCAACGAAGTAGGATCTGGAGGCAAAGAGGGAGTGAATGCAGCAGCCGGCGATGCCCTGGTCGGACGTCCGGTTGGAGGTCACACGTTGACGAGGTCGAAGTGCTTTGCCCAGGGGGAACCTACGAACCGCTGTACTCGGCCTCGCAGCGCCTCCGCATGTTCGGTAGAGGGTAGGACGAAAAAAAGCCGAGTGGTTCCACGACGGTAGCGTAAGCACAAGACTGGCTCCGTCACCGAACCTCGAAGCTGGTTGGCCCACCGCTGCGCCTGCGTCGAGACGTTCGCACTGCGGTCGGCGTGGTGGTAAACGATTACGGATTGTCCTCGCTCGCGGAGCGCCGTCAGCTCCGCCAGCCCCGCGAACTTCTCGCCGAATTTCGAGAGCAGCTTCACTGGGTCGATGGCGATGCCGTTGTCTGGGTCGCAGAACACTAGCTGGGATTCTTCGGTCGCTCGAAGCGCTGCTCCCCACCACAAAGCCCGGCTGGTTTCGCGCTTGCCATGCTGTAGACCAGAAAGCTCCAAACGGTCGTCGAAGTACACCGTCCCGGGTGGGAGGACGCCCATGTCGGGGAGAAGCGTAACGGACCGACGCCTCGATACAGCCCCCTTTAAGGCGTCGAATAGTTTGGGGTCGCAAATTCGATACTTGTCGGCTTTGTCGAGGTACCCAACGTGCTTCCCGTCGCTATTGTGCGTTTCGTCGCCGACCAAGTACCAGACGATTCCCAGCCGTAGGGCCAGATCCTGCGGTTGCACACCGCAGAGAGCCCGAAGCAGTCCATACTTCCCGAAGTCACCCACATCGCCGAAGTACCGATCCTGCATGGCAAAAGAATATCAGCGGCCGCCGAACGCGCAGAGGGTTCGCCAGCTGCCGGTGCGGATGAGTCGCGCCGGGTTCTTCCCCATGCCTCGTCGCTGGTACTCATTCGGCCGACCGGTCGTTGGGTATCATCGCCCGATTGAATCTGAGACTCCTCTGCCCGCTGGGCGAGGCGCGTGGCCGCGATCGGCGGGGAAGTCAAGATCACGGGCGACGGCGTCCCTGGCGGCACGCTGGTAAACGCCTGGGTGCCGGTCTCCGAGTAGCGCCCGCGTTGCTCTGCTATCCTCGATAGGTGGACTTTCTCCAAGTTGATCGCCGGCCAGACCTTCACGACCCCGTCGCGGTCGTAGCCTTTGCCGGCTGGAATGATGCCGCCTCAGCAGCGACCAATGCCGCCCGCTTCGTTGTCCGCCGGCTCGGCGCGCGCAAGTTCGCTAGCATTGACCCGGAGCCGTTCATCGACTTCCGCGAGACGCGACCGACAGTCCGCATCAACAGCCGCGATGAGCGCGAAATCAGCTGGCCAGCAAACGACTTCTTCTACGCTCGCAACCCTGCCGGGCCGCACGACATTGTGGTGGCCGTAGGCATCGAGCCAAACCTCCGCTGGCGAACTTTCGCTGACGCCTACGCGGATCTGTTCCGCGAGATGAACGTGAAGCTTTCGGTTTCGCTTGGGGCGTTGATGGCGGAAGTCCCGCATACGCGCGACGTACGCGTCACGGGCAGCGCCTTCGATCCGTCGGTCGCGAAAGATCTCGAGTTGAGCGTCTCCAACTACGAAGGGCCAACCGGGATCGTGGGAATACTCCACCAGCAACTGCGTGAACGAGAACTGCCAGCGGCGAGCCTCTGGGCCAACGTGCCGCACTACATCACAACGTCCCAGAACCCGCCGGCGACCGTGGCCTTGCTGAAGCGCCTACAGAAACTTCTCGACATCCAGTTCGACTACAGCGAACTGGAATCGGCTGGTTCACGATTTGTCGATGAGATAAATACCGCCATCTCGGGCAACGCCGATGTGCTGGAGTACGTCCGCCGGCTGGAGACAGCGATGGACTCCGGAGAGGACAGGCCCACGACGGAAGGCACCCCGCTCCCTCCCGGTGAGGATATGGTGCTCGACGTTGAAGCGTTCCTCCGCAGCCAGCGGGACGACGACTAATCGCCGGTCTAGATCCCGAAGGGCAGCCCCAACTGACCTTTATGCGCGTTGATCTCTCCAAGGTGCATGAATCCGTGGGTCATGATCACCTGGCGGAAGACCTTCCAACGCGGCATCTCGCCGAGCGGCTTGATCATCTGCACCTCTTCGAGCGTTTCCAGCGGCACGTCTTTCAAGAACGCCGCGCAGTTTTTCGCAACCGAGGCTGAATACTCCAAGAGCATCGCGAGGTCCGCAATCTGAATGGCGCGGGCGTCTTCGAGGGCCATCCCCGTGCCCTGGGCGACCTTCGGGAGCCCCATCCTTTCGACGAAGCCATCCTCCATCCAGACGGGGTTTTTGCGCTGCATCACGAAGTTCGTGATGTTGTCCTGCGTGCGCAGGATGTGCCAGGCGTTGAAGCCGATGCTCAGCGACTGGCCCTCCGGCAGCCAGTTCAGCTGCTCCGGGCTTACCTCGTTCAGCGCATTGTCCAGCCACTCATTGAGCTGGCCAATACCGTCGATCAGGATGTCGCGGATGTCCATGTTCGATCACTCCTCTTGCGGGGTTGCTTTCAGGTTGGCGCAGTCTAGCGGCCCCCCACGTGCACTTCAAACAACTGACGGTGGGGCAACAGCCAGGTCCGCGGGGGCGAGCGCTGTCAGCTCGCCGCGCTGCCGCCTGCCGGCCGCCCGGACGAGCGCATAAAGCGTTTCGACGGCCGGTGGGTCCACTCCCAAACGTCGCGCCCGCCTCAGCGGCTCGCCAAAGATCGCCTCACTCTCCATCCCACGACCGAGCACGAAATCGATCACCATGCTGGTGCGGTACTCCCCCATCGTGCCGGTCTGGGCGAACATCCGGTCCACCACGGCCTCCGGGTCCAGCCGCGCGCTTGCCCCCGAGGCTGCCAAATCGGCGTTGCCGATGGCGATCACCTCACGCATCGCGCGCTCCGCGGTGGCCCGCATTGGCCCATCCTGGACGATGCTCTGGGTGCCGATCCCGCCGCCGGCCACACTCAGCCCGTTGAAAGGGATGTTCCAACAGAGCTTCTCCCAGCGAGCGTACCGCAGGCTGGGAGCAGTGGTCACTTCGATATCGGCCGATTCAAGCACTGCTTGAAGCCGGGCGAGTTCGTTGGGACTGTCCTCGAAGTGCCCGATGGACACGCGGCCGTACTCAAGGTGGTGAATCACTCCCGGTTCGCCGCGGTTGATGCACACGAAGGCCATCCCACCGAACACGCGTGCGGGGCCGAACCAGGCAGCAAACTGCTCTTCGACGCCAAGTCCGTTCATCAACGCGAGGATGCGCGTCTCCGGCCCGAGGCAGGGCGCAACCAGCTCCCGCGCCTGCCCGATCGCCGTGGCCTTGAGCGAGCAGACCACCCAATCCACCGCGCCGATCTCCTCGGCCGTGGCGAACGCGGAGACCGACGGGAGCCGGAAATCTCCGCGGATGCTCCGCACGTCCAGGCCATCGCGGCGCACAGCAGCCAGGTCGCCGCGCATCAGGAAGCGGACATCGTGGCCGGCGCGCGCGAGGAGCGCGCCGTAGTAGCCGCCCACCGCACCCGCGCCGATCACCGCAATGGAAACCATCGGCCAAGGATAGCGGACGCGCGCAGGCCCCGGAGAGTCGCCAGGTTGACGGGGTGACATAACTTCGATAGCTCCGGGGCACCATATTGAGCGGATTCCGCGATTACGACCGGTGAGCTTGCGCCAGCACGGGAGAGAACGATGTACAGACTCACAGCCGAACGCCACTTACTGGCCGCCGCAGTGGCTTTCACGGCCTTTGCGGGGCTGTTGACCCTAATTAGCTAGCCCCAGGCACGGCGGCAGCAGCTACAATGCGAACATCGGTTCGCCTATGATCTTTCCGCGCAAAGCCTCGATCCTTCACGTTGACCTCGACGCCTTCTTCGTTTCGATGGAGTTGCTGCGCCGCCCCGAACTGCGCGGTAAGCCGGTTGTCGTCGCTGGTGGGCTTGGAGCGCGTGGGGTGGTCAACACGTGCAGCTACGAAGCGCGCGCATTCGGCGTCCGCTCGGCCATGCCCGTTAGCCGCGCGCACCAATTCTGCCCCCATGCGGTCTTCCTCGAATCCGACTACGCCTACTACAGCGAAGCCTCACGCGCGTTCCACGCGATCTTGCGGGACTACACGCCGCTCGTGGAGCCCGCGGGCGCAGACGAAGCGTACTTGGACGTAGCTGGCAGCGAACGGCTCTTTGGCGAGCCGGAGGTGATCGCCCGCGATATTCGCCGCCGCATCCTGGTCGAAATCGGGATCACGGGGTCGGTCGGCGTGTCCATCAACAAGCTCGTTTCGAAGGTTGCAAGCGACGCCGGGAAGCCGGATGGCCTGGTAATCGTGCCTGCGGGAGACGAAGCCGCCTTCTTCGCGCCTCGCCCACTGCGCGAGCTGCCGATGGTGGGACCGAAGACCGCCGCGACGCTCGCCTCGCTGGGCGTCCATAGCATCGGCGACCTCGCCGCCGTGCCCCTCCCGGTGCTCGAATCACGCTTCGGCAGGCACGGCGCGGAGCTGCACAGCCGCGCCCAGGGCGTGTACGACTCGCCGGTCCTTTCCGGCCGGGGCGAGGCAAAGTCAATCAGCCGCGAGACAACCTTTGGCGAAGATGAGCCCGATGGCGCTCGCCTGCGAGGAGTGCTCCTCGGTCACGCCGAGCGAGTCGCCGCTGACCTCGAACGTGAGCGCCGCGCCGCAAGGACGGTGACGCTCAAGCTGCGCTTCCCGCCCTTTGAAACGCTCACCCGTTCGGTCACCAGTCCGCAGCCGTTTCACCTCGCTGGCGAACTCTTTGAGGCAGCCGCGGCACTGTTCGAACGCGTCTGGGCCGAAAACGGCAAGCGGCCTGTGCGGCTCGTCGGGCTCGGCGCGACGAACCTCCAGGAGCGCGCTCAGCAGCTGCGTCTTGGCGAAACGCTAGAGGCGGATGACCTGGCCAACGCGTTGACTGGCTTGCGCGAACGTTTTGGCGACGGCGTGATCAGCCGGGCGGCGGAGATCGGCCACCGCCGGGGCGCGCCAAATCATGATTGACATGGCACCTTCCAACTGGAAGGATTGGCAACCTTACTGAGGTTTGCTAATGTCCGATGACGTACCCGTCTCGCCCCGCCAGAGATGGCTCACCCTCGGCTCCGCCAGTAGCCTCCTGGGCGTCAGCGAGTCTACGATCCGGCGCTGGGCTGATGCCGGCGAAATCGGGTCGTTTCGTACGCCTGGCGGGCATCGGCGGATCCTGGAGGACGACCTCAAGCGCTTCATGGCATCGACCCCCGGCGCCACCCCCGCGCGGGACACCGACCGGATCAGTGACATAGCGCTCGCGCGGGTGAAGCGGCGCATCAGCCGCGGGCGTCAGACACACTCCATGGACGCTTTCAACACGCTCTCGGATGACGTCCGAGACCGGCTGCGGTTGATGGGCCGGCAACTGGTGGATCTCTTTGCGCGCTACATCGCCTCGGATTCGAAGAAAGAACGCTTCACCGAGGATGCGCGAACCATCGGGCACGAATATGGCCGGACGCTGGTTGGCTCCAAAGTGCGTCTCACCGTCGCTGTCAGCACGTTCAACAGCATGCGCCGTTCGCTCGAAGAGACCGCATCGCAGATAGCGACTGAGGCCGGGCTTTCGACGGAAGAGGCGGTGGTCGCCATCGAAAACATCCTCGACCTCGCGGATGTTGTGATGGAAGGGATGGCGCAGATGTACGAGAACGCCCCGGCCGCGCGGTAGTCCTCTTTCGGAATCCGCTGGGGGAATCTACGAGGCCGGGTCCATCGCCTCGTTGAAACCGTAGCGTGGGTACGGGCCGATGACGATGATTTCGAACACGCCCATGCCCTCCCGCCCGCCCGCCGTAACCTGCGAGAGCGTCTGGACGTGCAGGTTGGCCATGGGGTTCTCTTCGGAGAGGACGTATTCGCCGCCATCCTGCTCATCCGGCCCCACCCACATGCCGTGTCCCCACTTCGGTTCCCCGTAGCCGATACCTTTCATCAGGAAATGGTATAGCGGCTTGAACGTCACTTCGAACGGGTCGCCCACGCCGGGTGTCAGACGGATTTTCGAACCATCGCCGATCCACCGCGTCCCCTTCTCGAACTTCAGGTCGTGCGAAACGACCGCTCGCGTGGCCGTCGCCTCCGGATAAGGTGTCAGGATTTCGCCGGATTCGTGCCAGCGCGTGCCATCGGGTAGTTCGGAGGTTGTGAAAAGCGTGCAGCGGTCTTCGAAGTTCAGCGGCGCCCAGTTCCAGTAGAACTGCGGGGCCGCGGTAAGTGGTGCACCACGCGGGTCGCGCCCGCCGACGTTGCGGATCCCCCAAGAATGGTCACGGGAACCCCACCAGGCGTCCGGGCGCACCTCGAAGGTCGTGCCGTCGATTGTGATCGTGCCGCTCCACTGGCCGTGCTGCGTCATGCGGGTGTAGTCCATGGCCAGCAGCGGCCCGTTTCGGCGCAGGAAGTGCGGTTCTTCCATCGGCAGGGAGCGGGCTTCGAAAACGAGGTCCGCGCTCACTCCCCACTGGTTCGGGGCGACCGTGACACGGATGCGCCTCAGCGGCTCTATCACTTCCACGGAGATAGCGCCCGCGGAGGTGTTCATGCGGTCGGGGCCCAACGCCCGAGACGCACGGACGAAGCGTTGGCGTCCGTTGTGCACCACGCTGAACGCGCAATCGAACACGCCCAAGTTCGGATACAGCCCCATGGCCACTGCGAAATAGACCTCGCCGTCTCTCCGGTAACCGTTAAAGAAGTAGCGATCGTAGAAGTTGCGGTCGCTCGTCCCGACGGTGTCGAAGGTGTACGGCGTCTGGTGGGTCAGATATTCGTCGGCTTGGGTAAGTGGCACGAGGCGTCTCCAGGGCTGTGGCTGGAGGCGAGACTACGCAGGTGCACTTCGCCCGGCAACTGAGTGGGTCTCGCCGCAGGTCGTGCTCGTGGTGCCGAGCGCGAGCCTGCGGCGGAACCGGTTCCTGTCTAGGTGTGGTGCGTGTGGTGCGTGAGGTGGTGGTGCGTGAAGTGGAAGTGTGCGGCCCACCCGATCTTCGGGAGAGCGAGCCTGAACTTTCGCGCGTTTAGCGAGTTCCCGGTCCGGGCACACCCGCGGCGGGCTTCGGCGGAGAGCAGCAGGGCGGCCACTTCCAGCTCGCGGTCCATCATGTTGGCGCGCATAAGTTGGTCTAGTTCCATCTGATACATGACGTTTCTCCTTGTCTGGGTTCTGGGTGACCTGACTCTGGCAACCTGTTCCCGGCCCATTCGCCCGTCTATGCGGCAGTTCACTGAGGGGGCCGCTGCCGCCGACAAGGCTCGCCGTGAGTGTGAAGCATCCTGCAGAGTGCTCTCGCCAAGCGGCGGCGGGCGCTACCATTCGCGCATGGCCAAAGGTGACCCGCTCCCCAGCCTCAAGTTCGAAAAAGAAGCCTGGGCCGCCGGCGCCCTCTGGGTGGCGGGCGTGGATGAGGTGGGCTGCGGGCCGCTCGCCGGGCCGGTGGCGGCCGGCGTCGTCGCCCTGCCCGCGGGCAAGCGCTTCCGCTGGTACTCCAGGGTGCGCGACTCGAAGGTGCTCTCGGAGAGGGCGCGCGATGAGCTCGCGCCGTTGATCCGGGCGTCCGTCCCCTTCGCCATCGGCTGGGCGTCGCATGAGGAGATCGACCGCATCGGCATCCTCCCGGCGCGGCGGCTCTGCATGCTCCGCGCCTTCGAGCAGCTTTCGATCAAGCCCGATGCGATCATCTCCGATGCGCTGGACTTGCCGTTGCCGAACCTGCGTGCCGTGATCAACGGCGATGCGCTGAGCGTCAGCGTTGGTGCGGCGAGCATCGTCGCGAAGGTGGCACGGGATGCGCTGATGACCGAGATGTGCGCCCGTTACCCTGGCTACAACTTCTGTCAGAACAAGGGCTACCCCACCCCCCAGCACAAGATGCTGCTGCGGCAGCGTGGTCCGTGCCCGATTCACCGCCACAGCTATGCTCCCGTTGCCCAGTCCGTGTTCAGATGGTGACCCCTCGGAAAGCGCTCGGTGATTTCGGAGAACGGGTCGCGGCGCACCGGCTGGAGTCTGAAGGGATGCGAGTGCTCGCGCGGAACGTGCGCACTCGTGGTGGGGAGATCGACCTAGTTGTCCAAGATGGCACGGACCTCGTGTTCGTCGAGGTGCGCACGCGGCGCACCGTGCCCGGGGTGGCGGCGGAATCCCTGACTCCCGCGAAGCTGCGCCGGATGTGGCAGTGCGCCATGGACCACTGCGAGACAAACGCCGTCTCGCCGGAGCAAGCGCGCATCGACCTCGTGAGCATCGACCTCGGCCCCAATGGCGAACCAGCGCGCATCGAGCATTTCCGTGGCCTCGAAATACCGGACTGAAGGCCGTTCAGGATTTCCCCCAGCCTCATCGACAATGAGCGCAGGGCAATCGACAATCCTGCTATGCCCATCTACGAATTCCGCTGCGCCGATTGCGGCAAAGTTACCAACCACTTCACGCGCAAGGTCGATACCGAACTGAAGGTCGCCTGCGAGCACTGCAAGAGTGCGAAGACGTCGCGCTTGATGTCCAAGTTCGGACGGACGTACAGCCGCGCGGACATCATCGATCGCTATGGAGACCCGGCCGACGGTGGTGGAGGCCCGGACGCCTACCGGGACCCACGCCAGATCGGATCCTGGGTCGAAAAGAAATTCGACCAGTACGGCATGGACCTTCCAGACGGCGCCCGCGAAATGATCGACGCCGCGCGCGAAGGCGAACTGCCGGACGCGGTCAAAGACCTGTAGTGAGTTTGGATTAAGAACTGGCCAAACCGCAATTCCACGTCCAGATCCAAAATCCAAAATAGGAGTCGTCTTGCCTGACACCACTCCCCTCGACTCGATCATCCCACGCATCGTCAAGCACTTCGATGCCAAGAACGCTGCCCGCGAACGGGGCCTTGCAGCGAGCCGCACGCTGATCAGGATGAGCGCCAACAGCATTCGTGCTGTCCACCGTGGGGAGTTCGCGAAAGCCGCTGCGATGCTCGATGAGGCGAAGGCAATTCGCGACGACGCGGTCGCTGCGCTTGCCGATCATGCAGACATCTACCACGCTGGCTTTCTGCACGACGCCCAGAAGGAGTACGCGGAGGCGCGAGCAACGCTCGCGCTGGTCTCGGGCGGCACGCTCCCCTCGCCCGAAGAGCTGGGCGTGGAGTATCCGGCGTATCTGAACGGCATCGCCGAGGCGGTCGGAGAGATGCGCCGACTATTGCTCGATCGGCTTCGCAGCGGCCAGTACGCGGGCTGCGAGGAGATCCTCCGGGCGATGGACGACATCTATTCGGTGCTCGTCACCATCGATTTTCCTGACGCAATGACCGGCGGTCTCCGGCGGACAACGGACCAGACGCGCGGCATCCTTGAAAGGACGCGAGGAGACCTGACGATGGCGATAGTCCAGCGCCGTGCGATGCCCTCGCGCCCGGAGGACTGATCACTCGTTGGCTTGCCGGCCACTCAGCCACCGACCACAAGACGATGCTGAGCACGAGGGCCGTGGTCGCAACCATCGCGGCGAAAATCGCAGCCACCGCCAGCCCGGTGCTGCCACCGCGCCGGTGGTTGGCGAACAGATGGCCGCGGCCAGGACGTACACCGCCATGGCTGCCCATCCGGCGACGAACGCCAGTGGGATCGCGATCACGTGAGGGCGGTCGAAACCTGGCCCTTCCTGTCGTCCCTACCGCAGCGCCTCAGACTTTCGGGATAACCTGCGCAATGACGGCCTTGGTGAAGTCCATTGTACTGAGCTTGCCGCCGAGGTCGCCGGTCTTTGCGCCCGTGGCGATGCAATCGTGGACGGCATCGACCAGGCGCCGGCCCATGTCGTGGTGGCCGCAATACTCCAGCAGGTAGCCGAACGCCTCGATCGCGCCCGCCGGGTTGGCGATCCCCTTACCCGCGATGTCCGGCGCGGTGCCGCCAGCAGGATCGAAGATGCCGATCGACGGCTGGTGGCTGGGGGTGAAGGCGTATGAAGCGCTCGCGCCCAGGCCGATGGAGCCGATCAACCCGTAAACGGCGTCGCTGAGGAAGTCGCCGTATTCGTTTGGCGTGACGATCACGTCGTAGCGCTCTGGGTGCATGATCAGCTTCGCCAGCAGTGAATCGAACAGTTCGCGATGGTGCTCGGTGTTGCGGTACTCGGCGGCCACCTCATCGACGACCTCTTCGAACAGCCCGTCGGCGGCCCGTTGGATGGTGTACTTGCTCGTCGAGACGACGCTGTGACGTTGCCGTTCGGCGAGGCGGAAGGCGAAGTGGGCGGCGTGTTCAACCGGCGTACGCTCCATCACGCGGATGCTCACAGCGGAATGGTAGCCGAGCCGTTTGCCAGCATCTTCGTAGGTGCCACCGGTGGCTACGCGCACCACGTGGAGGTCGATCTTGCCCGTGTAGTTGGTGCTCACGCCGGGGTAGGTACGGCAAGGGCGGTGGATCACGGCGAGGTCCAGCTTGTCGCGCAGCACCTGGTTGGGGCTGTCAGTCTTCGTGACGGTGGGGTACTTCATAGCGGCGCCAAGTGTCCGCGTCAGTTCGATCCCTTCGTCCATCGCGGCGGATGAGACCTCGCGCCGGTCCACGCTCCAATCGACGGGCCGGAAGGCGATCAGGCTGCCAAGCGCTTCGTTGAGGGAGTGGATCGCGTCCCGCAGTTCGGCCGCGATCCCGTCGCCGTTCAGTTCAGCTACTTCGCGCATGGTGGTTCTCCCCAGCGATCTTTGCGATTTAAGGTACGGCACGACAGGTTAAAGCGGTTGGAGACTGCCGGGGCGAGCCTGGCGGTCACCCGGCTGCCGTCTCCATGGATGAACGGATCATTGGCACCTTGATGCAACCCTTTCACTGAGCAGCGACAGGCTGGAAATGTAAGTGGCTCGTAAAGTTTCGGCTTGCTAGACTCCGCACGCTTCGGCGCGTCTTTGGGGCGGCCGTCGGTTCCGCGTGTCCTAAAACGGGGAGGGCACACACTCAAACTATCGGTGGAGGGGGAGGTTCCATGCTCCTGGCCCAGATCATGATCCCTGCGGCAAGCGCCGCGGCGGTCCTATTTGCCATCTGGCTTGCCTATGACGTCCTGCGCAGGGACAAAGGCACGCCGGAAATGCAAGAGGTCGCCGGTACGATTCTGGAGGGCGCAAATGCCTTCCTCAGCCGCCAGTACCGCACTATCGGCATCCTCGCGCTGGTCACTTCCGTGGTGGTCGGTGCGATCGTCGCTATCTTCAAAGGGTCCGGTGAGGCCGGCGTCCTTACGGGCGTCGCCTTCATCGTCGGGGCAATCGCTTCCGGCCTCTCGGGCTACATCGGCATGTCGATCGCAGTCCGGGCCAACGGCCGCACAGCGTCGGCGGCCCAAAATAGCCTCGCCGACGCAATTAACACCGCGCTCCGTGGTGGCGCAGTCTCCGGCTTTCTGGTCGTGGCGCTCAGCCTCATCGGCGTTTCAAGCATCTTCGCGATCTACAGCCGGGTGCTAGGCAACAACATTGATGAGACGCCGTTCCTGATCGTCGGCTTCGGCTTCGGCGCGAGCTTCGTCGCCCTGTTCGCGCAACTCGGTGGCGGCATTTACACGAAGGCCGCCGATGTTGGCGCGGACCTGGTTGGTAAAGTCGAAGCCGGAATTCCGGAAGACGACCCACGCAACGCAGCCGTCATCGCTGACCTCGTCGGCGACAACGTTGGTGACTGCGCGGGCCGCGGCGCTGACCTGTTCGAATCCATGTCCGCCGAAAACATCGGCGCCATGATCCTCGGTGTTGCCATCTTCACGGCCACCGGCCGGGTGGAATGGATCCTCTTCCCGCTCGTGCTCCGTTCGTTCGGCGTGTTCGCCACGATCATCGGCATGTTGACCGTCCCTTTCTGGGCGAAGCGGATCAAGGACCCGATGGGCGCGCTGAACGGTGGTTACTGGGTGATCACCGCGCTGAGCGTCGGCGGTTTGGCCATCGCTACCTACATGATGATGGACTCCGGCTCGTGGTTCTGGTTCTTCCTCTGCGGCGTGGTCGGTATTCTCACCGGTATCGCTTTCGTCTACATAACGCAGTACTACACCGCGGGCGCCTGGCGTCCCGTGCAGGAGATCGCCCGCGCCAGCAAGACTGGCGCCGCGACGAACATGATCATCGGCACCGCGGTTGGATTCGAAACCACCGCTGTGACCGCAATTACGGTCGGTATCGCGCTCGTCGTCTCGTTCGTCCTCGGACAACAGGCCGACCCTGAGGGGGCCGCCGGCATCACGGCGCACGTGAGCAACGTCTCGACCGGCGTCTTCGGCACAGCCGTGGCGACCATGGGCATGTTGATGTCCGCCGCCTATGTGCTGGCCATGGACACCTTCGGCCCGATCACCGACAACGCCGGTGGCATTACGCAGATGGCAGCCGGCACCAAGCCTGAAGCGCGTGAGATCACGGACCAGTTGGACACCGTCGGAAACACGACGAAGGCGCTCACGAAAGGTTACGCCGTCGGTTCCGCCGCGCTCGCAGCCTTCCTGCTCTTCACGGCGTACCTCGATGAGGTGCGGGTCGAGTTCGGAAAGATCGCCCACGAAGACGCTTCGCGATATGCGGACCTGATCCAGGACCTGGACCTCACTCGACAAGGGTCGGACGAACAGGCCGCCGTGACAGCGGCGATCAGCAAGCATTCAGCGGCCCTCAAGGCTTGTGGCCTGAACGACAAAGGCATCGAGACGCTGCTGACCGCGGACCGTAACGAAGCGACCGCGTACATCAACAAGCTCGCCAAGGACAAGAAGTCCGGCTCCGATTGCGCCATCGGCGCGGAGGGCAGCCCGTTCCCGCTACCGCGAATCATGCCAATCAACCTTGGCAAGGTTGAGGTCTTCGTCGGCGCTCTGCTAGGCGTAATGCTTGCATTCCTCTTCAGCTCGCTCTCGATTCGCGCTGTTGGCAAGGCGGCCGGGGGCATCATCGAAGAGGTGCGCCGCCAGTTCCGCGAAAACCCGGGAATCATGACCGGCGAGGTCCGCCCGGACTATACAAGGGCGGTGGATATCACCACCCGCGCGGCCCTGCGCGAGATGGTGGTGCCGGGTGTCCTCGCAGTCGGACTGCCGATCGCTGTCGGCGTCGTCTTCCGCTACGCCTTTGGTGGAGACGGCAACGAAGGCTGGCTCGCGGTGGCCGGGATGCTGATGGTCGGCACCATTGGAGGCGTCCTGTTGGCGACGTACTTGAACAACGCGGGTGGCGCGTGGGACAACGCCAAGAAGTTCATCGAATCCGGTGGACTGAGGGACGACAAGACCGGTGAAGTCATCGGCAAGGGTACCGATACTCACGCGGCGGCCGTCGTGGGCGATACCGTGGGTGACCCCTTCAAGGACACCGCCGGGCCAGCGCTCCACGTCTTGGTGAAGCTGCTGAGCACGATTACCCTCGTGCTGGCGCCGCTGTTCATCAGCTAAGCGTCGATCCCGAATCAGCAGCGAAGGCCGTGGAGCAATCCACGGCCTTCGTCTTCGCGTCTTAAGAATTGGCGCTGGAAGAACCAACTTGGCCTGGGTAAATCGCGAAGCGGTTGCACCCCGCACGGATCGCCGCCGCGCTGGCCGAAGCACGTAAGGAAGGGCATCGAGTGTTCGCTTGAACAGCTGGCCGTGAAGAGGCTATTCTAGCCATATGAAACGCGCGTCGATTACAGAAGTGAAAAACGGCCTGAGTGCGCTGCTTGACCAGGTGAAGGCGGGCGAGACGATCGTCATCACCGATCGTGGCATCCCGGTTGCGCGGATTGTTAGCGATGTGGGCGCGGATAACGACCATGGAAGAGTGGCTCGCCTGATCCGAGATGGCGTCGCGACAACGAGGGGCGGACCGTCGCCCCTAGAGCGCATCCTCCGCCCGTTCCCGCCCGGTTCCAAGCCAGCCGGCGTCCTTGAGGCGCTGCTCGAAGAGAGAAGAGAGGGGCGTTGAGGTTCTGGGATGCGTCGGCCGTCGTCCCGCTGCTCGTCGAGGAAGCCACCACCTCGACGATGGTGCGAGGACTGGGAAACGATCAAGAGATGGTCGTCTGGTGGGGCACCGAGGTTGAGTGCATGTCGGCCATCGCACGTCGCCGTCGGAGCAACTCGCTCACTCAAGGCCTTGAGCGCGACGCTATCGACCGTCTCCGCCACCTGTCGAGATCGTGGAAAGAGATCGACCCGGCTTCAGCCGTCCGCGAAACGGCCATCCGGCTGCTCCAGACCTACGACCTTCGAGCCGCGGACGCACTCCAGCTGGCTGCAGCGTTTGCGGCCGCGGAGGGCCGTCCATCGACGTTGGCGTTCGTCTCGTTGGATGCGCGGCTGAACGAAGCGGGGCTACGTGAGGGGTTCCGATTGCTTGACCTCGCGACCTAGAAGTTTTGTGTTGCGATCGCCGATGCGTTTGCGCTAGTCTCCTTGAAAGATGTTGAAGCTCGCTACCCGCGCCGTCCCTACCCATGCGACGATCGCCGCTTTTGCTGCGAGCATTGGTGGGAATACGCGTGGAGTCCGGTGGGCCGCTTCTTCGTAGTTCGCAACAGCACCGGCGAATCGCAGTAAGGCCCATCAAATCGATGGGCCTCTTCGTTTCTCCGGAGCAACGGGAGAAGGTACCCGGAAAACGAACGTGCGGTCCACTGCTACGAGAAGTTGGGCTTCGTCATCGAAGGCCGGACGCGTGATGCGATGTTCAAGCACGGCGCCCACCACGACCTGATCCTGATGTCCGTCCTCGCGGGCGAGCTGAAAAAACAAGGAGAAGCAACATGGAGTCATCACCTTTCGAAGGACGACTGGTCCGCCTGAGAGCGCGGGAGCCCGAAGACGAACCGCTGCTCTACGAGTGGTTCAACGACCCGGAGGTCACGCAGCATCTCACGATCCGCTACCCGCTCTCCCACGCCCAGGAAAAGGAGTTCATCGAAGGCGCGTCGCGAGTTGGATACAACCTGGCGTCGTTTGGCGTGGAGACGATTACCCTGAGCCGGCTGATCGGCGGCGTGGGGCTGGAAAGCGTGTCGCCAGAGAACCGAAGCGCAATCCTCGGGATCGCGATCGGCGACAAAGCGTTCTGGAACGGCGGCTACGGGACGGATGCGATGCGCGTCCTCTGCCGCTTCGGCTTCGAGATGATGAACCTGCACCGCATCGAGCTGGAGGTGTACGCCGAGAACGCCAGGGCCATCCACGTCTACGAGAAGGTTGGCTTTCAGCTCGAAGGGACACGCCGCCAGGCGATGTTTAAGTTCGGCCGCTACCAGGATCTCCGCGTGATGGGCCTGCTGGAGGGAGAACTGCGCTGGGACTAGCCCCACTCGTCATGGCGGCGCCAGTGTTCAGGAGCGTCTCCGCCGCGGCTGTCCGCGGTATATCGAAGGGTTGAGCTGTGGAATCGCGCTGAGCCCAATCCGGGATAACCCTGATTACGTTCGGTTCTTATGCCCACCTACCGGTAAATCTGTGAAGAAAAGTGCAATCATTCTGCAATGGAGGGTTGACACCCTTACCACAGAGTTGTTAGCGTCAGGTGGTAGGCGAGCAATTGCCCACATACGCGCTCGGTTCTAACACTTGTGCACCACTGCCTAGTGCGCCTCAGGCGCAGCGGGGGATCCAACATCCCGGGGTGAATTCGGCCACCAGCGGCCGATAGGGCGTCCTTCTGCCCGAACCCGTCAGCTAACCCCGTCGGCAGCAGGAAGGCCTGGCGAGCAGGTAGCTCGTTTCGAGGTCAGTTTCTCACCCCTCGAATGACCAATTGATACCGCCTTATGTGCGATGGAGGAATAGATCTATGCCCGCTTTGCAAGAAGCCCCGCCCAAGTCATGTCCGAAGTGCCGCGGCTCGATGATCGTTGAACGCGATTGGCATGGGACCTACGGCAGCTGCATCATGTGCGGCTACGTCCACGAAGTGCTTACGAGTCCGCCTGTCGATCTTGCCGCCGAAGAGGCCGCGTTGCCGCAGCGGCAGCGACGCCGTCAGCCTTCCCACGGCAAACTTCGGCTCTGAGCTGAACGGATGACGAACACCAGGGGCCCCCGCCTGTCATAGGTAGGGGCCCTTTGCTTTCCCTAGCGCGCCGGATTCCCTAGACTGCGCCCGTTCCTGTAGTGAGAGGGGTCGAATGCCATACATCCGCCTGTCCATAGCCAAGCCACGCCGCGGAGAGGAAGCTCGCCTCGAAGAGGTCATGCGCAAGCTCTCGGACCTCTCCACTTCCCAAGACGGTTGTCTCGAGAGTTTCGTGCTGCGCCCGCACGATGACAGCGGCGAGGTCGCGCGCATCGCGATCTATTCCGACGAGGTGACCGCTGAACACATCGCCAACTCTCAGTCTTTCCTCGCGCTGCGCTCCGAACTGCACCTGATCGCTGAGCCCGGCCAGGTGGAGCGCGCGTTTTTTAGCATTTAGCCCCGGCGGCGTTTCGCCAGGGCGATGACTCGGAACGCCAGGCACGCGCACGTTTTGGGGCGGGGGCATGCCGCTCGTTGGGTCTTCGCTCGGGTGTTTACCACCACGGGGAATCGCTTCGTGGGCATCGATGACAGATTGTCGGAAGCTGGGCATCATGCCGGAGGGAACGGAGGGTTTCGGTTTGGGAACGTCTCGGGGTTATTGCGATGGTTATCAGGGTAATCCCCTATACGCGTGTGTTGTTCGTTCACTAGACTAGACAAAGTCTTAAGGGTTTTCGCCACCCAGTGCGAACCCTTTCCCGTCGGGTCGCCTCAGGTCAATCGTTGGCAGGAGTTCGATGGGGGACGATTTGCCGGAGGAACAAGAGAAAGAATGAACAATTCACGAACACCAGGCCGTCCCATTGGGCTTCGCACGTCAGCCGCCCCTTCGAACCAGACGCAACAGCAGAACCGCAATCAGCACCCCATCCGCATCCTGCTGGTAGACGACCACGCCGTGATCCGCCAGGCCCTCCGGATGTTGCTGGAGAGCCAGCCTGAACTCGAAGTCGTCGCCGACGTTGAGAATGGCCGCGAAGCGGTTCAGGCGGTCGAGAAGCTTTCGCCAGACGTGGTACTGATGGATGTGGTGATGCCCGGCCTGAATGGCCTGGAGGCCACCCGCCAGATCCGCCGCTCTTCCCCCAGCACGCGCGTGGTGATGCTCAGCGGCTTCGTTGATGAAGACCAGCTGCTGGACTCGATCCGCGCCGGCGCCTCGGGCTACATCATCAAGAAATCGGATGTCTCCGAACTCGTCCTCGCCATTCAGACGGTCCATCGCGGAAACAGTTACTTCTCGAGCGCCTTGAGCGAAGGGTTTGACCTTGCGGAAGTTCTCTACCAGGCGAAGCGCTCCGATCAGCGCACCGGCGTCGAAGCGCTCACCTCTCGCGAGCGTGAAGTCCTTCAACTGATCGCCGAGGGCCACACCAACCAGGGGATCGCCAACGAGCTCTACATTTCAGTGAAGACGGTGGAGGCGCACAAGGCGCACATTATGGCCAAGCTTCACGCCCGCAACCGCACGGACCTCATCCGCTACGCCATCCGCAAGGGCATCGTGCGCCTCGAAAGCATGGAAGAGGCCGAGAGAATGATGGTCAACATGGGCGGCGAATCGAGCGTCGCTGGGTAGCCCAGGACCCCTGGAAGCAACCCCAGCAGGAGCCCGGCGAGATGCGCCGGGCTTTTCGCATTTCCAGCCCCGTGGGGAGCGCGGCAGTCGCCGGGAGAGATAGGGAGCCGCGCTCTCGCCCTCGGGGAATACGCCCCCGAGCCGGGGGATTTCCCCGATAACCGCCACTCCCACCCGACTCTAACCTGACTGCACCTCTGGTACTCCCGGGATACGACGATGATCCAACTGACACGCATTGATGGCACCAAGTTCTACATCAACCCGGACCTCATTGAGGTGATGGAGGCGAGCCACGATACCCACGTGACGCTGACGAACGGCCACCGGTATGTCTGCGCGGAGAGCCCCGACGACGTTGTCCAGCGCATCGCCGAATTCCGCCGTTTGAGCATGGGCGCAATCCGGAGGAGCGCCTAATGGACCTCGCAACCGTCATCGGACTGGCGCTCGCCTTTGGCGGGATCATCGGTGGAAACATTCTGGAGGGCGGAAACCCAGCGGCGCTGTTCAATATCCCCGGAATCTTGATCGTCATAGTCGGGACGTTCGGCGCCGTGATGATCTCTCAGCCTCTGCCGGTGATGATCGGGTTGCCCAAGTTCATCCTCAAGGCCGTGATGGGCGGCAAAGGCCACAACTCGGCCGTCACCGTGGACCTTTTTGTGACGATGGCCGATAAGGCGCGGCGCGAGGGCTTGCTCGCCCTGGAAGCCGATGTCGGCAACATTCACGATGAGTTCACGCGCAAAGGCGTGCAGCTCATGATCGATGGCACGGACCCCGAACTGCTCCGCGAGATCATGGAGATCGAAGCGGACTCCATGAAGCACCGCCACGAAGGGAACTTCGCCGCCCTGGAGTTTATGGGCGGCATTGCGCCCACGATTGGCGTGCTTGGCGCCGTGATGGGGCTGATGGGCGTCATGGCCCACCTCGATCAACCAGAAGAGATCGGCCCCGGCATCGCGACAGCGTTCGTGGCCACGTTCTACGGCGTGTTCACCGCCAACGTCCTTTGGCTTCCGCTGGCGGCGAAGTTGAAGAACAACTCCAAGCACGAGATGCACGCCCTTAACGTCGTCGTCGAAGGGTTGATGTCCATCCAGTCCGGCGACAACCCCCGGATTGTGCGGGAGAAGCTGGAAGGCTTCCTCACACCCAAGGAGCGCCAAAAGAAAGACTCGGGCGGCGCCGAAGCGCAACGGGAAGCGGCGTGAGCAGAAAGCCGCCCGAGCCGGAGAAGCCAGAGAACCACGAACGATGGATCGTGAGCTACGCGGACATGCTCACGCTCCTCTTCGCGCTTTTCGTGGTGCTCTACGCGACCAGCGATGCCAACCCGAAGAAGCTCCAGACCGTCAAATACTCCATCGATCAGGCGTTCAGTGTGGGCGTCCTCCAAGGCTCCAACGGTTCGTCGCCCATTTTTAATACCGGCGGCGGGCTAACGCCGAGCATCGACGAGATTAAGTCCAAGAACTTCGAAGGGTTGGCCAAGACGCTCGGGTCGTTCGCCAGGCTCAACGGCCTGGAGAACAAGATCACCATACGCAGCGACGTTGATTCGATCACGATCAGCCTCGCCGACAACCTCCTGTTCGATTCTGGTAACGCAGACCTGAAGCCCGGCGCGCAGGACGTGCTCGCCCAGGTGGCCTCCGCGCTCGTTGGGTTGCCGAACGCTCTGCGCATCGAAGGCCACACGGACAACGTGCCCGTGAACAGCCCGGACTTCGCCACCAACTGGGAACTCTCCGGCGCCCGCGCTTCGCGGGTGCTGCGGTTTCTGGAGTCCGCGGGCCCGCTCGTACCGGACCGAATTTCGCTCGCCGGCTATGCCGATACTCGAGCTGTGGCAGACAACGCCACGTCCGAGGGCCGGGCCCTTAATCGCCGGGCCGACATCGTCATCGTCTATCCCACGAAGGAGGACCTGCAGCGAATTCTCAGCGCGGCAGGGTCGAAACCAAAGCCATGATGAAAGACAAAAAGGTCCTTGCCGGGGTCGCTGTGCTGCTGCTGGCGGCGTTCTGGTTCTACATAAAGCCCCACTACCTGGCAGCCAAACCGCCGCCCGTCTACACCGAGGAGCAGCTTTCGGCGGCTCCGAAACCAACCGTGCAACTGGAAGAGCGCGTCCTCAATCTTAAGGCGCCCGCGACCGCTCCGAACTACGTGAAGCTCGTGCTGGCGCTGCAGTTCACTGATCCCAAGCATTCATACCTTGGCCTCAAAGGCGAGGCCTTGACCGCCAAAAACCTGGCCTTCACCGGCGAAATCAAGCCTGAGCTGCCACGAGTCTGGGACGCCGTCACCACTATTCTCGCCAGCAAGACTGTTGAGCAGGTTTCGGCGGCAGAAGGCCGCGACCAACTCAAGGCTCAGATAGTGGCAGCGATCAACAAAGACCTCCACGAGCTCCAGGTCGATACCGTCTACTTCGTCACATTCATCACGCAATGAGGTTCACCAATGTCCGCACCGCATGAGGTCCTATCGCAACTGCTTTCCGCCGCGCAGGCCGACACGCTCGATTCGGCGGGCGCGAGCGTGTGGGCCTCCGCAGCCCAGACGTTGCAGTCGGTGCTCGGTTCGCTCCCTTCGCTGCAAGAGGTGGATGGGCGGCTGGTGATGCCGGACGAAATTGTGGGCGAGTTCAGCGATCCCCATCTCGTGGTCCCGCTGGAACTCTCAACCAGCAAAGAGCAGTCCGCGACAGCGTACCTGGTGGCGCGGACTGCTGTCGCCGCGATGTTCCTCGATTCGCAGGCTGATGACCCAACGGACGAAGAGCAGCAGACGCTTGTGGTGGCCTCAACGATCCTCGGGCAGGTGGTCCAAGCGCTGAACACCGCCGTCTTCGGCGCATCCCCGGTCGGTCTTGTCATTTCGCTGGACGACATGGTGGCGAACGCCATGCCCACGCTGCTCGGCACGATGGACGAACCGGCGATGCTGCTGACCGCCGCCATTCAGGGCGGACGGATGCTTCCGTTCTCTTTGGTGCTGCCGGGGACGTTCCTCGACATTGTCGCTAGCGCAATGCCGGCCGAGGCGGCCGCGGCCGCTGACATGCCATCGACCGGTGTGTCGGCGGCAGTATCGCTGCTCGACTCGTTACCATTTACGCTGACCGAGGACGAACTCGACGCCGCCGAACTTATTGACGACCGCCGCACGGGGCCGCGACCCTTCGCGGGAATGCCCCTGGAGAGCGAAGCGCAGCCGCACTCTCAGCCGCAGCAACCGCGCGAACCGACGCCAATCGCGCAGGGCCCAGCGGCGCACCGGGCACGATTCGCACCCATCCCCGATGCCCAGCCGCCAGTCGGCAGAAGCCCGATCGACCTGCTCGCCGGGCTACAAATGAACGTCGCTGTCGAGCTCGGCCGGACCGAGCTCACGGTCTCCGAAGTGCTCGGCCTCGGCCCGGGCTCGGTGATCGAACTGGACCGCCTGGCTGGCGAACCTGTCGATATCCTCGTTAACGACCGTCTCATCGCCCGCGGCGAGGTCGTGGTCGTCGATGAGAACTTCGGCATCCGCGTCGTTGAGGTTGTACGCCGATCAGCCGACCAGGAAGAACGGGTCTCGTGAATGACCCTCGCGCCCGCAAACGTTTAATTTGGGCGGGCGCCCTCGCAGCGACGCTGGTTGTATCGTTGCTTTTCATCTCGCTCTTTTCACCGTCCGGCCCCACGCAGACGGGGATACCGGAGGTGCGAGTCTCGGACAGCACACTGGTGCAGGCGGCCGCGACGCCCAAGGCCTCGACGGCCGGCGCCAAGACGGAGAGCGGCGACGGTTTCAGCCTCGGCGGCGGGCAGATCGTTTCGTTGGCGTGGCGGCTCGCACTGGTCGCGGTGATCATCGGGGTCTCGATCGTCGGCCTTCGCTGGTGGGGCAAGAAGACGGCTGGGCCGCGGAGCGTGACCGGCTTCTTGCGTGTGGTGGATACGCTTTCGATCAGCAATGGACGGACGATCCACCTGGTCGCCCTCGGCGAGCGCGTCATCGCCATTGGCGCGACGACGCAACAACTCACGATGCTGAACGAACTGACCGAGGACGAGGCGCGGAACGTGCTCGCAGAACTGCCAGCCACCAGCGAGCAGCCGGTCATCGCTTTCGCCAGCGAACTCTTTCACTCGATGCGGCGGGGAAACCGCCAACCGCCCCTGGACGCGCCTTCGATCGTCACCCGAGACCGGGGCTAAACAGCCGGGGCGAGCGCGGAAGCTTGGGCTGCCCACTGGGGCGATTCGGTGGGGCGGACGCTCTGCCTCAGGGATTTCCTCCCTGCGCAATGGGCCTTCCCCAATAACCGGCCCAACCACTGCTCCCTACGCTACCCAGAGTTCGAATCATTCGGACATGCGAGAGAACGTGCGCGTCAGTTGGCCCCGTAAGCGAATCTCCCGGCGCCGTTTCCTGCTTAGTCTGGCGGTGCTCAGCCTCGCCGTCCTGAGCCTTACCAGTTGTGCCACGCAGACGGCCACCGGCGGCGGTGGAAGCGGTGGTCAGGGCCAGATGATTGACTCCCAGAGCCCGCAGAACGTCTCGGCCGCGATTCAGATTCTGTTGCTCGTGACCGTCGTCTCCCTCGCGCCAGCAATCCTTGTGATGGTCACTTCGTTCACGCGCATCATCGTGGTGCTTTCGCTGGTGCGGAACGCCATCGGCATCCCGCAGCTTCCCCCGAACCAGGTGCTGGTGGGGCTCGCGCTCTTCCTCACCGCATTCGTCATGGCCCCGGCGATCAAGCAGATCAACAAAGAAGCGGTGCAGCCATATCTGAACGGCACCATCACCCAGCAAGACGCCTACTCCAAAGGTGAAGCGCCCCTGCGCACGTTCATGCTGAAGCAGACGCGTGAGCAGGACCTCGGCCTTTTCCTGAAGCTCAGTGACACCCCCAAGCCAGCGACAGTCGCTGACGTCCCGACGTACGTCCTGGTACCAGCCTTCACGATCTCGGAGCTGAAAACGGCGTTTCAGATGGGCTTCGTGATGTTCGTGCCATTCCTGATTATCGACCTCATTGTGTCATCGGCGCTGCTCAGTATGGGCATGATGATGCTGCCGCCGGTGATCGTCTCGTTGCCTTTCAAGATCCTGCTCTTCGTCCTCGTCGATGGGTGGTACCTGATCATTGGCTCTCTTGTCGGGAGCTTCAGCTAACTTGCCAGGGAGGCGCGCGTAGTGAACGAAGCTGTTGTTTTGGGCCTGATGAAAGAGGCGCTCACCGTGTCCCTATTGGTCGGCGCGCCGATCCTCGGGGTGACGCTCGTGGTTGGCATCGTCGTCAGCATTATCCAGGCGGTCACGCAGGTGAACGAGATGACGCTGACGTTCGTGCCCAAGCTGATCGGGGTCTTCGTGGCGATGTTGATCTTCGGCCCGTGGATGATGGAAACGCTCTTGAACTTCTCCTCGGGCCTGTTCGCGAACATGGCCAACTACGGACGATGAGGCCACACCAGAGATGAATCTCTCGCCGGACCTCAGCTACGGTTTTCTGCTCATCCTTATCAGGACGAGCGGGATGCTGGTGTCCGCGCCGCTGCTCAGTCACAAGGGCATCCCGGCGCAGACGAAGGTGGGGTTCGCCGTTTTCTTCGCGCTCGTACTCGTCCCTGTGACACGGGACGCCGCGCCGGTCGCGCCCTCGCAGATCGGCGGCGTGATCGACGGCGTGATGCGTGAAGTGCTCTTCGGCCTGGCGCTGGGCCTCTCGATGAATCTCGTCTTCCTCGGCGTGCAGATGGCTTCACGAATCATCGGCGTGCAGATGGGATTCGGGCTCGGCGGCGTCTTCGACCCCATCACCAACCAGGACCACGGCACTTTCGACCAGTTTTACTTGCTGCTCATTACGCTCGTGTTTTTCAGCATCAACGGCCACTACATGGTCATCCAGGCGCTCGCTGAGACGCTTCGCGCGGTGCCTCTCGGCACGTTCGACCCCGGGTCCTTCAGCGGAGGAGCGATCGCGCCCTTGATGGCCGGGCTGACGGTGACGGCGGTGCGCATCGCCATGCCCGTGATGGCCGCGCTCTTCCTCACCGACCTCGGCATGGGCTTTGTAGCGCGCACGGTGCCGCAGATGCAGGTCCTTGTGGTTGGCGCGCCGGTGAAGATCGTTGTCGGGGTGATCGTCCTGGGCGCTTCGCTCCCGGCCACCATGCAGCTGATGAACGGCGTCATCAACACCACGCTCACGGGCTCCAGCCAGCAGCTCCTGGGGGTGCGATAGATGTCGCAGGAGCGAACAGAGGCCCCGACCGCGCAACGGGTGAAGCAGGCCCGCAGCCGGGGAGAGGTCTCCAAGAGCGAAGAGGTCGTCTCGATCGGCGTCTTGCTGGTGGCGGTTATCGGCATGCGGATGATCGGCCCCGGGTTGTGGGAGGGGATGGCGGACATCCTTCGCGATGGGTTGATGCACCCAACTCAGGAGGAGTTCACGCGCTCCTCCGCGATGCAGTTCGGCCGCGATGCGGCAGGCCAGACGATCCTTGCGCTGCTCCCGCTGTTCGCCATGCTGGCGATGGCCGGCGTCGCGCTGAACGTGGCCCAGACCGGGCTCGTCCTTTCGGGCGCCAAGCTGAAGCCGAAGCTCAGCCATGTCAACCCGGGGGCGGGGGCCAAGCGCCTGGTCTCCAAGGAGGCCGGGATACGCCTGTTCAAGTCGCTCGCCAAGATGGGTGTCGTTGGGATCGTCGTCTACGTGACGATGAAGAGGCGAATGGCAGAGATATCAAACATGGGCGAGATGGACATTGCGCCGGCGACGGCCCGCCTCGCAACGCTGGCGTTCGACATCGCCATCTGGGCGGCAGTGGTGCTCTTCATGCTGGCACTGGGCGATTTCGCCTGGCAGCGCCGGCAGCATCGCAACCGGCTGAAGATGACCAAGGACGAGGTCAAGCAGGAGATGCGCGAGAGCGACGGCGACCCGCAGATCAAGCAGGCCATCCGCCGTCGCCGGATGGCGCTGCTCAACCGCATGATGGCCGCTGTCCCCAACGCCGACGTGATCGTTACGAACCCGACGCACTACGCCGTGGCCCTGAAGTACGACCCGGTGACCATGCAAGCCCCGATGGTCATCGCTAAGGGAGAAGCGCTGCTTGCGCAGCGGATCAAAGAGGTCGGCCGCAAGGCTGGTGTGCCGGTGCTCGAAGAGCCGCCGCTGGCCCGTGCGCTGTTCGCTGCCGTGCCCGTGGGCCAGTACATCCCCGCGAATCTGTTCCACGCTGTCGCCGAAGTGCTTGCCTGGGTCTACGCCCTGAAGACCAAGATCCCGTTCGCAGGCCGCCGCGCCCCGTTGGCCGCCGCCGGGGGTGACGCATGACCGTGCGCGCCCCATCGGCGAACTGGGCCAAGGTACTCGGCCAGACCGACATTCTGCTGGCCGTCGGGATCATCGGCATCGTTGGGATGCTCATCATCCCGCTCCCCTCGGCGCTGTTGGACATGCTCCTGACGATCAACATCGCCACTGGCGTTGTCGTCCTCCTCGTTGCCATCTACACCGAAGACCCGATGAAGTTCTCGGTGTTCCCGTCGCTTCTCCTGATCACGACCCTCTTCAGGCTGGCTCTGAACGTCTCGACGTCGCGTCTCATCTTGCTGCATGGCGACGCTGGTAGCGTCGTCCACTCCTTCGGAAACTTCGTTGTCGGCGGCAACCTGGTTGTTGGCCTTGTCATCTTCCTCATCCTCGTCGTCATTCAGTTCGTGGTTATTACGAACGGTGCGGGCCGAGTGGCGGAAGTAGCGGCGCGCTTCACCCTGGACGCCATGCCGGGCAAGCAGATGGCGATTGACGCCGACCTCAACGCCGGGCTGATCGACGAGAAGGCGGCGCGCGAGCGGCGCAAGGCGATCTCCTCGGAGGCCGACTTCTATGGTGCGATGGACGGCGCCAGTAAGTTCGTCAAAGGAGATGCGATCGCCGGCATCGTGATCATTCTTGTGAACATCATCGGTGGCCTCGCGATCGGGGTGTTGCAGCAGGGCGTTGGCCCCGCCGAGGCGCTGCAAACCTACGCACGGCTGACCGTTGGCGACGGGCTGGTCTCCCAGCTCCCGGCGCTCCTCATCAGTACCGCGGCGGGCATCGTCGTTACGCGCTCGGCGGGCAGCAACAACCTTGGCCTCCAGATGTTCTCGCAGCTTACCAATCAGTCCCGGCCGCTCTACGTGGCTGGCGGCATGCTCGGCGCGTTTGCGATGCT
This sequence comes from Tepidiformaceae bacterium, assembly GCA_039917655.1. GTDB lineage: Bacteria > Chloroflexota > Dehalococcoidia > Tepidiformales > Tepidiformaceae > PNKC01. Next base: position 31,367 of record JBDSJC010000163.1, read on the forward strand.
GCCGGGGCTGCCGAAGCTGCCGTTCCTCGCTATCGCCGCCATTTGCATCGGCAGTGGCTACTTCATCAAGCAACAGCGCGACCGCCAGGATGTCGCCGACCGCACGCCGCTGCCATCGACCGGGGAGAAGGAACCAGAGCAGCTGGGGCCGCAGCAGGTGATCCAGATGATGGCCGTCGACCCGCTAGAAATTGAGGTGGGCTACGGCCTGATCCCGATCGTGGACGAACAGGCCGGCGGCGGCCTGCTGCGCCGCATCACTATGATCCGCCGGCAGATCGCGCTCGACCTCGGCCTTGTCCTGCCCACCGTGCGCGTGCGAGATAACCTGCAACACGCACCGACGACCTACGTGGTGAAGCTTCGCGGCGTGGAGATTGCCCGCGGCACGCTGGTCCCGGGCCAGTTTCTTGCGATGGACCCCGGTACCGCGGAAGGCGATGTGCCCGGCACGGAGACGCAGGAGCCGGCATTCGGGCTTCCAGCGCGCTGGATCGTGCCCGCCCAGAAGGAGCGAGCGGAACTGCTCGGCTACACGGTGGTGGACGCCGAATCCGTCCTCGCGACTCACCTGACCGAGCTTGTGAAGCGGTTCGCCCCTGACCTGCTGAGCCGCCAGGACACGCAGAACTTGCTGGAAAACATGCGCACGGACTACCCGGCGCTCGTCGAAGAGCTCGTCCCCGCCAACCTGACCGTGGGCGAAGTGCAGGAAGTGCTGCAGAACCTGCTGGCCGAGCGCGTTTCGATCCGCGACCTGGTGACCATCTGCGAAACGCTCGCCACCCAGGCCCGCGTGACGCGAGATGTTGACCTGTTGACCGAGTACGCCCGCGCTTCGCTGGCCCGCCAGATCAGCCGCCAGTACGCCGGAGACGATGGCGTCCTGAACGTGATTACCGTGGGTTCGCGCACTGAAGATGAGATCGCCTCGTCCATTCAGCAGGCCGACCGAGGGAGCACCATCGCGATGCCGCCGTGGCAGCTCCAGCGCCTGTTGGGCGTGGTCGGCACGGAGGTGGAGCGCGTGGCCGGGTCCGGACGCGACCCGATCATCCTCTGTTCGTCACGCATCCGTCTCGCGTTCCGGAGGCTGCTTGAACGGAGGCTCCCGAACGTGGTTGTCCTGTCATTCGCAGAAGTAACCCCGCAAACGTCGGTAGAGGCGGCGGGCAGTATTGAGGTGAACGTTGGAACCGAAGCGCTACATCGGTAACGACCTGGCACGCATCTATCAGCGCGTGCGCCGCGAACTTGGCCCGGATGCGGTCATCGTGGAGACGCGCAGCCTGTTGCGCGAGGGCGCCGAGGCGCTCATCGAACTGCTCGCCTACGGTCCGGACGACGATGGCCTCTCGCTCGAACTCCAGCAGCAGATGGTCAGCGGCGTGCTCGCGCGAGTAGAACGCCAGCCGCTGCCACGGACGGTCGGCGACCTCGAAGACCTGGCGGCGCGCGAGCACGATTTCCCGCAAGAACTGCAGGTGCTGCCCACCCCGTTTCCGCCGGACGAGCTGAGCGATCTGCCTGAGTGGCTGGAAGGTTTCGTCGAACACGCCCCCTCCGCACCTGGGTCTCAGCCAAGGTTGAGGAGCGAGGAGCTGGAGCAGCTGCCTCCGCTGAAATTCGCCGCCCGCCCCGTGCCAAGGGCTTCGCAAAGCCAGACCGAAATGCCGAGCGCGGAGCGTTTGCCGCTCCCCCACCTGGACCCCGCCCACGAACCGGTTGCCGGGCCATTCGCGGCCGCCGCGGCGGCCCTGGGTGGCTATCTCACCGCTGCCGGGTTCTCGCAGGCGGCAGCCCTGGCGGTGGGGCCCTTCGCCCTGCCTGGCCGCAGCATGGAGGACGCGCTCGGCGAAGCTCTCTCCGCCTTGCCTGTCGCCTATCCCGACGAACGCCGTACCTCAATCATCTCCATCCAGGGCGCTGCTGGTTCTGGTCGCACGACGGCGCTGATCCGCATGGCGCTGGATTGCGCCGACAGCGGGCGCACGGCGCTGTTGGTGGCAGCCGATAACAGCCGGATCGCCGCCCGCGAGCAGATTCACGCCTATGGGGAGGCGCTTGGGCTACAGGTGATCGATGCTTACTCCAACCAGGAGTTGGTCCAGGCGGTCACTTCGGCAGCCCGTGGCGCCTGCCTGTTTGTGGACGTCCCGGCCGGCCCGTGGCAGCCTCCGGCTGTGGCGTCCGCGGCGCACTTCGCCTACCTCGCGGTCCCCGCGCACTGGCAGCCGCTGGCGCTGGCGAACAGCCTCGCCCCGTTCCCCCAATCGAACTTTGCTGGTGTTGTCCTCACGTGCACGGACATCACCGGGGCGTTTGCGGCGGCGTTGAGCGTCGTCCTCGAACGCCGGGCCGGGGTGGCATTTCTCTCTTGTAGCCGCGACGTGAGCACGGGGATCGCGGTCGCTGATCTCTTCACACTGGCATCAGGGATCTTCACTACTCCTTCGGGGGTGATAGCCAATGGGCGACTCGTTGCCAGCGCATAACAATCCGTTCATGGCACAAGGGCTCGTTCCCGGAACCCGGCTCCGCATGGAAGTTTCCGTGGAGAGTGGCGTGGAATCTCACGTCACTTCGGTAGAGGACGTGTCCGAGGCCGGGATCACGATCCTCACGCCGATGAAGAACCTTCGCACGCGGCCGTTCGCCAAGGGCACCGTGGTGCACGCCGCCTATGTCCACGAACGGAGACGGTGGCGCTTCCTCACGCAGTTCACGGGTTCAGGGCTAGGCGGCCAGTTCTCGCAGCTCCGTGCGCCGGTGAGGATTGAGGACTCCGAGCAGCGCGGCTTCTTCCGCCTGCAGACGGCCGTCAAGCCGACCTCGATCTATCGCCTCGTGATGGATGCCGGGCGCGTTGCGGACGACGAACCACAGACGCTCGAAGGGACCATCGTTGACCTGAGCGAAGGCGGCATCTGCTTAACATCGCGTCAGCTGGCGCTCGCCGGTGAACGGCTCGGAATCCAGGTAGACCTGCCTGAGTCCGGTCGGATCCACGCTCGCATTCGCGTCACCAGCGTCGAAGAACCGATCGCCGGCAACCGCAATCGCCGCATCCATTGTCAGTTCACGGACATCTCTCAGGGTGACCGCGATCGAATCGCGCGTTACCTCATGCGCCGGCAGCTCGAGATGCGCCGCCGGGGTCTGCTGTGATGCTCGCCCCGTACACCGTTGCTCGCTACGGCCTCTACTTCGCGATCGCTGTCGCTGTGTTGAGCGTGTGGCTGGGGCAACAGGCCGGCGCCTCACTTGATTTTTCGCTCCTGAGGGCGGTCTTCGTCTTCTTGCTGTTCACCGTGGTCGCCTTCCTCGCGGAAGCTGTGCTCACCTTCCGTGTCCCGCCCAGGGCGGCAATCGCAAAACTCCCTGGCAACGGGAAACAGGACGATGACGTCTGATGAGAGGTACCTCCATGGCTCTGGCAACCGAGGCAAGGACCCCAACCGGGGACCGCGATGCCACAATCCAGCAGTACGCGCCGCTGGTGAAATACGTGGTCGGCCGGCTGGCGATCGGCCTCCCCGCGATCCTCGACTACGAGGACATCTTGAGCTACGGCACGATCGGCCTGATCGAAGCGCTCGACCGCTTCGATGACAGCAAGGGCGTGAAGTTCGAGACCTACGCCATCAGCCGCATCCGGGGCGCAATCATTGATGCCCTGCGCGCACTGGACCGCCTCCCGCGCTCGGTGCGTCAGAAGGCGAAGCGCATGGACGCCGCGAACCTCGAACTGACCGCTGCCAATGGGCGCGAGCCAACCGGCGCCGAACTAGCTGAAGCGATGGGCCTGACGCTCACGCAGTACCACCAGACGCTTGTCGATTGCAGCTGGGTGACGATTTCGCTCGATGGCCTGTTGGACCGCGACGAGAACAACGACGGTGGTGCACCGACAGAACTGCCCGCCGATCCGAACCAGGAAGACTTCACGGGCCGGCTGGAAAAGAAGGAGATGCTTGATGCCCTGACCGGGGCAGTCAAGGGTCTGCCGGAACGCGAGTGGCTGATCGTCAGCCTTTATTACCGCGACGAAATGACGATGCGCGAAATCGCCCAGATCCTGGACATCTCGGAATCGCGCGTCTGCCAGCTGCACGGCCGGGCGCTTGGCCGGCTACGGGGCCGACTTTCTCGCGAACGCGCAGCCTAGGAGGGATCCAGCCATGAACGATGCAATCGCCTTGCTTGCCATCTCCCAACTGATCTGCCTCGGCGGGATCGTCTACCTGTACGGACAGCTGCAATCGCTGCGCCGCATTGCCCCCGTCCGCCGCAACCGTTCGAACCGTGTGCACCCGCTGCCCGCAGCGACGCAGGTTGCCGCGCGAGAGGCGGCGAACGTCGCCGCTCGCCACGCCTACCGGGCGACGGGCCAACGGCCTGAGCCTCGCCCCGTGCTGGCGCTACAGCCACGCGGGTTCGGGGTGTCCGTGCCCAGCCTTGCCATCCGCGCCAACGAAGCCGGAGTGGATGTGACTGCGATAGCGCGGCGCATGCAGAAGAGCGAAGAAGAAGTCCGGCTGCTGCTCCGCCGCCAGGGGATTGCAAGCTAATGCTGGGAACGCGAATCGCCGCGGGCCTCTGTGCCCTGGCCGTCGCGCTGGCATCGCTGCTGAGCGCGGCGCCCGCCGTCCAGGCGAACGGCGTGCCGCAGCTCGTGAAGTTGACCTACCTGGAAGGGCTCTCGAACTGGGGCCCCAAAGATGGCGAAGGCGTGCTTGAGTTCAGCTTCGCCGAGGCCTACGCCCGAGTGGATGTGAAGAACCTTAAGCTCACCGACGGGTTCAGCTACGAAGGTTGGCTGACGGGAGGCCAGGGCGAACCGCTGCTCGTCGGCAAAATTTCGGTCCAACCCTCCGGCCTCGGTACGCTGGAGACGAAGCTTCAAAGCCTCAAACGATTCGACTATGACACGTTCGTGGTTGCTGGCCGTGGCCCCGCGGAGCCCGAAGCCGCCTATCCAGCGCGGCGATCAATCGCAGGGCGCTTCACGGTGCTCAAGGATGGCTCCACCAGCACCGCCGCGGACACCCGTCCCGCGGTTCTACCCAACACGGGAGAGACGGCGGCGCTTTCGACCTCCACGCGCTTGCTGCGGGTGGGACTGGCGGTACTCGCCGCGGGCGGCCTGGCGGCGGTTGTCCTGCGCACCAGGAAGCGGAGGGATTCGCGTGATTAAAGGTCTCTATTCGGCGTTTAACGCCCTTGAAGCGGCGTGGCGTTACCAGGATGTGCTGGCGAACAACATCGCCAACGCAAACACCGCTGGCTTCAAACGCGAGATTGCCTCGCAGGAGTCGTTCGCCGATGTCTTGCTTTCGCGGCAGTCGCCGGTGCCGGCGCCGCTGCCAGCGCGCATCCAGCAGGTCATCGGCCAGATCGGCACCGGTAGCTTCATCGCCGAGTTCGCAACCGACTACCAGGACGGAGTCCAGCAGCCCACTGGCAACGAACTGGACCTCGCGACCACGCAGGGATTCTTCCAGGTTGAGTCTCCAGATGGCACGCGGTTCTACACCCGCGACGGCCGATTTGGCCGAGACGCCGCGGGCGATATGGTGACGAGCCACGGTTACCACGTGCTCAACGCGAATGGCGGCCACATCAACCTCCCGGCCGAGCGGACCTCCATCGACGCCGCTGGCAACATCGCTCGTGGCGATGGCAGCGTTATCGATCAGGTGGCGACGTACGACTTTTCGCCAACGGCGCTCAAGCGAGCGGGTGAAGGCTACTTTCTTGCCAGCACCGGTGGGCAGGCAACTCCGGGCGGTGTCCGGCAGGGCTTCCTGGAAGGCTCGAACACCAACCTCGTCGAGGAGATGACAACTCTCCTCGCCGTCCAACGCACATTTCAGGCGAACCAGACCGTGCTCGCGAAGCTCGATGGGACGCTTGACCAGGCAGCAGGCCAACTCGGCCGGTTTGGGGCATAACTCATGGTCACGATTCTTGGCGCGGCGGCGAGCGGGCTCGCCCACAACCAATCCGTGATGGACGTCATCGGCCACAATCTGGCGAACGTCAACACGCAGGGCTACAAGAAGTACCGGGCACTGGCCGAAGGGCGCCCGGACCCCGCGCAACTGCCAGAAGGCGGACGCCTCGGGGTCGCCGAGACAACCCGCGACCTGATCTTCAACCAGTCCACTTCCCAGTCGACAGACGATGCCCTCCACTTTTCGATCCAGGACGACACGTTCTTTCGCGTGCGGGATACGGACGGATCGACGGCCCTCACGAGGCTCGGCTCGCTGAGCGTGGATGCCGCACGCAACATCACGGGCTATCGCGGGCGATTCCTACAGCCGCCGGTAACGCTCCCCGAGGGCATGTCCCAGCCGGGCATCGACCAGGCGGGCCTTATCACGGCGCGGGACGAAACCGGCGCCCGCCAGCCGATCGGCCAGGTGACGCTGGTCCGCTTCACCAACCCGCAAGGTCTGGAAGCGATGGGCGACGGCCTCTACCGCGAAACGGTGAATAGCGGCCCGTCCAGCGAGGGGAACCCAACGGAGCAGGGATTTGCTGGGGTTATCCCAGGCAGCCTTGAGGGTTCCAACGTAGAGATTGCCGAAGAGTTTACGAACATGATTATCGCACAGCGTGCTTACCAGGCCGCTGCAAAGACCTTCAGTGTCGGCGACGAGATGCTGGCTATCGCCACCAACCTTACCCGCTAAGGAGCACCACCATGACGCGAATCGACGGCCTCAACCCACTCAACACAAGCCGCACGATGAGCGGCCTCGGCGCAACTGGCGTCGAGCCGTCCGATGGCGACCACGCATCCCAAGCATCGCGCGCCGCCGGCCGCCAGGATGTGCTTGCGCTTTCCAGCCGCGGCCGTGTGGTTGCCGAAGCAGCTCACGCCGTCCACAAGGCGCCCGATGTTCGATCCGACAAGGTGCTGGCTCTGCAAACTTCCATCGCCAACGGCACGTACACCTCAGATGCCCGCCAGATCGCGCAGCGCCTGCTGGCCAACGCCGGGTTCATGGCGGACTAACCGATGAACGCCGCCGCGGACGAGCTTCGCGCAATTCTTGCGGTCCTCCTCGAAGAAGAGCAGGGCCTGTTGCGCCTCAACGCGCTCGCTCTCGCCGAGCAGCGGGCGCTGGTCTGCTCCGACTACGAAGAGATCGAGCGCGTGAGCAATGAGATGCAGGTGGTGGCCGATCAGATCGAGTCCGGTGAGTTGCGCCGGGCGCGCATGATGGGCGCCGTGGGCAAGCCCGAGGCCACGCTCAGCGAAATCCTCCCCCTCGCCGACCTGCACGAAGTGGACGGCCTGCGTGAGGCGTCAACCCGAATGATCTTGCTCGCCGACCAGCTTCGCGAAGCACAGGAAGGCAATGCGCGCCTGCTGCTCAGCGCCGTCAAGCTGCGCGAACGCTGGGTGAATCATGTCGCTGGCATGCACGCCTCCACCTATGGGGCCGAAGGCAAGCAGCAGATCCGCCAATCGCGCGGGATCGTTTCGCGGAGTGCCTGAGGCAGCCCCATGAGCCTGTCAATCGGCCTGGACACCGCCGTCAAAGCGCTACGCGCTCACCAGCTGGCGGTGGACGTTGCTTCACACAACATCGCTAACGCGCAATCGCCGGGCTTTTCACGCCAGCGCGTCCTGCTGCGGCCGATCGGCATCACCAACGCCGACCGGAACAGCCATGATGCGCTCCTCGGGCGCACGGGCATGGGCGTGGACGCCAGCGATGTCCGCCGCATGCGCGATATTTTTCTCGATTTCCAAGCGCGGCAAACCATGGGCACCAAGGGCCAATACTCCGCCTACTCCGCACCGCTGTCGCAGGCCGAAGTCGTCTTCAACGACCCATCGGACGATGGCATCTCCAGCCTGCTCGGGAAATTCTGGTCGGCCTGGCACGATGTCGTAAACGACCCCGAATCGTCCGCCGCTCGCACTGCTCTCGTTCATTCCACGTCCACCCTCACGTCGCGTCTGCAACGCGCCCACGCTGACCTCACCCAACAGCGGACGGACCTGAACATCCGCGTCTCTTCGATTGCCGGCCAGATCAATTCGGCGGCGTCGGAGATCGCCACGCTTAACTTCCAGATCAAGCAGGTCGAACTGAATGGCGACCAGGCGAACGACCTCCGTGACCGTCGCGATGTCCTGCTCGACCAGCTGTCCGGCCTCGCTCAGATCACCTACACCGAGCAGCCCGACAAGACGGTCACGGTCTACCTCGGAAACCACGAGCTAGTGACCGCATCAACCTCACGAGACGTGGCCGCAGTGACGGACACGGCCAACGCCGGCATGAACAAAATCGTCTTTGTCGGCGACCAGACCGACCTGACAACGAACACGGGCGCATTGCGCGGGGTGTTGGATGCCCGAGACGTGCAGTTCCCGAGCGTCATCGCCAAGCTGAACACCTTCGCCCAGGGCCTCATTGCCTCGATCAACAGCGTCCACCAGAACGGCTACGGATTGGATAACTCCACTGGCAACGCGTTCTTCACAGGCACTGACGCGTCCAACATCGCGATCAACCCAACGCTCGTCAGCAACGCGAGCAAGATCGCTGCAGCAAGCGCCGCCGGCCGGCCAGGCGACGGCGGCCAGGCGCTCGCCGTCGCAAACCTGCAACTCGCGGCTTCGATGATCGCCGGGACGGCGGCGGCCAACCTCGCCGTTGGCGAGAGCCTGAGCGCTGGGAACACCGCCACGGGAGTGACGATTTCGAACGCTATCCAGCCGGGCACGTACTTCTTGACGGCCAGCGGCGCGAACGTCGATCTGCGCTACGGTTCGGCCACCGGCCCGGTCGTCGGGACGGCGATTCTGGCGGCGATGGCGGCGGGCACGAGTCCGATCGCGTTCATGAGTGGCGCCAACACCGTGGCCACTATCCAGGTCACGTCCGCCGGCGGCTACAGCGCCGCGGCCCAGCAGGCGGACCTGCTCGCCGCCGGCAACAACACCCTTCAGATTGAAAACTCGCCAGACGCGTTCTACGCCAACCTTGTGAGCGTGCTCGGATCGGACGTCAACTCCGCGAAGGGACTGGCGGACTCCAGCGATCTGCTGAATACGCACCTCGAACAGCTCCGCCAGTCAACGTCCGGGGTCAACCTGGACGAAGAGGTCTCGAACATGAACGCGGCACAGAAAGCCTACCAGGCAGCGGCGCGCTGCATCACCACGATCGATGAGATGCTCGACACCCTGATCAATCGCACCGGCATGGTTGGCCGCTGATGCGAATCACCGAGCAATCTCGCCTTTCGAACCAGGTCGATTACCTCAACTCCGCCGCCGAGCGGATGGACCGTATCCAGCAGCAGTTGGCCACTGGCAAGCGTATCGAGCGCGCCAGCGACGACCCGAGCGGCGCGGCACTGGCGCTTTCGCACCGCAAAGGCATCGCGTTCGAAACGCAGATGCGACGCAATATGGAGAACGGCACGGCCTTCCTCAACGTCACCGAGTCCGCCCTCAATGGTGCGACGGAGCTCCTCCAGCGGGCCCGCGAACTCTCGGTGCAGGCCGCGAACGGCACGAACGGGCCGTCCGAGCGAGCGTCCATCTCGGCCGAGGTCGGGCAGATCATCCAGGGTTTAGCGCAAGTCGGCAACAGCAATTTCGGCGGCGCGTACATCTTCAGCGGCTTCCAAACTCAGACGGCGGCCTTCCAGCTCACCGGCACCCCTCCCACGGCGATCACCTACCAGGGCGACAGTGGGCAGCGCATGCACCGCATCTCGGCGCAGGACACGGTGGCCACGAACGTCGTCGGCTCAACAGCGTTCGGATCGATCTTCACGGACCTCATCGCCCTCCGGGACAACCTCAGCGCGAATGCACCGGTGGCCACAATCAGCGCAGGCATAGCGAACATCGATAGCGCCCTCGACCGCGTGCTACAGGCCCGTGCGGATGTAGGCGCGCGCGTCAACCGCTTTGAGTCATCCAAGACGCGGTCCGAAGATACTGACACCTCGCTCCAGGGCCTGCGCGCCAACATCGAGGACATTGATCTCGGCGAAACGATCGTGAGGATGACCGCCCAACAGAACGCTCTGCAGGCGGCCCTGGGGGCGATCGGACGCAACTCCAACAACTCGCTGTTGAACTTCCTGCGCTAGTTCATGGCCGTTAGGCACACTTCCCTAAAGTTCGACGGCGACGAACGGGGCCGTGGTCGGCGTTTTCGCGCCGCCGCTGTCTTCGATCGTCAGCGCCATGGTACCGAACCGTTCGATTGCATCGCCCGCCGCGATCCAGACCCCGCCGGAGCCTTTGCTGAAAACGGTGCTCGGTTCGGGCTTTCCATCGCGGATGAACCACGCCTGGTACGCCTTATCCGCCGGGAGCACAGGGAGGTTCGCGACCCACACGAAGGCCTCTCGCTGGCCGGGCGCTCGTATCAGCGTGACCAATGCGCCGCCCTGCTCACCGTGCGAGCTGGAGGCGGTGCCCTGGGCGAAGGCCTGCACGAGGCTGGCCTGCCGCCCACTGTCGGTATTCGAAGCTGAACCACCAAACTGGCTGGCGCCGAACACCGCGCCACTGACCAGCAGGACAGCGGCGGCGGCGGCGATTGCCGTGGCCCACTGCCAGCGCGGGCGGCTCTGAGGAAGGGCGCGAATCGGACGTGGTTCCGCCGCAATCCGTTCCAGCAGGCCAGTTTTCACGGAGGGCTCCGGGACGATGTCTTCGACGATCAGCGGCAGCAGCGAGGCGACGCGCTCCATCTGCGAAAGCTCGGCCGAGCAATCCACACAGGTTGCCAGATGGGCGTGCGCTTCCGCGGCTTCGCCCTCAGGGAGCACGCCGAGGGCGAGCTCCGCCAGGAGGTCCAACGGATGTTCGAAATTCTCAGTCAACCGCCACCAAGCCTTGAGTCTCAAGGACGCCGCCGAGCTTTAAGAGCCCGAGCCGCAGACGGCTGCGCACCGTTGGCGCGGGCACCCCGAGGATGTTGCCGACCTCCTGGCTGGAGAGGCCGTGGAAGTACACCAATTCGATTGCGCTCCGCTGTTCGCTGTTGAGCGCCTTGAGCGCTTCGCGGACTTGCGCGCCGAGGATTGCCCGTTCGGCGGTCACGTCAGTCCGTTCGGAATCCGCGAGATCCAACGCGCCGTCCATGGTGGGCAGTTGAGGGACTCGCCGCCGCCGTCTGCGCAACTCGTCCAGGCAGAGATTGCGGGTGATCGATAGCACCCAGCTGCCGACGCCCGCCTTCGCCCGGTCGTATTGCCCGGCGTTGCGCCAGACGCGGACGAACGTCTCCTGGACAGCTTCCTCCGAGTCTCCCTCTGCCCCCAGGATGCGAAGCGAGAAGGCGAAACACTGCCGGTGGAACCGATCGTAGAGCACCGAGAGGGCCGCATCTTGACCGGCCGCGATGGCGAACACGAGGTCGGTGTCTTCTGCCAGCGAATAGTCACTCATTCACCCAATCTACGTGGTTGGCGGCCCTTCTGATCACCGGCAAGCTTGCAATCTGTAAACAAATCAGGAGCCTTGTGTGCAGACTCTACGCGAGCGCATCGTTGGTTGTAAGGAGTGCCTTGAGGCTTTCGATCGACTCGACCGGCCTCGGCCCGAGCGTGTCGAGGGCATCGATCACGTCGTCGTTGGCGTTCTGCGCGTAGGCCAGGTCCACAAGGTCTCCGCGGTTTGGCGTGAGACCCTGGTCGAACCAGTCTTTCACGAGAGTCTCAACGTCAGACCAGTTTGCTTTTGCCACGGGAACTCCTTCGCGGGCCAACCAGGCCTGCTGTGTGAGCCTTCGTTGATAGCATCCGGCTCAGCGGAAGAGTTCGCCCTTTGGCGGCGCGTCGTAGTTGATGTACGGCGGCCACAGGGTCTCGAGTTCCGCGCGAATCGGGTCGCCGTCCGGCAGGTAACGGTGGAACTGCGGTTCCACGTCCCGCCGCGCCCAGCCCTTGCCGATCGTGTCCTTCTTAATTTTGTCCTGGAGCAGCATGATCCCGGTGAGCAGTGATTCTGGCCGTGGCGGGCACCCCGGGACGTACACATCAACGGGTAGCAGTGTGTTCACGCCCGGCGTAACGCTGTAGGCGTAAGCAAAAGGGCCACCCATGATCGCGCAGCCGCCCATGGCCAGCGCCCACTTCGGCTCGGGCATCTGCAGCCAGATTCGGCGCACCGCCGGCGCCATCTTCCAGGTTACCGTGCCGGGCACGATCAACAGATCGGCCTGCCGTGGGGAAGCGCGGAAGATCTCGGCGCCGAAGCGCGCGAGGTCGTACCGCGGCGTCACCGTCGCGATCATCTCCATGGCGCAGCAGGCGAGCCCGAACATCGCTGGCCAGAGCGAAGAACGCCGCGCCCAGTTGAGCACCTGGTCAACGCTGGTTACAAGGACGTTCTGCTGGACTTCTTCCTCAACAGCACTGTTGAGGGAGAGGAGTGGAAGCGGCTGGTAGACCCTGTTCGTCTGCTCGACCATGTTCGTGCAGTCTATCACAAGCCCCGCGACGGTTCGCGAGTGGGGCCAGGGATGGACAGCTCTCCTTTAGCGGCGGCTCATGTGCATCTGGCCGTCGTTGATCGGCTCGTCGATGTAGAGCTCGCCGTTGCGGATTTTGATGTTGTAGCCGCAGTCCGGATTCGTGCAGACCCACGCCTTGAAATGGATCGGAGCGCCCTGGCTACCGAAATCCGAGAACGGCACCAGATCACCATCATCACACTTACGACATTTCGGAAACTGATACATCCCCATCTCCCCTTGCAGCGCCGGAATACTACCAGCCGGTCTTTACGGGAGCAATTCGGCGCAGGGCGAAGGGAGCGGGTGGGGCTATTCCTGGATGTCGCGGCGCTGAAACCGCCAGAAGACCGTGAGCACGAAGATGGCGATCCAGATGGCGAGCACGACGCCCCCCCGCCACACCGGTGGACCGGTATCGGGGATCGAAAATGGGCCGCCTTCCCCGCTGCGGCCAAGCACCCCGTTCGCGCGCATCACGGCATCGCCGTTGATGTTGAACAGCGCCTCTGGCACGTGCGAAAGGAAGCCCCGAGCGTTGTTCAGCAGGCTGGTGAAGATCCCTTCGATGAAGTAGAAGCCCAACGAAGCGCCGACCGCCTGGCCAGCGGAACGCCACTGCGTGGCGAAGACCAGCGACATAAAGACGAAGGGGAGGATCACGAAGCTGGTCCGCCCCGCACTCGCAAAGATGTCCACGACTCGGGCCGCGCTGAACGTGCCAAAGGGAAGCTGATAGAGCTGGCTGAACCATGCGCTGCAGATCATCGCCACGATGAAGCAGAGCGCCACCGTCAGCAGCGTGAACGCGAGGCTCGAAACGACCTTCGCAAAGATGAAGTGCCAGCGCTTTACGCCCCGTCCGGTAACCACCCCGACGGTTCGCCAGTCGTATTCGTTGCCCATCATGGTGCCGGTGAAGATCACGCAGACCAGCGTCGCAAAGAATCGTTCGAGCGCGAAGCCGTAAGGCACAACGTTCTTGAACGACATGCCGTCCTTGAGCGCCAACAGACGCACCAATCCGTTGACGCCGGGGTCCGGTCCGTCGCGGATACGCAGCCAGAGGATGACGTAGAAGAGGGCGGTTAGCCCCATGGCGGCGGCGAGCAGGATGTAGGTCATCCGGCGGTGGGAGACTTTGAACCACTCAGCGCGAAGGGCGTCAGCCATGGGCCGGCTCACCGGTCAGTTCGAAGAAAACATCTTCGAGACTGGTGCGGATCGGGCGGATCACTGAAGCGTACTGCCCGCCCGCGGACAGCAGCCGGTTAATCGCTTCCCCCTGCTCGCCGGCGCCCTCGATCAGGAGTACGCCGTCGGATCGCGAAAGGCTCGCGGCCCATTGCGAACCGCGCAGAAGTGCCTCGCTCGCCGCCATGTCCGGAACGCGAATCTCAAGCCGGGTGCGCGTCCCAATCAGGTCCTTAGTCCGCCCTTGCGCAACGACTCGCCCCTTCTGAAAGATGGTCACCGCGTCGCAAACCTGCTCCACCTCATAGAGCAGGTGGCTGCAGAGGACGATCGTGCGGCCTTCGGCGGCCAACTCCGGGATCAGGGCGCGCACTTCTCGGGTGCCCTGGGGGTCCAACCCGTTCGTCGGTTCGTCCAGAACGATCAACTCAGGGTCGTTGAGGATCGCCGCGGCGATGCCCAGGCGTTGCTTCATCCCGAGCGAGTAGTTCTTGAACCGCCGGTGCGCCGCCTCGGAGAGGTTCACGCGTTCGAGAGTGTGTTCGATGGTCGAGTTCGTGGGGCCGGGTGTGTACTTCGCCAGCAGCTTGAGGTTGTCGCGACCGGAAAGGTACGGCACGAAGGCGGGCGTTTCGACTACCGCCCCGACACGTTTGAGCAGAGACGAGGAGTCGTGCTTCAGCGGCTTGCCGAAGAGCTTCACTTCGCCCTTATCCGGCTTCGCCAGCCCAAGCAGCATTCGAACCGTGGTTGATTTGCCCGATCCGTTGGGTCCAAGCGCGCCATACACGCGCCCGCGTTCCACCACCAGGTCCACCTGATCGACGGCCACAACCTCGCCGTATGCCTTCCGCAGCCCGTGGGCCTCAATGACGTAGTCAGGCATGCGGTGGTCTCAGGGGGTGGTTTCTCACGAGGAGGCAGCGGCCTTTTCGGCTGCTTTCAAGTCGTGTTCAAGCAGCTTGAAGTCTGACTCCGGGATCTCGTGCAGATTGCCCTGGTAGGCGAGCGTCCAGTTTGCCCGCGGCCATTTCTGCGTCCATTCGAACCGGTCGTGGTATGGCTCGGCGTCCAGCCAGTGCGATTCGCCGGGAGTGACCACGGGCTCGATATCCGCGCGGTAGGGGTACAACTCGTCTGGCTTCTTGGAATTGTGCCAGATGCGAGTGCGCTCTTCGGCGACGTTCGAGGTGACCCGCGCAATCGCGCCAAACTGCTTCTTGCCAGTGATGTAAAAGGCGAGCAGATCTCCCGGTACGATCTTGTGCGCCATCACCCGCCGGGTGCTCTTGAAACCCTGTCGCGTAAAACCCATCTCGCGCGTTTTTTCGAACACTTCAGGTCCGCCGACGACAATCCAATAACGTGGCATGTGCCCTCCAATGTTGACAGACGAAAGGGAAAGACCGCGATTAGGTTCCCGATCCCCTCCGTTCCATGTGATATTCGCAGGGGCCGCCCGCCGCTGAGCCGAGTCGAGACGTTTAGGATGCGAGCCGCGGAGACCAGTGCCCGGTGTTCCCGCGAATGAGCACGTCGGGGGGCAGCTGCTCCACTAGCACATCTGAGAGGCGGAGCGCGTCGGTCATCGAGCGATTGCCGAGGCCCCCGATCGCTGGCAGGCCGTCGCCGCCAATGAGCGTGGGGGCGACATAAGCCCACACTTCGTCCGCATGACTGCCCGTCAGCAAGGAACCGAGCAGAGTCCCGCCACCCTCCGCCCAGATCGAGCCCACATTCCTCTGGCCGAGGGCTGAGAGCAGTTGGCCGAGGTTGACTCCGCGCTCCTCCGCTTCGCATTCGATGAGCGTTGCCCCTCGGCCAACCATCGCCTGCCTCCAATCGCGCGGCGCCGCCTGGGAAGTCGCGATGATCACTGTGCCCGGCTGACCGAAGAGCGCCGCCCCGGCTGCTGTGCGTCCCCGCGAGTCAAGGATGATTCTCACGGGCTGCCGCGCCGCCAGTTCGCCGCCGGGCCGGGCGGTGAGCGAGGGGTCATCGGAGAGCACTGTGCCGCTGCCGATCATCACTGCGTCCACCCACGCCCTTTGCTGGTGTGAGTGCTCGCGAGCTGCTTGGCCCGTGATCCACTTGGAATCTCCGTTGATGGTGGCCGTGCGGCCATCAAGGCTCGCCGCGAACTTGGTGATCACATACGGGAGACCTGTCTGGGTGTGTTTCAAGAACGGCCGGATCAACTGTACGGCGTCTTCGCGCCCATCGCCGACCTCCGCCGTGATGCCCGCTTCGCGAAGCATCGCCACGCCGCGGCCAGCGACCCTGGGGTCGGGGTCCAGCATCGCGACCACGACTCGCCGGACGCCTGACTCGACAATCGCCTGGGCGCAGGACGGGGTGCGCTTGCCCTCGAACGGGGCGCATGGCTCGAGCGTCACGTACAGTTCCGCACCACGGGCGTCTTGACCGCGCAGGGCGGCAGCTTCGGCGTGGTCACCGCCGGGTGGGGAGGTCGCGCGTTGAGCGATAACGTCATCCCCACGCACAAGCACCGCCCCCACCCAGGGGTTCGAAACGGTGATTCCGCGCGCGGAAGCGGCGGCTTCGAGGGCGAGCTGCATGAAACGAGAAGGCGCCACGCCCCCAAGTCTAGCGAGCGGGGTTCGCTACTGGCAGCTACCGCGCGATCAGCGGTGCGCCTCCGAGGTGCGCGCCGGCGTCGACGATCAGTATCTCGCCGGTAATCAGGTCCGCCCCCTCCACAAACCAGACGGCCGCCTGCGCCATATCCTCGGGAGTGCCGGCCTTGCGCAATGGCGTGTTGCGTTCCTGCGCCGCTTTGGCCGCCTCGTACACATCGTCGCCCATCCCGCCACGCAGCCAACGGCCCTGGATGAAGCCCGGGCAGATGGTGTTGACACGGATTTCGGGGCCTAGCGCCCTGGCGAGCGAGAGGGTCATCGTGTTCAACGCGCCTTTCGATGCGGTATAGGCGATCGAGCTGCCTACTCCCATCACGCCGGCAATCGACGAGACGTTCACAATTGCGCCGCGGCCCGCAGCTTTCATGTGCGGCGTGACGGCGCGGGTCATCTGGAACGGCCCGATCACGTTGACGGCGTAGATCCGCTGGAAGTCCTCGGCGTCGAGACCTTCAAGGTCCGCGTGGTTGACGAACTGCGTGGTGCCTGCGTTGTTGATAAGCGCGTCTATCCGGCCCCACTTCTCGAACGCGGCGGCGGCCATCCGCCGACAATCTTCGTCCTTCGAAACGTCCGCCTGACAGAGCATCACCTCCACGCCTAGCGCCTCGCATGCCGCCGCGGATTGCTTCGCCTCGGCCTCGCTCTTCGTGTAGTTGATGACCACGTTGCAGCCTTTACCCGCCAGCATCTTCGCCGCCGCTGCGCCAACCCCCGTCGCCGAACCGGTGACGATCGTCACTCCGCCTTTGATCTCCATCAATGTGCCTGCCTTCTGCCTTGGTGGCCGAAGTCTACCCGTAGCGGCGGCGCGCGGCACGTCAACCGGTGTGAGCGCGGAGAGCGATTCGTATACACTCCAGCGATGTCCCGCTGGCAGCGTCACGGAGAACAACGATCGATGCCGGTGGGCGTGGAACGCGGCCGCGATGGCTTCGCATCGGCCTGGGCCCTTGACCTCCCCGGCTGCTACGCCCTCATCCCCCCGGGCGTAGACGTGATCGAGCGCATGAACATCGCCATGCTCGAATTCACCACATGGGCCCACCATCGTTCCGCCGACCGTGCAGTCATCGACGATAACTCCCTCCAGATCGTCCAGACGGTCGATACCGGTGACGACCTGCGGGGGGGCGACAGCACGGCTTTCTTCGTTCACGATGCCGAGCCTCCCGGCCCGAAGGAGTTCCCGCTCTGGGCCAACCCGCACGACCGCGCCCTCGATGAACTCCGGGACCTCGCACTGTCCCTCCCCGCGGCGCTTCAGGACCACCGTCTGGATGCGGAAGGCAGAACGCTCATCGGCGTTGTCCAACACTGCGCCGCCACCGAGCGGTTCTACGCGGGCCAACTCCGGGAAGGCGGCATGCCGGCCCCCAGGGGTGGCCCGGACCCCTCTCTGCGCGAACTACAGGACGCGCACATGTGGATGCAACAGGTGGTCTGCGACGTGCCCCCGGCCCTGCGCGTCAAACGAGCGTCGTCCGCCCTGCACGAATTTGAGGAGTGGTCGGTGCGCAAAGTCATGCGCCGCTCCATCTGGCACCTTCGCTATCACACCTGGGAGTTGCGCCGGGCGATCGGCGGGATCTGGCTCGATTGAGCCGGCCATCCCGTTTGACACCGGTTTACCGCTCGGAAACAATCCCGGTGCTTGAGAAAGTGGAGGCGACCATGAAGGCTGCTGTGATGTACGGGGCTAATCAGCCCCTGGTAATCGAAGACATCGAAATCGACGAACCCCAGACCGGTGAAGTGCTGATCAAAACGGGGGCGAGCGGAGTCTGCCACTCGGACTTGCACTTCATGGAAGGCAAGTGGATGTACCCCACGCCCGTGGTGCTCGGGCACGAGTCCGCGGGTACCGTCGAGAAGATCGGTCCTGGGGTAACAAACGTCAAAGTCGGCGACCGCTGCGTGGTCGCCTTTGTGCAATCCTGCGGAAAGTGCGACCGCTGCATCACCGGCCGGCCGGTGCTCTGCTCGAACTCCATGTCGTTGAACCGCATGGGCCGGGTGAAGCTGAACGGACAGCCGATGATGCAGTTCGCCGGGATGTCCGCGTTCGCCGAGTACATGCTGGTCAGTGCGAATGCCTGCGTCCCCATGCCGGATGGCGTGCCGATGGAAGTCGCCTGCCTGGTTGGCTGCAGCGTGATGACCGGCGTCGGCGCGGTCACCAACACAGCCAAGATCGCTGTCGGGTCGACGGTCGCCGTGATTGGGGCGGGCGGCGTCGGCCTGAACATCATCCAGGGCGCGAAGCTGGCCGGGGCGTCGCGCATCATCGCCGTTGACCTGCTGGAGAATAAGCTGGCCGCCGCGCGTGAATTCGGTGCAACGGACACGGTTGACGGCTCGAAGGGCGACGCCATCGCCCAGGTGCAGGCGCTCACTGGCGGGGGCGTGGACTGGGCCTTCGAAGCGATCGGGCTGATGAAGACGGCCCAACAGGCGTTCGAAATGGCACGTCGCGGTGGCACGGCGGTCATTGTTGGCATGCTGCCCCTTGGCGAAGAGCTGACGATCCCCAATGCGGGAGTGAGCTTCCTCGGCGAGAAGCAGATTATCGGGAGCTTCTATGGCTCAACCCGCCAGACGTACGACATGCCGTGGATGATGGAGCTCTATCGTCAGAAGCGGCTCAAGATCGACGAACTGATCTCGCGGCGGTACAAGCTGAGCGAGATCAACGAAGCCTACGACGCCTTGAAGAACGGGGAAGTCAATCGGAGCGTGATCGTTTTCTGAGTGCTGAGTGCTGAGGCCCGACGGACACGACGAAGGGGCGCCAGAAGGGCGCCCCTTTCCGGTCTCCATCGCCGGCACGGCGGTTAGTCTTTCGAGCAGACCATCACCGGGTCGTAGTTGGGCATATCGGTAATCTTTTCGGTCGGCTGGATCCAGGCGATTTTGCCATTCTTGCCAACGACGACAACCACGCGGTTGGCGACCATTCGTGGCTCGATGGCGACGCCGTACTTCTTGGCTGTGGCGCCCAGCGGATAGAAGTCGCTCAGGATCGGGTAGCTCACGCCGAGTTCCTTCTTCCAGGCAGCCTGCGCCCAAGGGCCGTCGCTTGAGATGGCGACTGGGATTGCGCCCTGGGTCTTAAACTCCTCCTGTTTCTTCTCAATCAGAGGGAGCTGCGTGCTGCACGCGGGGGAGAAGGCTGCGGGGACGAAGTTGATGACGACGGCGTTCTTTCCCCGGTAGTCGCTCAGCTTGAACTTGTCGCCCGTGGGGCTGGAGGGGAGTTCGAAATCGGGGGCTTCATCGCCCACCTTGAGCGTGGCGGTTTCAGACATAGGTACCTCGTGTTGATTTGGCTTCCAATCAATCGTAGCCGAGACCCCCGGTCCGGAGGCAAGGGCTCAATCAGCATCCCCGGCCAGCTCGAGTTTAGCGCCGTGCCTCAGACTCCGAACGGCGTTGCGGGTATCACGCTGCCGGCCGCGCTACGGGCTAAGGTTGGCGCCGCCTTCGGTAGCTGAGCCCCCGGCCGGTGCGCCGTCTGCCGAAGCGGCGCGCGATGTCCCGTCCGCGGGAGATTCGTTGGCCGGGACATCGTCCTGGCGCGGCTCGGAAGGCGGAGTGGTGCGGATCAGGGGGCCGTTGCGAAGAGCCAGGCCGTAGAACCGCAGGTAGGTAGCTTCCATGGATTCCCAGTAGGCGCCGGAATGGCCACCTTCAAACTCGTTGAACGTGTGCTCGATACCGCGAGCGAGGAAGATGGCATGGAGCAGTTGCGCCCCGGGCAGCCAGTCATCTTCGAGACCAATGTCGAAGTAGATGGCGGGCAAAGAGTTCAGGTCATTGCTGCGGGCAAGAGCGATTGGGTCGTATTCCCCGAATCGCTCTTCGGGGATCGCTGGCGCCTGGAGGTCGGCGTACTCCCCCAGGGCGGGGCTGTGCAGGCCGAGCGCGCCGAACACGCCGGGGTACTTCAGGGCGAGGTCGAATGCCCCGAACGCCCCACGTGAGATTCCGCCGAGCGCCCGCCCTTGCGGGGAGGCGATGGTGCGATACTTGGCCTCGATGTGCGGCAAAAGGTCGAGCAGGAGGTAGTCCGCCCACGCTTCGCCAGCACCGGAGAGCCCGTTCACCCAATACCCCAGGTCGCCCTCCGGCATGACGATGATCATCGGTGCGATCTCGCCGCTTTCCATCAGGGTGTCGGCCGCTCCCTGCATTCCGTAACGCGGCCACTCGGTGTAATCGCCGCCCGCGCCGTGGAGCATGTAGAGCACCGGGAAAGTGCGCTCCAAGTCAATTTCGTAGGCAGCTGGCAGGTAGATCGCATACGACATTTTCCGGCCGAGGGCAGCGCTGAAGAAGGTATCGCTGAATAGCGTGCCGTCGGTCGCTGGCGGTATGCCTTCAGACCCTCCCGCCGTGGCTGGGGCGCTCGCCGTTGGTCGGCCCTTAGGCAGGCGTGACGGCGTGACGGTGGTTACCGGGTTGTTGTAGGCCTGCCTGCGCGCCGTGAGGGCCTGGACGGCCTCTGGACCGGCGGTCTCGGCGGCCCTGGCCTCAGCGGTAGCCGCTGCATCGTCACGTACCCAGCCCTGCCAGGCGGTAAACGAGAGCAGGGCCACCGCTACCAGAGAGAAGGCCGGCCGCGGCATCGGGTTCCACGCCGGCCGTTGCCCAGCCCCCCGGAATGGGGGCGAACCGAGCCACGAAACGAAAGGTTGACCTACCCGGAAACGCGCCGCCACCCACAGCGCGGCGAGTCCAGAAAGTTCGATGATGAGAGTGACGTTGTCTGCCGAGAGAGGGCCTGGCACGTTGGCGTCCTGTAGCTGCGCCCGGGCCGCCTCCACAACGAAGACGATGACCACGTGCGCCGCATAGGCGTACAGGGCCGCGCGGCCGAGTGGCAGAAGGAGCGGCCCGAGGAAAGCGTTGAACGGTCGCCAGGCACGGGTGACGAGCGTCCACGCGAACGCGAAGACGAGCAGGCAGGCAAGCAATCGCGGGAGGGGAAGCGATGACTTGTCGAACCAGCTGTCCAGCAGTCTTGCGCCTTCCCCGGCGCCCGCAAAACGGTCGATGATTCGGGCGTCTGTGACGTGCAGCCAGACGAGTAGGCCAACGGTAATAAGCAGTGGCCCGAGAGCGCCTCCGGGCAGCCGCCCCAACGAGACACGTTCGAGCAAGCTCCCAAGCGAATCTCGGTAGTAGCCGAGAATGAGTCCAACGAAGAATAGCACCTGCCACGCCGCAAAGTGGAAGATTGCGTTATCGACGATGTACCAGGGCACGTGCGTGGTCGATGGCCAGAGTTGAAAGTCGAGCCAGAGGGCCGCCGAGACCAAAAGCAGCGGTGGCCACCAGCCGCGCTTCAGAAGCCAGATGGCGACAGGAGCCAACGCCATCAAGAAGGCGTACAAGAGCATCACGTCTACCAGGTAGAACGTGCGCCGCATCAGCACGATGTCTCGCACGAAGCGCGCGGGATCGGCGGAGAAGGCGGTGCCTTTCGGGAGATCGAGCAGCGCCGCCCCGGCGGCGAACGCCAGACCCAGCCAGATTGCCACGGCGTAGAGGGTCCACGCCCGGCCAAGCCCTCGGCGGGTTGCGGCGCCCATTGTGTAGCGGCCGTAGACCATGCCCACGGTCACGCCGGAGACGAAGACGAAGGCCTCAGCGGCCGAGACGAAGAACCGGTTGCCGCCCGTGAGGAGGTGGAGGGCATGGCCGCCCCCGATGTGGTCGATTGCCATCGCGAACACAGCAAAGCCGCGCAGGAGATCCAGGCGCAGGTCGCGCTGCCCGGACTGCGCGTATCTCCAGTTGTCTGTCAACGCTCGCATGGCGGTGCGCCAACCTCCGGCTGCGGGGTGCGGGAGGTCCCAGGTGAGTGCGGCGGGTCGCTCACGAAAGTCCACAAGGCGGACCGGGAGTGGCGCGAAATCGTGAGGGCGGGTACGCTCCGCGGGATAGTCACGGTGATGTTAAGAATCCCCTTGCTTGCCCTTCTCATGGTTGTCATTTTGTGGTTCGGCGCAACCCTTCCAAGAGATGTGCGCGGTGAAGATTCTGTTTCAGCCGTCCTAAGTGTAAACGGTGACTTAGAACTCTTTACCCCGGGCGACCTGGCCCCTCGTTTTAGCCTTGCGATGGACGGCCCGAGCCTTGGCCTTGGTCGCTCTTTCGGGTGCCTACAGAAGCGACTGGCCGGTCAGGCGGGAGTGACGCAGGTCAAGAAACTGGCATTCGGCGGGCTGGAGCGCGATTATCGCGTCCACGTCAGCGCCCGCGCCTCAGCAGAAACAGCGCAGCCGATCGTACTGGCCTTTCACGGCCGCGGCGGCCGCGGCGCAGACTTCGAAACCTCCTCCGGGCTGCTCCCGGTGAGCGACCACGAAGGATTTCTGTTGGTCAGCCCGGATGGCACGGGCACTCCACGAGGTTGGGGGGCTGGGGCCTCCATGCCGTCCTGGCCCGTGGACGACACCGCCTTCGTGGGAAGCCTGCTCGACCGGCTCGAGACAGACTTCTGTGTGGATACAACGAGGATCTACGCCGTTGGATACTCCAACGGCGGCTTCCTTGCGTCTCGCATTGGATGTGCCCTAAGCGACCGCATTGCTGCCATCGTGCCGGTCGCCGGGATCTCCTTGCCCGCGGAGCCGTGCCACGGGGCGGTGGCCGTACTCACCTTCCATGGCACCGCCGATGACGTCGTGCCCTTCAACGGCGGCCCGGTGCGGACGGTGTACACCTACGCAGGTGTTCGAAGCGTGCTTTCGGCATGGTCGGCGCTTGCTCGTTGCAGCGGGGCGCCAGTTTTACAACGGATTTCGGCCCGGGTTGTGCGCGAAAATCACCAGAGTTGCGCCCGCCCGGTTTCGCTGGTGCAGATAACTGGCGGGGGCCACGAATGGCCCACCGATACGGACGTGAAGGTCGCCGACACGATCTGGACGTTCCTCAAGGACCAGCACCAGCCCTGAACGTGTAGGCGTGGAGGTCCGGCCTTCGGTCCTACGCCTTTGGTACGCACAGCCGATGATCCGTTAACAATGGCCAACGCAGTGGACACGATCATCGATTCCCTGACCAGCGCTCTTCGCCCCGGGCTGAGCATCTCGGCACTTTCGGAGGTCTTCGCTCGCACGATGGCGGACCTGGCTCTGCTCGTGCCTTTCGATGACGCGACGCTCGCGCGGTGCGAGGAGAACCCCGCCTGGGTGCGCACGATCGGCGCCTATTCGAACGGGGCGGGTTTCTTGCCGGAGAAAACCCTGCGCAAAGCAACCGATATTGGGCTGACCATCGTCAACGCCTTTCCCGATGGTCTGGAATTCGTCCCAAAAACCGGCGGTTCCTCGGCCGCCGCCGAACTCGCCACGGCCGGCATCGCAGTCGTCTGGGTGACTCCGCTCTGGTCGGCCGGCGTCAGTCACGGGCTGTTCTCGGTCAATCGCAAGACCGCCGTGTCGTTTAACGCGGCGGAGGTGGAAGTCCTGCGGCGAATTGGTGCAGCCTTCGCGGCGCCGTTAGGCGAGGAGTGGTCTGCGACGGTCCCGGCGCAGGAGGCTAGCCGCCGCGAACTAATTGCCGCGGTTTGCCGCTGGCCTGATGGCGGAGGGACGCTGGCCGAACTGTTCGAAGGGAGCCGCCTCACGCTGCACAGAGCGTTGCCGACGGACGCCCTGGGGCTCTTCCTCAATATCGCTCAGCCGGATCTGCCTGGCTCTTTCAATGGGGGATGGGCGAACGTTCTTGCCCAGAACACGTACCTGAACGGTTGGTTGCCTCCCACGGACGCGACCACGGACGCGACCACGGACGTTCACGAACGCCGCGAGGCCCAGCACGCCGAACACGACTCGCTGGGCTGGCTAGTCTCGGCGCGCCTCCGGCAGGGCAGCGATGTGCTCGGCTACCTTGTCCTGCGACGCCGTTCTCGAGTGCCCCTCGGCGAAGCCGACCACACCTTTCTCGAAGTGCTCGCCATGGTCCTCAGCCAGTCGATCTGCAGCCAGCGCAGGGAGGCACAACTGCGGACGGCTCAGGATCGCTATCGGGAGCTGTTCGAAGACGCGCCGGCGATGTACGTGATCACCCGCCACGAGGCCGGTGGCCCGGTCATCTCTGACTGCAACGACCTGTTCGTCCGGGCTGTCGAGAGCGAACGGCGCCACGTCATCGGTCGCCGCCTGTCTGACTTTGATGCCGCCATCCAACGGCCAGGGGGCGAACACCGGTTGACCGTCAGCGGCGAGGAACGGCAGCTGATTGGCAAGGAGGGCCGCGTGACCGATACCCTCCTGAGGGCCACGCCCGAGCTTTCGCCGGAAGGCCAAGTTGTGGGGACGCGCGCGATGTACATCGACATCGCCGAACGCAAAGCGTTGCAACAGCAGCTGACTCACCAGGCGTTTCACGATTCGCTCACAGACCTGCCGAACCGCGCGCTCTTTCTCGATCGCTTGGGCCACACGATCGAGCGGCAGGCGGTGCGGCAATCCCTGACGGCGGTCGCGCTACTGGACCTGGACGACTTCAAGGTGGTCAACGACAGCCTCGGCCACGCCGCCGGCGACGAGCTGTTGGTGGCCGTGACCATGCGGCTGCGCTCCTACCTGATGCCCGGCGATACGCTCGCTCGCCTCGGTGGCGACGAATTCATGGTACTGCTCGAAGACGTGGGCGAGTCGGCGATGGCCCTCGAGCGGCTCGAAGCGCTCCTCCAGGTATTCGACGTCCCATTCAAGCTTGGCACCCGCCAGGTGTTCGTCAACGGCAGCATCGGGTTGGTGGTCACCGAAGGCGCCGAAGTTGGCGCCAATGAGCTCTTGCGCCGGTCCGACGTTGCCATGTACGAAGCCAAGAGGCTGGGCAAGGGCATCGTCCAGTTGTTCGATGAGACGTTTCAGAGCCGGGCCAGCCTCCGCCTCGACCAGGAATCCGAACTACGCCAGGCGATCGAGAACGGCGAGATCGAAGTCCACTACCAACCCGTGATCGACCTTGCCGACAGTTCGGTGGTTGAGATGGAGGCGTTGGCGCGCTGGCAGCACCCGGAACGCGGTCTCCTGCCGCCGAGCGAATTCATCACGCTCGCCGAGGAGAGCGGCCAAATCGCCGCACTCGGCCGCGAAGTCCTGAAGACAGCCTGCTCCGACGCCAAGAAGTGGCTCGCTGCACCGGGGGTCTCACCCGCTTTCCGCGTCTCGGTGAACATGTCGGTGAAGCAATTGGAGCGCCCGCGGATCGTCGATGAGGTACTCCAGGTGGTCAAAGAGTCGGGCCTCGCGCCAGCCAACCTCAAGATCGAAGTTACGGAGAGCACGATGATGGGCGACGGCGAAGCGGCCGTCTCCAAGCTTCGGCTGCTGGCAGAGGCGGGCGTGAGCATCGCCATCGATGACTTCGGCACGGGCTATTCGTCCCTCAGCTACCTGAAACGCCTGCCCGTGGACACCGTCAAAATTGACCGGGCGTTCATCACCGGCCTGGGATCGGACAGGAGCGACACAGCAATCGTCCAGGCGGTCGTCGCTTTCGCAGCCTGCATGGATCTGACGGTGACCGTGGAGGGAGTCGAAACTGCGACACAGCGCGAGGCCGTACGGCGCATGGGCTGCGACCGCGCCCAGGGCTACTACTTTTCGAGGCCGATGCCGGAAGCGGAAGCGGCGAAACTGCTCGCGAATCTCTCTGGCTTCATCGCCGCGGCCTAACCGAGGGCAAGAAGCCGCTCCAACGGGTTTCCAACATTCAGTGCCCGCTGGCCGTCCGCACTCTCAAGATCGAATGGATATCTCCGATATCTCTAAGGGGACCCACCACCGTGGTTGACCCCCGGAGTAGTTGAATGCTTCACAAACTTGCAGAACTCTCGGTGCTGGCCATGACACCTCCGGGCGCCGTCACGCTCGAGGAGGTGCTGCTCACCTGTGAACTGGTGTGCGAACTGCTGGAGGCCCAGGACGTGTACATAATCCGCGCCGGCGACCCCTACTTTATCCGCCTTGGCGATGATGGCGACCCGCGCCAGTACGAAGTGAAACAGCGCGGTTATTGGCTGGCCTGGAAAGAGCTCGCCGAAAACATGCATTCGCCAGCAAGCATGTTCACCGTGAGTGACCGCCTGGTGAAAGACCCTTTTCCCCTCGCCGTCGGCATGCCCGCCACGCATATCGGCAGCATTCTCCCTGGGGACGAGAGCAACTCCGAGATGCTGATCATTCGCGGCAACTACCCGAGCGGCCTGACCCAGGATCAGGTGGACCTGACGACCACCGTCCGGCCGCTTCTCGCCTGCTTGACAAGCAGCTTCCTCGATTCGCAGCGCCAGGCGCGTCTCGGCAGCCAGTTGGGCGCCCTCGCTGACGTGGCCGAGGCGTTTAGCCGGGCGGACGAAATGGACACCGTGCTCACGTCGCTGGCCACCGCCCTCGCGAAAGCGGCGGGGATCGATTGGGTGACGATTAATCTCGTGGATGCCGGCATCGCACAGGTCATCGAGCGTGCGCTGAGCTTTGCGCGGCACTCCGGCACGGAGACAGCAGCGCAGTCCCGCACCGGCTCCAGTTCCGGCCACCTGGACCTGGCTGTCATTCGCCGCATGGCCAAAACGCGCAAGCCGTATCTCGTCCCAGACGTCTTCGACCAGAGGGAGACGCTCGCCATGGACGACGACCTGCGCCGCTACTACGAACGCGCCCACATTCTTTCCACAGCGTCGTTCGCGATCACCTTCCAAGAAAAGGTGCTCGGCGCGGTCCGATTCTCCTCGTCCTCCAAGCGGGACTTCGGCGCGCCAGAAGTGGAGTTTCTCAAAGCGTTGGTTTCGCAAGCGGCGAACACTGTCGCGGGCCTACAGATGAACCGTGATTTGCGCGACGCGAACGCGGAACTCGAACAGGCAAGTCTCACCTCCCTGGAACTGGCGATGGAGGCGGAAGCCTCAGCCCGTGCTAAATCCGAATTCATCGCCAACACCAGTCACGAGATCCGCACGCCGATGAACGGGGTCATCGGCATGACCTCGCTGTTGCTGGACACCAACCTCGATGTCGAACAGCGTGAGTACGTTGAAACCGTGCGCGACAGCGCGGACGCGCTGCTCACGGTGATCAACGACATCCTCGATTTTTCCAAGCTCGAAGCGGGGAAGATGACCTTTGAGGTGATCGACTTCAACCTCCGCAACACCATCGAAGAGGTGGCGAACCTGCTGGCGCCGGCCGCGCAAAAGAAAGGCGTGGAGTTCACCGTTTCCACGACGCCGCCGATCTTCCATTGGCAGCTTCGCGGCGACCCGGGGCGGCTTCGCCAGGTGCTCACGAACCTTATCGGCAACGCATTGAAGTTTACAGAGCGTGGCGAAATCTCGGTCAGCGCCAGCATCGTCTCGGAGAGCGCATCCGATGTCATGGTGCGGCTGGCGGTCGCGGATACTGGCATCGGTATTTCGAAGGAGCGCCAGGCGGCGATCTTCGAAAGCTTCACCCAGGCTGACGGCACATCGACGCGGAAATACGGCGGCACAGGCCTGGGTCTGACGATTAGCAAACAGATCGCCGAGCTAATGGGCGGATCGATCAACGTGGAGAGCGAGCCAGGCGTGGGGAGTGTGTTCTCCGTCGTTGTGCCACTAGCCAGGCAGATGACCGCCGCCGCGCCAGCGCCGGCCGAATCCAACCTCCGCGGACGCACGGTGCTCTTCGTGGATGACAACGCCACCAACCGGCGCATCCTGCGGGAACAGTTGACCTCCTGGGGGTGCTTTCCCCTGGAGGCCGAGAGTGGTGCGGACGCGCTGGCGATCCTGCGCACCGTTTCTTCGGTCTCTCTGGTCCTGATGGATATGCAGATGCCGGGAATGGACGGCCAGGAAGCTACCGAACGCCTCAAACAACTGCCGGGCTACGCCGGCGTGCCCGTGGTCTTGCTCTCTTCGGCTGGGTCACTCCGCGCGGAGGACGTGACGGCGGGCGGATTCTCTGCCGCTCTGGTCAAGCCAGTGCGTCAATCTGCGCTCTACAACACGCTCGTCGAGGTGCTCCAGCCGGCGGGGCGCGCTCCCGAGGCGCCACCAGCAGTGCTCTTGCCCGGCGCACCCATGCGCCTCGGCCTGCGCGTCCTCCTGGCGGAGGACAACGCGATTAACCAGAAGGTTGCCTCACGGATGCTCACAAGGTGGGGCTGTGAGGTCGATATCGTGGCCGACGGGCAGTCGGCGCTCGACGCGCTCTCCGCCAACAGGTATGACCTGGTGATGATGGACTGTCACATGCCGGTGATGGACGGCTACGAGGCCACCGCCGCCATCCGGAGCCGCGAGAAGCACACCGGTCAACACATGCCGATCGTTGCCATGACCGCCAACGCTCTTGCCGGAGACCGCGAGCGCTGCATCGCAGCCGGCATGGACGACTACGTGCGCAAGCCGGTAAAACCAAAGGACCTGCTCGACGCGTTGCGTCGCTGGGGTGGCATGAGGCAGGCCGCCGAGTTGGCCAATTCACGTTGGCCCGCGCTAGCCGTGTTCGACCCTAGGCAACTGCTCGAGGCCTGCGGCGGCGATCACGAATTGGCCGGCGAGATCACCGCGGAGTTCGCGAGCACCGCGCCCGCTGCCTTTGATTCCGTCGCCTCCGCGATCGCCGGAGCCAACTTTGGCGCCCTGGCGGCGGCGGCGCACAACCTGAAAGGGAGTTGCTGGGCGATTGGCGCGGCGGCCCTCGGGGCCACCCTCCAGGAACTGGAGTTGATGGGGAAGGCTGGCGACCTCTCGAACGCGGGCCAGACCCTGCGAGTTGCCAGGGCGCAACTCGCCGAACTCCTTATGACCCTTGCTTCCTTGACCATCGAGCGGGCTGCCTGAAATCTGAGTATTCATGCTGGATCTGACTGCCCAGGCCCGCCTGGCGGATCGGATCGCGACCTGCGGCGGCAGCTCCATGAGACGCCGATGCCAGGGCAACTGGCGGCGCGCCTCACGCCCGCTCCATGGGCGCTTACTTCCGGAAGAAAGCGGCGTTGATCTCTTCGTACTCTGCCCACTTCGCAGGCAGATCGTAGTTCGAGAAGATCGCGTTCACGGGGCAGTACAGCTCACACGCCCGGCAGTCGATGCAGCGCGCCGGGTCAATGTAGAACTGTGGTGAATCATCCCTGAATTCGATGCAATTGACGGGGCAAACATCCACGCAAGCGCCATCTTTGACATCGATGCACGGTTCGGCGATGACGTAGGGCATGGGCGTATCCTACTGGATCACAACGAGCCCGACTCGACGCCAGTGCGGGGCGCACTCACGAGACGCCGACGCGTCGGCGTCTTACCGTGAACTCGTGATCCCCGGGATAACCGTCCAGAAGGGGAACTTGGCGCTCGCTGACGCTGCCGTCACCACGGCCGTGCCACGCGACGCTGGCCCCTGGGCGCCTGACGTGTACGAACTCAACATGTGTGAGAGGTGGAGTTCCGTCCCGGGACAGATATAGTTGGAGTCGAACCCGTACGTCTCGTACTGCACCATCTGCACCTGACCGCCACCAAACGCGTACTTGTCCGTGCAGCGCTGGACCGCCTGCTCCGGACCCTGCGCCCCAGCGGTCCAGATCGGGACCCTGGGGTTGTACTCAGTGCCCGCGATCAGCCGCCATTGGTACGGCGTCCCATAAATCCCGGTCGGCAGGCGCTTCTCTTTCATGTAGTCCACCACGCCACGGACTACCTGCGCGTTTAGTCCCGTCTCGGAAGACCAGTAGTTGCCGAATTCGACGTCGAGCCACCACATGCCCGGTGTAGCCCCGGCCAGGCGAGCGCGAGCAGCGGCATCGCGGCCAATCCCGTATCCCCAGTTGTACGCTCGGCACCAGTTGTCCGTTTCGGCGCACACCCCGTAAGGCCCATTCAACGCTTCCACGCGGCCCGACCGAGGGAAATCGACGTTGACGTAGATCGCCGGGTTTCGGCTCACGCGTTGGGCCCAGCGATACTGCGCCGAGAAGCAGGCGTTGGACGTGTAAGGTCGGCCGTCGTTCAAGCCAATGACCGCGAACGACACGGGCCCTGGCGGAAATTGCTGGGCTTCGCACTGCGGCCAAGAAATATCGAAACCTGGGACATGCGCGGCTGCGGCGGAATCATCCGCGCGGGCGGCCTGGAATCCCAGGATCAGAGCTAAGGTCGCCGCTACGGCGAGTAATGTAATGGTTCTGTAACGCGCTGTCGGGCGTGGTGACACGTATTTGCAATCCCTCGATGGTACTCCGGAGAACCATAGAGTCGGATCGCCCCTGAAACATCATCGCTGTGTAAAAAGCTGACTTAGCGGTAAGGATTGGGTCAGGAATGGCACCCTTCCTTACTTTCAGTGCTACTTTTTAGCGTTGAACGAGTTGTGTCAGCACCCCGCCCGTGACCGACGGATGGATGAACACCTGGCCCTTCACCGGGTTCCCCGGCCCAGGGTCGCCCACGAGGCGGATCCCCTTTTCACGGAGCTCTGTCAGGGTCGCGTCGATGTCGTCCACCTTCATCGCAACGAGGTGTACCCCTTCGCCCTGTTCCGCCAGCCGCTTGGCGATCGGCCCCTGGTCACCGGTCGCGGAGACCAGTTCGATGTAGGAGTCGCCAAATCGAAAGAAAGCCATGGCCATGCCCGCCGCCGGCGCTTCGCTTCGATCGCTCACAGCAGCGCCGTAAATCGTCTCATAACGCCCGACCGCCCCATCCAGATCCTTCACTGCAATGACCACGTGGTCCACGCCTTTGAACATGTGAATCCTCCGATACCAAAATCCCGCCCAACGGTACCCGGCTCGGACTGAATCGACAACCTTCTGTTGTCGCCTGCCCACAGGCGGCGGCAGCCCGTTGAACCAGCTACCATTGATCCATGAACGCAAGCCGGATTCTCGCAGTCTACGGTCACCCGGATGACGAAGGTCAGGTCACAGGGACGCTCGCCCACTTCATTGCGAACGGATCTGCTGTCACCCTCGTTTGCGCCACCCGCGGTGAAGTAGGCGAGATTAGTGACCCTGCTCTCGCCACGCAGGAGACGCTGTGGTACACCCGCGAACTGGAACTGCGCGCTTCGATGGCCCAGATCGGGCTCTCCGACGTGCGATTCCTGCCCTTTCGCGACAGCGGCATGGTGGGCACGCCGGAGAACGACGACCCCAGCGCTCTCCACCAACAGCCAGCGCCCGTTGTCGTCGAAGCACTCGTCCGGATCATGCGCGATGTACGCCCCCAGGCGGTGTTCACCTGGGACCCTACTGGCGGCTACGGCCACCCCGACCACATCGCCGTGCACAAACACACCGTCGAGGCGTTCGACGTGAGCGGCAATTCGGAGGCTTACCCCGGCGCTGGCGAGGCTTGGGCGCCGGAGAAGCTCTACTGGGGGAGCCGGGGGATGAAGCAGTTCGCCTCCATCTTCCTGGAGATGGAAAAACGCGGCACGCTGGCCGACCCGCTGGACGCTGAGCGTAAGGCCCGGTTCGAAAAGGCGATGCTGGCCCCGGATCCGCCGGTGAGCGTGATCCACGATGTCTCACAGTACATCCCGGTGAAGCGGCTGGCGGCGAGCATGCACCGTAGTCAATTCGGCGAAAACAGCATGTTCGCGCGCATTCCCGAGGACATGCGCGCCCGTTTCTACGGGCAGGAGCGCTTCTTTCAGGCCCGCCCCGAATGGCCAGCGGGTACGGAACCGGTCCAGGGGTTCGATTTTTAGGCGGCCCCGTTTTTCCTGAGCCGCGCAAGTCGCTGGCCACTCCCCCACCGCGCAGGTATTCTTCGCAGGCGCGGTGGCTGCGGCTCGGCGTCCCCTACTAGCGAAAGAGTGTGTACATGGACTACGGAACCCTCCGGGTGACTACCCCCGATGGGCAGGTGCGCGAGTTTCCGATCGACGTGCCGTCGGCGATCATTGGCCGGGCTGATGGCAACCGCGTGGTCATCGACCATGTCTCCGTTTCCCGCCGCCACGCGAGCCTCACAATTGAGAACGGCCTGGTCATGCTCGAGGACCTGGGGTCGGCCTCGGGCTCTTTCGTTGGCAGTCAGCGCCTGCCGGTGAACACCCCAATGATCGTGGAAAACGGCCAATCGCTGCGCTTCGGAGACGTTGAGGCCACGTTCATCGTTGGCACGCTGACTGCCCCGGAACCGGTGGCCGTCGGCGGTTCCACGGGCAGCATCTCCATGGGCGGGTCAATTTCTTCTCCCCAGGCTTCGGAACCGGCCCAGACCATCGCCGTGAGCCTCGCTTCGCCGGGCGCTGCCATCGCCGCTGGCTCGCCGACCACCGCAACAGTTTCGATCCAAAACCGCGGAAACGTCGTCGATGAGTTGACCATCAGCGTGCTCGACCTGCCAGCGGCGTGGGTGAAAGTCAGCCGTCCGAGTCTCTCGCTCGTGCCCAACGCCCGAGACGAGGTGACGATCGTCATCCAGCCGCCGCGCACGGCCGAGGCCACCGCAAAGGAGTACGCGTTCTCTGTTGCCGTGGTCTCTCGTGAAACATCGCGGGAGGTTCGGGCACTTGGCAAGGTCACCGTCCTGCCATTCGAAGGCTTCAAGATCACGCTCGATCCGGTGCGTGCGACGCGCGACTTCAAAGTGACTGCGGAGAACAGCGGAAACGTGCCGATCTCCTTCGCCCTTGTTGGCGTGCAGGATGCCAACGCGCTCGACTTTCAGTTCGAGGAAGACCAGGTCACCCTGGAACCCGGCCAACGCAAAGACGTGCGCGTCCAGGTGGTGGCCAAGAGCAAGAAGATGCTGGGTGATGCGCAGATCACACCGTTCCGAATCGAAGCCCGTCCCAAGTCCTCTTCCGTGCAGAAGGTGGCGGCGGACGGCCAGCTGCGCGTCCAGCCCCCGCTTCAACGTTGGAAGTGGCCGGTGATCGCGATCATCGCTGTTGGTGTGCTGGGCGGGATCGCCTATGGCCTGCTGTCCCGCGGCGGTGGCGATTCCAAGGCCGCGGACCCGGCCACGCCCACCGCAGCGCCTACCTCGGCTGCCGCGCCGACCACGGCCCCCGTCTCGAACGTTATCCGCAAGGGCGGGAACGCCGTGGTGATCAATTCGGACGCCAACCCGCCAGCCAACGACAACTGCCTGGCCGTCCGCAAGGGGACCACCCCCGTGATCCAGGCGGACAACATCGCCGGGCGGCTCTGTTCGGGTACGAAGGTAGCTGTGAAGGACGGGCCAACCAACGACGGCACCCGGGTCTGGTGGCAGATTGAAGGCAAGGCCGCCGATGGCGCGACGCTCACCGGCTGGTCCGCGGAGAAGCTTTCGAACGGAAGCGGCACGCCGTTCCTCGAGTTTGCCCCGTAGGCAGGAGATGTCTGGAGCGATGCTCGGCGTTGTCGTAGGAGTGACTCTCGCGGTTGTCGCGGGGGTTGTACTCTCCGCGTACGGCGGGCGTCGCTATTCTTCTCCCGTTAGCGGCTGTTTTACTGGGCGTCGCGGACGCCCTCGTAGGCTATCTCTTCGAACGGTGGCGGCGACCGTAGGCGCCAGCGAGAGCAACGTGCCCAGGCCCCCGTCAGACGGCCCGCCTAAGCTCTAAGCTTCGATCAGCTCCAGGGTGCAGGCGGCGAACGCCGGCTTTTCGGCGTCGATGATTGTCTCTATGAGCGAGCGGCTCACCCGGCTGCCGGCAGGGAGCGTGATGCGCACGGTGAACCGGAATGCGCGGCTCCGCGTGTTAGCGACGTCACGCAGGGTGGGCTCGATGATCTCGGGTTCGACCCCGGTGT
>JBDSJC010000164.1:0-4954 GCA_039917655.1 Tepidiformaceae bacterium
TCCAGCGGCAGATAGTAGTTCATCGCGCTGAAAACCGACTTCTTCATCTCACCCGCATAGGCCGTTCCCGCGATCAGGATGATCCCCTCGGTCAGGTTCAGGGCAACGACTGCATCGCTGTTCACGCCGTCGCCCTCGCCGTTCAACTGCAGGAACGGCGCGTGGAGGATGGTTATGTCCGGACTTTCGTGCTCGGCAAGCGGCATGGAGGGGATGAACATCGTCCGCGCGAACAGGCTGTGATACGCCTGTTCGGTGATCACCCGCACCGTCCGCCGGTGCTCCGGGTCCTGAGCGACCACGCAATCCTGCAAGAAAAGCTCGCGGCCCTTCAAGTACTTGATCGCCTTTGTGCGGATCCGCTCGAAGGTGTCGGGGGTCATCGGCTGGTTATGTTGGCCCCACCAGACGTGCTCCGAAATGTCGGGAGTCTTGACGATGTACTTGTCTTTCGGGCTGCGGCCAGTGCGCTCCCCGCTGTAGACGGCGAACGTGCCGCCTTCCAGCAGCTTCCCTTCCTGGCGCCGCACCGCGTATTCATAAAGGACGGGGACCGAAAGGTTTCGATGCACCTGGGATGCGTTCGAAATCACAATGTCGCTCACGTTGTTCGGAGCCTCTGAAATAGCCATCGATCCATCCACCACTGGCAAGTCGCCGCTCTCTAGGATAGACGACTATCCCCCGTCCTGTGAATAGCTCAAGGTTGAGTCATAGTCGAAAGCAATAGCCTCATTGGCAACGTGTTGCCCCGGCGAACGCCTTTCAGATTCATCCCGATGGGATGATTGAACCCCTTTGCGGTTGACCCCGCCCGCCAAAGGCGCATGGTTGAGGGGAGCGGCGTGCCGGCCTGGTGCTGCAGCCGCTCAGCGAACGAGGCCATATGCCTCAGACCGGCCTCTTGTCTATCGCCGCCGGGCGTGCCGAATTCCTCAACCTGGTCTCTAAGCAGCGGACGCAGGGCCAGATTGCCGACGCCATGGAGATCACCCCGGCCACCGTGAAAAGCCATATCGATTGGCTCCGCGCCCACACCAAATTGCGCTCTATGCGAGAGCTTGGTGAATGGTGGCAGCACTCCCGCAAGGACTGGCTCTGCGAGCTTGCGGAAGCCGCCGGGCTCGAAGTGGGAGTTGAACATTCCTTTACCGGCAGAGGCACGGAACCCATAAAGATGGGCCCCATGGGTGGACTGACACGGTGACAAAGGAGGCACATTGTGGAGGAGTCGGCCATTCACCGGCGACCATCTATCGTGTCCCGGGCCGATCCGTTGATGCGGGTTCAGAAGAATTCACCCTTTACAAGTAAGGAGTTCACCATGAGCACACGCTCGATAGCGTCCATATTATTTCCCGGTCTGCTGCTGCTGTCGGTCGCGTTCGCATCGAACGCCACTTTGGCCAGCGCCCAAGCGGGCGCGTCGATCACGGCGACGCCAACTGGAGCCCCGGATACCTACACCATCGTCGGCACCGGCTTCCCGCCGAACGCCACCCTCAGGGTTGGCGGCGTGACCTGCGACGAGCTACCGTGCGCGGCGGGGGGGGGTGGCGGCATCGACCCAGCGCCGATCACCAACGCGACTGGTGGGTTCACAGCCGTGCTCAAATTGGATCCGCTCGCCTTCCGGCCTGGGCAAACACAGTGGCTCATAGCCGCTTCGCCTGGTGATGGGCCGGTCCTCGCCACCGCAGCACAAGTGCGGGTCCCGGCAATCGGGGTTGGCGGTTCAGCGCCGGGGGCACCGGCGACTGGCAACAGTGGCAGCCCGACCACGAACTCCTTGCCCTTCGGGGCAATGATCCTCGCCGCTCTCGGACTCGCCGCCGCGAGCGCATCTATCGTCGGCTTGACCGCCGTGCGCCGCCGCTAACCCGGCCCAGCCGAACACCAAAGCTGGCGGGAGAAGAATCTTCTCCCGCCAGCTTTTTGTCTGCGCGCAGAATCGGTAGCGGCTACTCGATGACCACGAGCGTCGTGCCCTCGGTCACGCGGCTGCCTTCGGAGACCGCCACCTCGCTCACCACCCCTGCCTTCGGGGCCTTGATCTCGTTCTCCATCTTCATCGCTTCGAGCATCAACGGGACGTCGCCCTCGGCCACGGTGTCGCCGACTTTCACGAGCACCTTCAGCACCCGGCCGGCGATCTGGGCCGTCACTCCACCCTTCACATTCGCCCGCGGAGCACTGGCGCCAGCTGTCGCCGGGGCGTTGCGCGCGCGGCGCTCGTCCGCCGCTGAGCCGCGCTTCGCAGCCATGCGGGTGCGGCCGCCCGGCTATCGCCATGCTGAAGAGGGCGAGGAGCCGCAGTGGTTACTGCTCGAATGGCTTCGCTGGGCAGGCCGGGCCAAGCCGCCAATGGCTTTCGACCCTGCCCCCGAGCACGGACTTCGCGAGCCTCGTGCGCATGGTCAAGATCCGCTGGTGGATCGAGCAGGGCTACCAGCAACTCAAAGATGAACTCGGCCTGGACCACTACGAAGGGCGCCGATGGCAAGGCTGGCACCACCACGTCACGCTTAACATGATGGCCTTCGCCTTCCTCGCCCTCGAGCGTCTGCCCACTAAAGAAACTTCTCGGCGCCGCCCTCGCCACTGCCGACGATCCGGCGTGACCTGCGGCGCATGCTCGCCCTCTGGCCGTACGCACTGCCACCGCCCACGCACCGCCCGCTGGTTCAGCACTCGGCACTCAGAACTCGCCCTCCACCTCGTTCAAAATCTCACACAGCACCTCCGCGTCCACGTTCCCCCCGCTGATCACCAGGCCCACGCGTTTGCCACGGATGTCGCCCAGCCGCCCCGAAAAGAGCATCGCCACCGGGATTGCGCCGGTCGGTTCGACGACGAGCTTCATGCGCTGCACGAGGAACCGCACGGCGGAGCGAATCTCCGCTTCGGTCACCGTCAGCACGTCGTCCACAGTGGCGCGCACCTGGGCGAAGTTGTTCAGGCCGGGCATCCGCGTGCGCACGCCGTCGGCGATCGTCGGTGGCGGGTCGATGAGCACCCGCTCGCCCGCCCGGAGGCTGAGCACCCAGTCGTTCGCGACCTCCGGCTCAACGCCGATGATGCGCGCGCCGGGGCAGCGGTGACGTATCGCCGTCGCGCAGCCGGACAACAGCCCGCCCCCTCCCGCGGGCGCGATGAACAGGTCTAAATCACCCACCTCGTCCAGCAATTCGAGCGCCGCCGTTCCCTGGCCGGCCATGATCAGCGGGTGGTCGAAGGCCGGGATGAAGGTCACGTCGCGTTCGCCCATCACGCGCTTCACGGCGTCGTCCGGGTGTTCCGTCAGGCGCGGGTAACGCACGACCGTGGCGCCGTAGCCGAGGGTCGCTTCGAGCTTCGTCCGGGGCGCATCGTCCGGCATGATGATCGTCGCCCCGATGCCGAAATCGCGCGCCGCCAAGGCAACGCCCTGCGCGTGGTTGCCGGAAGAGATCGCTAGGACGCCCTTCGCGCGCACGTCCGGCTCAAGGCTGGCGATAAAGTTGTATGCCCCGCGGAACTTGAACGCCCCGCCGCGCTGGAAGTTTTCACACTTGAAGAAGACGCTCGCGCCGGTCAGTCCATCGACGGTTCGTGAGGTCATCACGGGCGTTTTGCGGGCTTTGCCCCTCAGCCTGGCGGCGGCGGCCAGCACGTCGGAGAACGAGATCGGGAGAGCATCGGTCATGCCTTCATCTTACGTGGCAGGGGCGAAACGGCTCAGGGCGGCGGGAGAATCCAGTTGGCTTTGGGGACTCGCGCGGCCAAGTCAGCGGCGGTCGTCCCACAGCCGAACCAGATGCTCACGATCTCGCCGCCGTCGATCCCAAGCTGGACGCCGGTGCCGTCCGGCTGATTCAGGATTGCTGCGTACTTCCCCCAAAGCTGGCGCAGTGGGTCCTGTGGCGAGGGGAGCTCATACACGGCGAAGAGTCGCAGGCGCGAGTCTGCGAGTTGCTGCGATAGCTGCGGTAGTCGTGCGGCTTCCTGGAGCGTCCCTTCGCAATAGAGCACAAGTAGCACATCCACGAGTGACCCCTTTGCCTGGCCTTCCTTGCAGAGCGGAGGAGCCGGGAAGCCGCTCGGCTCCGTCCGGCAACCTACCGGCGAGAGTTTGAAATGGGAGGCGATGCGGGGCGCGTTCCGCGACGTGATCGAGCTGACCGCAATGTTGACCCCAGGAACGCCCGTATCCCAGCCGTCCGGGTAGCCGGACTTGTCAGGTGCCGGCGTGGGAGTTGGCGCTGGCAGAACGAATGCGGGTTGGAGAACGTAGTTCGTACCTGCGTCCGCCATCATCGCCTTCAGTATTTCCGGTCCGCCCCCGCATCCGATTTGAACGCCGTTGAGGCGGCCACCCCGAACTTCGTAGCGCTCCGGGAAGTGCTTGGTTCCGGAAAAAACGATCGAGTAATCACCTTTGGGCACATACCCGAAGATATCGCCGGCTGGCGGGCGAAAGACTGCGTACAGGGTGAGGTCAGAGTCAAGCAGAAAGGTCTCCAGCAGGTACTTCGGCGTTTGCCGCTCGCAACCCATCCCACGGGTGCTCAGGATGTCGCCGCCGTCTGGCGTGCCGGGGCCGCAAAGCGGCAGCGAACCGAGGCGTTGGGGCGGTGTGGTGGAGCACTTCTCCGGGAACGTGTTCGCAATGGCAAGGAGCCCGGCAGTGTCCTTGGCAAGGACGAGTTCGATCACGTTGTCGACTTCCGGGATTCCCGTGCGGCGGTCGTTCGGATTTGCAACGGGCGTGGCCGAAGGGGTCACCGTAATCGAGGCGCCAGGCGTAAGCGTGGTCTCTGGACCTGCGGGGCGTGACGGCTCATCGCCGCCGCCAAACGCAACAAGCGTTACCGCGATCGCGACGCCCACGGCTGCCACCGCGCCAACTGCCAGCGCCGCCCCGCGGATGAAGCTCAGACCAACGAGTCCGTGGGCGAGGCGGCTAAAGCGGGAG
>JBDSJC010000165.1:0-5125 GCA_039917655.1 Tepidiformaceae bacterium
TGGATCTGGGGTTTGGGCGCGCTGGCGCTCCTCGCCGCTGCGGCATGTGGCGGAGGAAACGGCGACGACGGCGGCGCGATCGTGACGCTGGTCACGCCCGCGGGCACGAAGCCCGGCGCTGCCTCCGTGGTAGCCTCCGGCACGCCGATCCCGGCCCCCGAGCTGCTCCTCAGCGCCACCGAGATCTTCCAATCGGGCGCCGTGCTCGCGTCAGTCACGGGCCAGGTGGCTTCGGGCACGGTCACCTTTCTCGGCCGCACCCTGCCGCTCACGAAGGGCACCAAGAGCATCTACGCCTTCGTGCCGACAGACACAGAGGATGCTCCCGGCCCACACCCGATCCGCATCGATTTCACCCAACCGAACGGTACGAAGGGCACGCTCAACGACACGGTGACCGTACTCAAGACGAAGTGGACGGTGGACTCCCTGGAGTTCACCGACGCCCAGACCGAAACGTTCCTGGATCCCAAGGTCATTGCCGCGGAGTTGGCCACACTGAAGGCGGTCTACACGAAAGTGACGGCGGAGAAGCTCTGGGCGGGCGCCTGGCAACTGCCGCTCGATGGCCCGGTCACTTCGCGCTACGGCGAGCAGCGTTCGGTGAACGGCTCGGAGCCTTCCGGGCATCATGGCGGGACAGACATCGGCGTGCCCCAGGGGACCCCCGCCCACGCCACGAATCGCGGCAAGGTGGTGCTCGCCCGCCAGATGCAGGTCCGCGGCAACATGGTGATCATCGACCACGGCGGCGGGCTCTTCTCGGGTTACGCCCACCTGAGCGCCTTCAACGTGACCGAAGGGCAGACGGTCGAGGCAGGCGATGTCATCGGGATGTCCGGCAATACCGGCCTTTCGACCGGCGCGCACCTTCACTGGGAGATGTCATCCGCGGGTGTCCTCCTGGACGCGCTCAGGTTCACGGACGGCACGAACGGCTTCTGAGGGGGGGCGAAGGGCGGGTCATGCCCCGCAGATGAACGGCATTGTCCGCGAAAGCAATCCGTAGACACGCGGGGTAGAATCCTCGAATGAAGCGGCGTCCGGCATCTGTATTCGTGCTCGCGCTCGCGATAGCGGCGTTCGTCGCCATGGGCTGGGCTGCGAGCGCCCGAGGACCCTCCAAAGCCGCCGAGCCGGGTACAACGGCAACCGCGGCGGAGCAAGCGCTCATCCGGCGCGCGGTCGTCCCATTCCTCGTCGCGGACGGTCCGGCCGATTCGCCCGCCCA
Source organism: Tepidiformaceae bacterium (assembly GCA_039917655.1). Classification (GTDB taxonomy): domain Bacteria; phylum Chloroflexota; class Dehalococcoidia; order Tepidiformales; family Tepidiformaceae; genus PNKC01. Next base: position 1,232 of record JBDSJC010000165.1, read on the forward strand.
ATCGCTCACCATCCACTTTTTGGACGTCGGCCAGGGAGACGCGATTCTCGTCACCATCAACGGCCACCGCCTGCTCGTTGACGGCGGACCGAGCCGCGAACGCCTGCACGCGCGGCTACAGTCGCTGGGCGTCACCGACATCGACGCCATCCTCGTCACCAACCCGGACGCCGACCACATCCGTGGTCTGATCGAAGCCCTCGCCATGTTCCAGGTGGAGACGTTCTACTCGAGCGCATCCACGAACCCCAGCGATGTCTACGTGGGGCTGCTGGGAGCAGTGGCCGCCGAACCGGGCATCCACGTGATAAGCCTTCTCCGTGGGGCCACGGTACCGCTCGGGGGCGTCCAGCTAAACGTCCTTCATCCGCTCGAAATCAGCGGCGACCGGAACAACGACTCGATCGCTCTGCGCCTCACGTGCGGCTTCGTCAGCGTCCTCCTGATGGGTGACGCGACCACGGCGTCGGAGGCATCAATGCTGGCGGCCGGGCTGGTGTCGAAGGTGGACGTGGTCAAGGCCGGCCACCACGGCTCGAGGACCTCTTCCGGTGATGCGTTCGTCAACGTGGCGAAGCCCAACTTCGTGGTCTTTTCCGCCGGCCGCGATAGCCAGTTCGGCCACCCGCACGCCGAGATCGTGGCCAGGTACCTGGCCGCCGGCGCGAAAGCCGTCTATACGGACACCACGGAAGCTGACGATACGCCCGTGCTGACCTCGGATTGCCGGACCTACTCGTTCTCCACCCGTCTGGCCGTCAGTGCGACGGTGACACCCGGAGCAGCGACGAGGGCAACCCCGGCGCCAGCCACGCTAACGCCCACTCGCTAGTTGACGGCCTTCTCCTTGCCCTCCCAGTAGGGCTTCCGCAGTTCGGTCTGGTAGAGCTTGTCGGCCAAATGTGCACTCCCGCGCGGCGAGCGTGGCCGCACCGCATAGAGTACCGCGCCCGTCCGCCACGCGCTCCTGCTCACCCGATGCGGGGCCAGCGCTATGATCGGAGCAACTTGAGCACCGAACGATGAGATCGCGCCTCTCGACCTACGTCCCGATTGCGGTGATTGGCCTCCTCTTGCTGGGCGCCTTTCTCTACGCCAGCCGGCGCGACAGCGGGCCAGACAACGCGAAAGCGGACGCGGCTGCGCAGGCCACTGCTGACGCGGCAGAGACCGCCGGCACTGGTACACCCGCCCGCGCGACCGCGCGTCCGCCCGCGACGCTGACAGCGCAGGCTGCTGCCGACCCTGCCCGCCACGACCTCCAGCCGGATGAGGAGAGCGGTGGACACACCCTGGCGCGGCACGTTGGCAAAAGCGACGACGACTTGAGGACGCGCCTTCAGCGCGAAGGCGACATCTCCGCGGCCTCTTCCTACACCGACCGGGCGTCCGCCGAGCGGGCTGTCGCCGCAGCCCTGAGCAAAGGGAAGCGGCAGGTAACCGGCTGGGAGACCGGAACATCGAAACAGAACCTGGTATTACGGGTGACGATGCCGGATGTCATTGGCCGCAGCCTGCGCAGAGGCGAGAGCCAGGTGAGGCCAGTGAAGGCCGCCGTGGTTGTCCTGAAGAAGTCGGGCGGCGATTGGTTTGTGCTTACCAGCTACCCGGAGGACCGCTGACGTGCCGCCGCGCGGACTGCCAACGGCGAAGCAGTACCCGGCGCTCGCGCGTTTCCTGGATGGCTACCTGCACCAGGACTTCAAGCTGGAGCACCGCACGGCGCGCGCCGCTACCACAGCGTTCATCGGCGATGCGACTGCCCGCGAAGTGGCGAATGTCGCCAGCGAACTCGAACGCTTCATGGAGGCGGTGGCCACGCACCCCTGGAGCGAGCGCCGGGACGCCGTGGCGCGCGTTGGCGGGGCCTGGCGCCCGGCCACCATCGCCGAACTGGCCGCGGTTCAGGCGGCGCTCAGGACAGCTGCCGACCGCGACTGACGAGCTCGCTAGTTGACCGCCTTCTCCTTGCCCTCCCAGTAGGGCTTGCGCAGTTCGGTCTTGAGGATCTTGCCGGCCCCGCTCTTCGGTAGCGGCGTGTCCTGGAAGACGACGGACTTTGGACACTTGTAGCCCGCGATCAGCGTCCGGCAGTGGGCGATGATGTCTTGCTCGGTGGGCGCCGTCCCCCCGCGGGGGACCACGATGGCGAGCACCGCTTCGCCCCAGTTCGCATCCGGGATGCCGATGACCGAGGCCTCCAGCACCGCCGGGTGCTCGTAGATCGCGTTCTCCACTTCGCTGCAATACACATTCTCGCCGCCGCTGATGATCATGTCCTTCGCCCGGTCGACGATGAAGATGAAGTTCTCATTGTCGATCGTGGCCACGTCGCCGGTGTGCATGTAGCCGCCGCGGAGCGCCTCTTCCGTCTCCTGCGGGCGCTTCCAATAGCCGAGCATGACGTTCGGGCCGCGGGCGATAATCTCCCCGAACTCGCCAGGCCTCACATCCTCGCCAGTCTTCTGATCCACCACCCGCACTTCGACGCCGGAGATCTCGCGGCCACAGCTGGCGAGGCGGCGCACCTCCTCCTCGGTGCCGTCGTAGTGCGTCCATTCGAGCTTCATCGCGGTCAGCAGCGGCGAGGTTTCGGTCATGCCGTAGGCCTGGCAGAGCTTCGGCCCGAAGACTTCGACGGCTGCCTTGACGCGGTCCACTGGCATCGGCGAGGCCCCGTAGAGGAGCAGGTCCAGGCTGCTGCAGTCGTAGTTCTTCACCCCGGGGAAGTTGACAAGGAAGTTGATCATTGTCGGGACCATGATCGTCTTGGTCACCTTGTGTTGCTCGATCGCCTCCAACGCGGCCTGCGGGGCGAAGCCGGGGATAAAGGTGTGGGTGGCGCCGACCATCGTGACGGCGTAGCAGGCCCAGGCGTCCGCGAGGTGGAACATCGGAGCCACATGCAGCCAGGTGTCGCTCTCGGAAAGGCCCATCGACAGGATGGCGTGCTCCGCATTCGAAACGATCGCGCGCTGGCTGAGCATCACCCCTTTCGGCAGGCCAGTGGTGCCGCCGGTGTAGCAAAGGTTCAGCATGTCGTCCTCGTTCCACTCGCGGACGGAGTGGCCGAGGGGTGCGTTGTTGGCGATCAGATCCTCGTAGTCCACGCCGCCCTCTGCCTCGCAGTTAAGGGTGATGACATGGTGCAAGTCGGGGACGCCCGCTTTGAAGGCGTTGTAGACATCCACGAACTCCGGGCCGAGGATTATCGCCTTCACTTCGGCGTCGTTCAGGATGAACTCGAATTCGCTGGCTGCGAGGCGCGTGTTCAGCGGCGAGAGCGGCATCCCGGCGATGTCCGTCACGAAGTACGTTTCAAGGTAGCGGTGGGAGTTGTTGGCGAGGATCGCGATGTTGTCGCCGGGCTGGAGGCCAAGGCTGAGGAGCCCGGCGGCAAGGCGGTGGACCCGCTCAGACATCTGGTGGTAGGTGTAGTTGACCGCCCCGTCCTTGATCGCGACCTTGTCGCCGTAGAGCTTGACAGCGTGGCTGAGGACATCGCGCAGTAGCATTGGATACTCCCAGAGGATGGTGGTTGTGGGGCGGATTGTACACGGGCTGCGGTGAGCGATCAGTGGCGGCCAGTGCATGGCCGCTGGCGATGAGCGCCGCCGGGTTGTTGCCGCGCAGCCGGGTTTCGCCCTCCAACGCGAACATGCAAATCTCCTGCTCCACCGGGCAGGGATTTGCTGCTGCTGTCGCTCCTGGCGAAACCGGCGTCTCTGTGGGAGTGGAGGGCGGCTTCTTGTCATCCGAACAGCCGGCAGCCACGAGCAGCGCCAGCCCGGCCATCGCTCCCCAGATCATCCGTCGCGGATCGAATCGATCCCGCACTCAGCACGCACGAAAGAGGGGCGGGAGATTGCTCTCCCGCCCCTGCGTTCGTTTGTG
>JBDSJC010000166.1:0-9116 GCA_039917655.1 Tepidiformaceae bacterium
CAAGCTGGCCGCCGCCGTTGGGCGCGACGCCTAGTGCCGCTGAACATCCTGCCTCAACGCATCCCGGCGAACGTGGCGGAGGCCATCGGCCGCAACGTCGGCCGCACCGGGATAACACCGAATATGATCTCGTTGTTCGGGTTCGGCGGAAACCTGCTGGCCGCCTTCCTGGTGACGCGGGAGGCGCTGCTGGCGGCGGGCATCGTTTACCTGGTGTTCAGCGCCCTTGATTTCGTTGACGGGGCGGTGGCGCGCGCGACCGGCCTCGTGAGTAAGTTCGGCGCGGTCTTCGATGCCGTCCTGGACCGCGCCAGCGAGGCGATCGTCTTGGCCGCCTGCGCGTGGTACTTCGCGGACCGCGGTGAACAGGTGCAGGCCGCCGTGGCCTACGCGGCGTTGTTCGGCAGCATCGCCGTCAGTTACATGCGGGCGCGCGCCGAGACCAACGGCCTGAGCATGCGCGAAGGGCTGTTCCGGCGGCAGGAACGCGTCCTCCTGCTGGGGTTTGGGCTGGTGTTCAACGGGCTGACGGTGGTCATCTGGGCGCTGGCGGTACTGGCCAACGTGACCGCGTTGCAGCGCTTCGTGCTCATTACGCGCGGGTTGCGGACGATGGACGCCGAGTCTCCAGTGGACGGCTAAGCGCCGTCTGGGCCAGCGCCGGTGTCGTCCCGCGGAGCAGACGCCGATCCCGCGGCTGCCTGCTTGCGGTTGTTCGCCATCATCTGGACCATCAGCAGGCTGAGCACGGCGAGCAGCGCAAAGAGCGCCGCCACTCCGACGATCACCTTCGATGTGTTGCTGATGCCGCCGCCGTCCGAGTTGCTGGACTTCGCCTGGGCGGCCTGCGGCGCTTTGGTCGGCGCCTTCGTAGCCTGCGCCTGTTGCGGTCGTTGGGTTTGCGCGACAGTTGGCCGGGGAGCCGAAGAGCTCTGCGCGGCAAGGAACTCTGTTTCGAAACCCGCCAGATCGAAGCCGTAGACGGTCTTCAGCGCCTGGTCGAAGCGTTGGCCCTTCTTCATCGTGGCGAAGAACTCGCCGTACTTCGCTGGCCCGCCTTTTTCGACCAGGTATTTCACCATGTTGTACGCCTCGCCGTAGAAGATTCCGACCTTTCTGGCATCTGACGTGGGGGTGGTCATCTCGCTGAAGGGGATGAGTTGTTTGGCCTTCGCAGCCTGGGCAAAGGCGGTCTGATAGTCGCCCGGCCCGGTCTGCGCAAACACCGCCGTGCCTTCGTCCAACCAGGACGGCAGCTTGGTGAGCGAGCCTTCACCGGCGGTCTGATTGAGGATATGCCCGAACTCGTGACGCAGAGTGTCCGTGCGGTCAGTGGAGCCGCACTCCAGCGGAATGAGCAGGATGATGTCGTTCGTGACCTTCGTGCCGCAGGTAGTCACCGCCGCGTCGAACGTCCCCGTACCTGCCCCGGGCCGCGACGGGTCGCTCTCCTTCTCGTTTTCGAAGAGAATGACCTTCACGGGCACCTGCTTGAGGGTCACCCCGAAGAGCGCTTTACCGATCTTGTCGTACGTTTCGACCCCCGCCTTCAGGTAGCTGCTGGCGAGCGCTTCTTTGTCGCCGTGGTAATAGACCGTCATGAAGTCGCCCTTGACGGACTTCCAGTCCTGGTTTGGCGGGAGGAAGAAGAAAGTCTGCTCCGGCCCACTCACGGTCTTGCCGTCGGCGGACGTGACCTCCCAGTGGTAGACGAACTCGGAGCCCACGGGGATGTAGCTAGCGCCCGAGTTCACCTGGAGAACGACTTCGGCAGTGATGTTCTTGCCCGTTGGGGGTGTAGCAGGTTTGCCGATCGCGCTCGTGCCGCGGCCGGTGATGGAGTAGGCGAGCGAAACGTCCGTGATCTCCGAGTCTGAACGGGCGGTGACCTTGAAGATGAGCTGCTTGGGATAGGCGTTGTCCACGCTCGATGCTTCGATGACCGCCTCGGCATGGGCGGAGGGCGCCAGCGATGGCAGGAGTGCGGCGGCAAAGAGCGCCCCCAGCAGCATCCCCAGGGCACGCGTCATTCGTCTTCACCTACTCGCGACTTCAGATACGCTTCGATAAACGGGTCGATTTCGCCGTCCAAGACGGCGATCGTATCGCTCGTTTCGTAATCGGTGCGTACGTCTTTGACCATCTTATACGGGTGGAGGACGTAGTTTCGTATCTGGCTGCCAAAGCTCATATCAACGTGCTTGCCCTTTAACCGCGCCTTCTCCTCTTCGCGGCGATTGAGCTCGATCTCGAGGAGGCGAGATTCGAGCACTTTCATTGCGCTGTCCCGGTTGCGGCCCTGAGAGCGTTCGTTCTGGCAGGTGACCACGATGCCCGTCGGCAGGTGGGTGAGGCGCACAGCGGTGGAGTTTTTCTGGACGTTTTGGCCGCCGGCGCCGCTAGACCGAAAAACATCGATCTTCACGTCATCCGGGCTGATCTCGATTTCGCCAGCAGCATCGACCTCGGGGAGCACTTCCACCTTGGCGAAGCTGGTCTGCCGGGCGCTCGAAGCGTTGAACGGCGACTGGCGGACCAGGCGGTGCACGCCGCGCTCGCTCTGCAGGTAGCCGAACGCGTACGGCCCATTGATCTCGATGGTGGCGCTTTTGATCCCGGCCTCTTCGCCCTCAGCGACATCGAGCACGTCTGTCGAAAAACCGCGGCGCTCGGCCCAGCGCAGGTACATGCGAAAAAGCATCTCCGCCCAGTCCTGCGAGTCTGTGCCACCGGCGCCGGCGTGGACGGCGAGGATCGCGTTGCGGCTGTCGTACGGGCCGGAAAGCTGAAGCTGAAACTCCAGGTCGCGAAGCTTCTTTTCGACGGCGGTCAGGTCTTTGTCCGCGCCCGCTCCGACGCTGTCGTCGCCTTCGCTCATCGCCATCTCCAGCAGTTCGGCAACGTCACTCACCTGGTGTTCGAGGCCACGCCAGGTCTCGACCCGCGATCGCAGCGTGGAGAGTTCCTGCATAACCGTCCGCGCTCGTTCGCCATCGTCCCAGAAGGAGGGTTCAGCGGAGAGTTGTTCGAGTTCGGCTACGCGCGCTTCGTCGTTCGCGAGGTCAAAGTCGCACCAGGATGTCGGAGATGCGTTCGGCCAGTTCTTTCGCGCGGGCTAGCTGTTCGTACATGCTGGTGATTGTGTCAGCGGGCTTGGTTAGCGGCGACTGAATGGCGCGGGCGACCCGTCTGGTCTGTGCGAGCACATCCTGTTGCAGGCAAAGTGGTTCTATCGCGACACCCGATTCGGCCATAGAATGAGATCCAAATCACGTCTACGCGGGATGCGTCAGCGCCCGCAGAGGAGTTCGCCATGACCCAGACCGGAACGTGGGCTGTCAAGGTTGGCCTGGCCCAGATGCTCAAAGGCGGCGTCATCATGGACGTTGTCACTCCCGAACAGGCGCGAATCGCGGAGGAGGCGGGCGCCTGTGCCGTGATGGCGCTCGAACGCGTGCCATCGGACATCCGCAAGGATGGCGGCGTGGCCCGAATGAGCGACCCGGAGATGATTCGCGGGATCATCGCGGCCGTGACCATCCCAGTGATGGCCAAGGCGCGCATCGGTCACTTCGTTGAGGCGGACGTGCTACAGGCGCTGGGCGTCGATTACATCGACGAGTCCGAGGTGCTGACGCCGGCCGATGAGACGCACCACATCGACAAGCACATGTTCCCCGTGCCCTTCGTCTGTGGCTGCCGCAACCTGGGTGAGGCGCTGCGCCGCATCGGTGAGGGCGCTGCGATGATCCGCACCAAGGGTGAAGCTGGCACCGGCGATATCGTGGAGGCCGTGCGCCACATGCGCGCCGTGAAGGACGAGATCCGTCGCCTGCAGACGATGGCCGACGACGAGATCTACACGGCTGCGAAGGAACTCCAGGCACCGTTGGAACTGGTGCGCCAGGTCAAGCGCGAAGGACGGCTGCCGGTGGTCAACTTTGCCGCCGGCGGCATCGCCACGCCCGCGGACGCGGCGCTGATGATGCGTCTCGGCGCGGACGGCGTGTTCGTCGGCTCAGGCATTTTCAAGTCCGAAAACCCGGCCCTTGTGGCGAAAGCGATCGTGGAGGCGACGACGCACTACATGGACGCCGACGTCATCGCCCGGGTGAGCACTGGGCTGGGCAAGGCGATGCCGGGCATCGCCGTCAGCTCGCTGCAAGAGAAGGAACTGCTCGCAACGCGCGGCTGGTAAGTGTTGGCCTGTTGAAGGGTGGCGTGGCGCAGCCTACGAAGGCCACTTTCGCGGGGCCCTTCGACAGGCTCAGGGTGAACGGTTCGGGTCCCGGCTCGTGGCTTCTGCCCGATTGAGCAATTCGGCTGAAGGCCAACCCAACCAACGGGCCACCCCCGCCAGGAGCCAACCAGACCAGGCCTAAGCAGCGCCTGCCATGCGTTGGCCCGTGAGCCGCACGCTGCCCTTGTTCGAACGCAACAGTATCTCGACGGACTTTGCCAGGTCTTCGTTGACGTTCGCGCGAGGGAGGTCGAATTCGCTCTCCTGGCCTTCGGAGTCATGGACCACCAGGCGAACTTCGTCCGTGCCGGGCGCGCCCTTCAGCATCCGCGCCACCGCTCGCAGCAGCGCTTCGTCGTTGAGCACGTCCTCGGTCTCGTAGATGGTGATCGTGAGGCGGGCGGAGTCGGCGTTGATGGGCGGCTGGATTCCGGGCCGCGCGGCTTCAGTTGTCGCCGACTGCGGCTGCTGTTGCGGCTGTGGCGGACGGGGGTTCTGATAGCCGCCTGGCCGTTGGCCGTTGGCGTTCGGCCGTTGGCCGTGACCATTCGAAGAGCCATTTGCGTAGCCGCCGGAAGGTGCGCCGGGCGCGCCCGCCTGGCCAGTTGTCGCGGCGGACTTCTGCGTGGGCTTTTGCTTGGGCTGGTCTGGCACTTGCCACTGGTCCGCCGCGAATCCAACGACGGCACCCTCGGTCGAATCGTACTGGGCCGCCTTGCGGACGCTGAGGCCGACGCGGTCGCCGCGATCGCGCACTTCCACGGAAAGCAAGAGCATCGCCCCTTCCGCCCAGACAGCCTCGCCGGTCAGTTCGAGCGTGTCGTTCCAGACGGTGAACTCGGCGGTCCCGGTGAGGTCCTCCATATCGACGACGTAGAACTTGCGCCCATCGCGGGTGGTGCGGGCCTGGATGCGCGACACCAGCCCAGCGACCGAAACGGTCTGCCCGGCGAGTTCCTGGGTGAGCTCCGCGAGTCCATGACTGGTGTAGCGCGCCAAATCCGCGGCGGCGGCCTTGTACGGGTGCTCCGAGATGTAGATCCCGAGCAACTCCTTCTCCCAGGCGAGCACATCCTCCCTTTTTTCGGGGACTGCTTGCAACTCAAGGGCGGGCAAGGGGGTGTCCACCTGGCTGCCGAAGAGGTCGAACATCGTCGACTGACCACTGTCGCGCAGGTCGCGTTCGCGCTTGGCCAGGCTTGTTAAGCGTTCCGCGTTGAAGGCGATTGTGGCGCGGTTGTGGCTATCGACCAGATCAAACGCGCCCGCCTTGGCGAGATGCTCAATCGCCCGGCTGTTTGTCGCCGCGAGGTCTGCCCGCTTGCAAAAGTCTTCGATATCGCGGTACGGGCCGCCGGCCTCGCGCGCGGCGATGATGCCATCCACCGCCGAAGAGCCAACGTTCTTAATCACGCCGATGCCGAAGCGGATGGCGAGCGTGTCGTCCTGGCGGCGTTCGACGCTGAAGTTGTCGCGACTGGCGTTGACGTCCGGCGGCAGCACTTCGATCCCCAGCTTGACGCACTCGGCGACGGCTGAGGCGATGCGCGCGTGGGTATCAGGCGCGCTCTTGCTGAGCTGGAGCAGGGCAGCCATGTACTGAGCCGGATAGTTCGCCTTGAGGTAGGCGGTGTGGTAGGCAATGTTGCCGTAGCACCAGCTGTGCGCTTTGTTGAACGCATATCCGGCGAAGGGCTCGATCAGGTCAAAGACCGCGCTCGCGTCCTCCGCGGCGTAGCCCTTCTTCATGGCCCCTGCGACGAAACCGTCGCGTTCGGCGGCCATGATCTCGGCCTTCTTTTTGCCCATCGCCTTGCGCATGATGTCCGCCTGGCCAAGGGTGTAGCCGGCGAACTGCTGAGCGATGAGCATCACTTGGTCCTGGTAGACGATGACGCCGTAGGTCTCGTCCAACACCCCGGCGAGGTCGGCGTGGGGATAGCGGATTTCGATGTCCCCGTGCTTGCCCTGAATGTAGCGTGGGATGTGTTGCATGGGGCCGGGCCGGTAGAGAGCCACGAGCGCGCAGAGGTCGGCGATGTTCGTAGGTTGCAGATCCTGGACGTAGCGTCGCATGCCGCTCGATTCCAGCTGAAAGACACCGAAGGTCTCGCCCTTGCCCAGCATCTCCATCGTCTTTGGGTCGCCGTCCGCGATGCGCAGCAGATCGACCTCCTCGCCGGTCGTCTCGCGAATGGCGTCGATCGCGTGCTGGAGGATCGTGAGGTTCGAAAGGCCGAGGAAGTCCATCTTCAGCAGCCCGATCTTCGCCACCTGGTCCATCGCGAACTGGGTCGTTGGGATGCTCGTCTCGTCGCCCTTGTTTGGGCGCTGCAGGGGGACATGTTCGATCAGCGGGTCGCGCGAGATGACGACGCCAGCGGCGTGGGTGCTGGCGTGCCGGGAGACGCCCTCCAGCTGCTGGGCGGTGTCGATCAGCCGCTTCACCCGTGGGTCTGCGGCGTAGGCCTCCTTCATCTCGGTGGACTGTTCGAGCGAGTCCTTGAGCGTGATGTGAAGGACATCCGGCACCAGCCGCGCCACTTTGTCGGTGTCGCCGTAACTCATCCCCAGCGCGCGCCCAACGTCGCGGATCGCCGCTTTCGCGCCGAGCGTCCCGAAGGTGATGATCTGGGCCACGCGGTCCGAGCCGTAGCGTTCGTAGGCGAAGCGGATCATCTCGTCGCGGCGGTCGTCGGCGAAGTCGAAATCCACATCGGGCATTTCGCGCCGTTCGATATTCAGGAAGCGTTCGAAGACCAGCCGGTTGGCCACCGGGTCGATGTCGGTCACGCCGAGCACGTAGAGCACGAGCGAGGCCGCCGCCGAACCGCGGACGCCCATGCGGATCCCTGACCGGTGGGCGAAGTCGCCGATCTCTTTGACCACGTAGATGTAATCGGTGAAGCCCGTCTGCTTGAGCACTTCGAGTTCGTAGGTTAGGCGGTCCCGCAGCTCCTCCGTCACATCGTCGAAGCGGCGGTGGAGGCCTTCGAAACAGATTTCCGCGAGGTAGTCCACGCTGTTCTTGCCCTCGGGCACGGGCGGCTCGGGAAGCAGCTGGCGGTCGAACTTCAGTTCCAATTCGCAGGCGTCCGCGACCAGGCCAGTGTTCGAAAGGAACTCCGGGTTGTCCGGGTAGTGCAGGGCCATTTCGGCTTCGCTCTTTACGTAGTAGCCCTTGCCATCCAACTTGAACCGGTCCTGCTGATCGACGGTCGCGTTTGTGCCAATGCAGAGCAGCACGTCGTGCGCCTCATGCTCGTTGGGGTGCGTGTAGTGGCTATCGTTGGTGGCGACCACGGGGATGCCCAACTCGCGGCCGATGCCCGCGATCACGGGGTTCAGGCGCGTGAACTTTTCATCGCCATGGTCCTGCACTTCGAGGTAGTAGTGGCCGTCGAAGACTTCGCGGTAGTACGTCGCGACGGCCATCGCGCCCTCGCGGTCTTGCTCCTGGATGCGGCGGTGGAACTCGGCCGAAGGGCAGCCGCTGAGCACCGTGATCCCGGCGCTGTGCTGCTCGAGGAGTTCACGGTCGATGCGGGGCTTGTAGTAGTAGCCTTCGAGGTTCGCCTTCGTGACGAGGGCAATGAGGTTTTTGTAGCCGGTCATGTTCCGGGCGAGCATTATCAGGTGGTAGGGGCGGGCATCGGCGCGCTCTTTGCTGTGGCGGCTGCCGGGGGCGACGTAGGCCTCGACGCCGATGATCGGTTTAATCCCGCGCTCGGTCGCTTCGCGATAGAAATCGATGGCGCCGTACATCGCTCCGTGGTCCGTCATGGCCACGGATTCCATGCCAAGATCCTTCACCCGTTCCATAAGCGGGGCCATCTTGGACATGCCATCCAGCAGGGAAAACTCGGTGTGGGTGTGTAGATGGGTAAACATATGTTCGGAAAAGCGATGCTACCACCGGGCACGCCGCGGGGGTAGGCCGTTACGTCACGCGGGGGCGAAACAACCCAGTTGATTGGGCTTAATCGCGGCTCACCAGGGGGAGCACCCGCTTGAACGCGAGCGTTGTCACCGGGCCGCCCGAGATGTGCGTGACGGCCTGCGCCTGGTTGTTGAAGGCGAGCGGGTCCGGCGTGGCGCTGAGCACCACGATCCGCGGCGAAACCTCCTCCGCGCGGCCGATATCCACTCGGACGGTCAGCGTAAAGGTGGAGGACAGCCCGCTGGGCAACGTGCCTCGCGAGCACCGCAGTTGGCCTGTGCTGCCGGGGGGTGGCACGGTGCAGGCCCAATCCGCAGGGGCCTGGGCGCTCACGAAGGCCACGCCCTCAGTGACGGGAACGAGGAGCTGGACTGCCGTGGCATCGGACGGACCATCGTTCGTGACCACGATGGTGTACGTGAAGATGCCTCCGGCCGCCACCGGCTCGGGAGAGGTGCTGACCGTCACCCGAAGGTCGGCGGAGATTGAATCGAGGACCGTCAGGGTGACGTCGTTGCCATCGCCGCCAATGTAGCTGACTCGGAAGTCCACGCCGCTGCCGGTATAGACCGATCCCTCCGGCAGATTCTTGAAGGTGCCGAGCACAGACTGTGCGCTGTTGTTCTTGACGATCGTGGCGACCATGCCCTGAGGCGGTGGGGGTTGATCTTCAACGTTGGAGACGAGCATCGCGCCGCCAAGAGTTGGCCGCTCAGAGGTGACGAGCTGAGAGAAGCTCGTGCCAATGATAATCACGCCGAATTGCGTCACAGAGTTGAGTTCCACGGCGCCGTTGACGGTGAAGACGCCGGGCGCGCCCGCACCGGGCGCGAAGAGCCCGCCATCGGCGACAAGGCGCGGGGCGGAACCGGTGCCATCGAGCACGGCGCCAGGCGAGAGCTTGATGCGGCTCGCCGCCGGGCCGTTCACCGTGGT
>JBDSJC010000167.1:0-2819 GCA_039917655.1 Tepidiformaceae bacterium
GCTTTAGGTTCGTGGACCACCACGCGGGTCGTCGCGCCGCTGGCGCTAATCGCTATCGCCGCATCCAGGGCGTGGCCAAGGTCACAGAACTTCAACGGCGAAGGGCCGCCGTCCATGCGGACTTCCCAGACACCGCCCGCGTGAGGGACAACATGGATGGTGCGTGGATTCGGCATGTAACTGGCTCCTGTACTCCCGCTCCTGGTAAAGACAATCGACGGTGGAGCGCGCGGAAACAGGGGAACAAACCCCTATTCGTGGTGGCCAGCATCCTCTCTCGATCGGTGTTGTTGACGAAAATAGTCTACTTTATCGACTTCGCTGCTGTGGAGTCTGGTGCGGTGCTGTACCCTATTGCCCAACAGACCAATGTGGGCACGCTGAGCGATGCCCGAAAGGACACGACGATGGCAGGGATCACCGAACGCGGGTACGCAAAGCCCGAAGCACTGGTGGACACCGAGTGGGTTGCCGCCCATCTCAAGGACCCGTCAGTGCGGGTTGTGGAATCGAACGAAGACCAGCTGCTCTACCCCTCGGGACACATCCCCGGGGCCGTGCAGGTCGACTGGACAGCGGACCTCAACGACCAGTTGCGGCGCGACTACTTGAACCGGGACGGCTTCGAGAAGCTCATGTCGCGTATCGGCGCGACGAAGGACACGACCATCGTCTTCTACGGCGACAAGAGCAACTGGTGGGCGACGTACGCGTTCTGGGTGTTTCAGCTTTTCGGACACAGCAATGCAAAGGTAATGGATGGCGGACGGTTGAAGTGGGAGAAGGACGGCCGCGAGCTGACGCGCGAAGTGCCGGCCTACGCCGCGACGGAGTACAAGGCGCCCGAGCGCGATGACACAAAGATCCGCATCTTTCGCGACGCAGTGTTGAAGCACCAGGCAGAAGGGCTGCCGCTCGTGGACGTACGCTCGCCCGCGGAGTTCAGCGGCGAGAAGACGCACATGCCCGAGTACCCCCAGGAAGGCGTGCTGCGCGGCGGCCACATCCCCGGCGCGAAGAGCGTGCCCTGGGCGCGTGCCGCGAACCCCGAGGATGGCACGTTCAAGACCGCGGACGAACTGAAGGCGATCTACGAGCAGGAGCAGGGGTTGAAGAAGGGCGACGACATCGTTTCCTACTGCCGCATCGGCGAACGTTCGAGCCACACCTGGTTCGCGCTGACCTATCTGCTCGGCTACCCCAAGGTGCGCAACTACGACGGTAGCTGGACGGAGTGGGGGAACTCAGTCAACGTACCCGTGGAGCGGTGACAGCGCGCGAGGACTCGACCGCCTGAGTCACAGCCTGGCCGCCACGGAGAGTTTCGAATATGAAGATCACCCTGGACTGGCTCGGCTGCGCCACGTTCCGACTGACCCTCGGCGAGACCGTCGTCTTCCTCGATGCCTACATGGACCGCGTCCCCTCAGCGCCAGCCGTTGGCATGACCACCGCCGATGTCGGCCGCGCCGACTTCGTCCTCGTCGGCCATAGCCACTTCGACCACATCGCGGGCGCCGAAGTGATCGCCAAACAGACCGGCGCGAAGATCATTGGCTCGCACGAAAGCGCCCGCGTCATGTTCGACCAGGGCATTCCCCGCGAGCAGGTGCTGGTCTCCCAGGGTGGCGAACGCCACCGCCTCGCCCTGGATGTCACGGTGCGCGTGCTGCCCAGCCTGCACTCCTGCACGTGGGTGGCCAGCAACCTCGCGGCGACAGAGGAGGCGCACGGCCACCTCGGCCTTTGCGAAGACGAACGCGCCGCCGTCTCCCGCGAGTCCGGCCTGGCCACAGTGATCGGCCACGGCGCGGGCGGTGATACGCAGCAGTCCGTCGAGCTACGCAATCACCTCCGTAACGCTGTCGGCAGTTCGGTGCCGGGCGGGCCGCTCGCCTACCTCATCGAGACGCCCCAGGGCAGCATCTTCTGGCAGGATACTTCTGGCTGCTGGACAGGTGTGCTCGAAGGCCTCCGGCCAGACGTCGCAATCCTCGCCATCGCCGGCCGTGGCAACGTCGACGGCGAACCGATTCAGGGCTCGCTCGCCCAGTTCGCCGCCCTCGAAGCGCGCCTCTTGCAGCCGAAAGTGATCATCCCCGGCCACCACGACAACTGGATGCCGCCGATCACTCCGGAAGGCGGCACGGACCTCGTAGCGATCCGCGCCGCGGTCGCCGAAGCCGTCCCAGGAGCCACGTTCGCTGAACCGGGCTACCTCTCGGGTATGCGTCTGCTGGAGTGAGGCGCTGGCGCAGGCCGCGCTCTCAGTCCCTGCCTCAGAACTGTCCGTGACGCCCCGCGCCCTGCGCGAACCGTGTGGCCCCCTCGCGCGTCTCGCCTGAGGCGATCGTCCCCTGGCCATGACGGTATTCGTTCACCAGCGCCTCATCCAAGCCCATCCCCCACTGCTCGTAGGAGGAGAGCCGGTCCGACCGCAGACAGCGCTGGGGGAAGGCCGCCAGGCCGTTCGCGACCTGCATCGCCTCCGCCAGCGCGCCACCCGGCTCGGTCAAGCGGTTGGCGAGCCCCATACGCAGCGCTTCGTCCCCGCTGACCCCGCGCCCGGTGAGGATCATGTCCAGCGCGTGGCTGTGTCCGAGGAGCCGCGAAAGCCGGATCGTGCCGCCGTCCACCAGCGGCACGCCCCATCGGCGGCAGAACACGCCGAACACGGCATCGCGAGCGGCCACGCGCATATCGCACCAGGCGGCCAACTCCAGGCCGCCGGCCACGGCAAATCCCTCAACCGCCGCGATCACCGGCTTCGAAAGCAACATGCGCGTCACGCCCAGCGGCCCGTCACCCGTCTCGGTCAC
>JBDSJC010000168.1:0-2826 GCA_039917655.1 Tepidiformaceae bacterium
TTCGAAGATCGCCTCGCCGCCATCGAAGCGGTCCTCGAACCGCGCACCAAGCTCCCGAAAGCAGGACGCCGATGAGTACCAACCACCGCCGCCTCGACCGCGTCATGCCTGCCGTCTCCTTTGACGAGCGCATCGACGGCATCCTCGCCGCCTACCACGACGACCGCCGGCCTGACCCCGCCCTCCTTGCCACTCTGCCCTCGTCCGACAACTCCCGCTGGAACGCGGTTGCCGATGTCCTCAACGCCCTCCACGGCTCCCTCGGTTGGTACATCGACTACGTCGAGGCGTGCGTTGTGCAGCTCGAACTGCGCCTCACGGTCGTTCGTCTGGCACGGCAACTCGCCGACGGCTTTGACGGCGAGAACCAGGAGCGCCTGGCGAAGGCCGCAGACGCGCTCACGCTGCGTATCGTCGCCGAACTTGTCGCACGCTGGCACGAGGTCCGGCTGGCGGAGATCGTCGCTGACCACTTCGGTGAGCAACTCGGTGGACGGCAGCTCCTCCATCCGGCAGCCCTGGCGATCCTCGCCGACTGCCGCGCCCGCATGCAGACCATGCACGACGAACTGGCAGGCGGTGCGCTAGTGCGCTACGAGTTTGAGTTGAGCGAGCCCTCCGATGCAGGCTTCGACCATCTTCTCGATCTCCTCACGTCCAACACGGTGATGGCGTGAAAGCGACACTACGGGGTCATCGTGTCGCCTTCGGTGGTTGTTCGTGAGCACCACCGAGAAGCGCCTCGACCAGGCCGCGGAAGGTCTCACAGCGCGTGAACGTGCGACCGTAGTCCTCAAGGTTTGGATGGACAGCGGGGAACTCGACAAGCGCCTCACCAAGAATGCTCCAGGTGACCAACGTCAGGAGTGCGACCGCATTGTGGACGCCGTTGGCCAGGCGAACGAAAATCTCCACCATGACTGTGCCTTCCTCCTTGAGTGGGTCTGGCAGGAAGAGACTCAGGTAACCTGGCTCCAGTCCCTAGCCGCTTTCATTGACCGGACGGAACATCTCGAGGCAGCACTGAGGGTCGCAGGTTGGAAGGTTGAACAGAGTGGAGCGCCAGCGCTCCAGCGTTCTCAAAAGCGCGTCAGCCTTCGTCCCTTGCCCGCCCCCAGGCTCGGCCTGGAGCGCGACCTCCCTCTCCTCTGGGGGACAACAGCCTTCCCCGATGACCAGCACGAGACGCCCACCACGTGGCCTGCCGTGCGCGACCACCTCGCTTTCGAACTGCGGCGGGGACTGCAGATGCGCTGGCAGGACCTCGCCGCCCGCCGCGTCGTCCTTGATGAGCTGAGCGAGGCGATGGGCGGGGTGAACATGACCCATCCACAGGTCGCTGGGGCACTCGATGCGCTCCACAGGAAAGTGCTGGAGCTCTATGAAGCATTGGTGGACGTTGGCGGCCCGTTCGAACTCGGCGGGGCGGACGAGGAGCGCATCGCCAATGCGCGCACGTGGGTGAATTGGGACGACATTCGGGAGGCGCCACCGAACACCGCCAACGCCAACAACGGGCGCGGCTGGATGCGACCCGAGGAACTCGCTGAACTGGAAGCGCTCGAAGCGCGTCTCGCCACCGAACTTCGCACCGACAGCGACTCCCGTTGACTTCTCTCGCCAGCGGAGTGAGTTGTGTGCACCGACCCCGCAGGCGCCGAGAGCACCGGGGAAGGAGAGCACCATGGGAATAACCGTGCAGGAACTGATCGAACGCCTTCAGGAGTGCGACCCCGACGCCGAGGTGCGGATCGTGTCGCAGGAGAGCTGGCCCTTCGAGAACGCGATTAGCGGCGTAGCCGTGCGCGAGGACTTCGCGGGCGAGGATTGCGACTGCGACCACCGCTTCAGCGAGCCGCACGAGGAAGGCGCGCGGGAGCGCTACGGCGATAAGAACGCGTGTTTGGCCGCCCGCCGCTAACCTGGCGCGCTGCGATCTGGAGAGCCGCCTTCCGGCGCGGCTCGTTTGCATCTCGCCGCAGCGACGGCCTCCCCCACAGTCGCCCGCCGTTCGGCCCTCGTTTCGGCTGACCGTTCCCAATCGTTCGGCCCACTCCGGCGTCGTGTGTTAGACTCCCGCGCAGTCCACCAAAGTCTCCGGGTCCCGTCAGGAGCAGCTGCTAATGTCGATCGTTGCGCGCCAGTTCGGGCGTCCCCGAGGCATCCTTGGGCGCATCGTCGGTCAGGTGATGGCCCGCAGCAACGCCGACTTTAACAAGTGGTTTGTCGGTGAGATCCGCGGGCTGGTCACGCTCGATGTAAGACGCATCGTTGAACTCGGGCCCGGGCCCGGGATCGGTCTCCAGGAGACGCTCCGCGCCTTCCCTGAAGCGCGCGTCTGGGGCGTCGATCTGTCACCGGAGATGCTGGCCCAGTCTCGTAAGCGCAACTCCGAGGAAGTCACTTCAGGCCGGCTGATCCTTCTCCAACGCGACGCGGCCGCGCTTGAAGACCTCGCGCCAGTCGACCTCGTGATGGCGGCCCATGTCGTCTACTTTTGGCACACGCCCGCAACTGAGCTGGCTGAGCTTCATTCGATTCTGCGTACGGGCGGACTGCTTGCCCTGGGCTATCAGCTGAGGCCGAATATGCCGCAGGTGTCACAGAAGAACTTCCCGAAGGAGGGACACCTGCTCTACGACAGTGACGAGGAGCTGTCGACGCTCCTCGTCGCGGCTGGTTTCACGGACGTGAGGGTCGTGGTCAAGGGCGGGACCGACGGTCCAGAGGGCCGCATAGCACTCGCCACCGCCTGACGCTGACGAAGAGCGCAATTGCTCGGAAACCAGCTCGGCCCAGCGTTTACCCGGTCGGAGTTGGAACTCC
>JBDSJC010000169.1:0-5434 GCA_039917655.1 Tepidiformaceae bacterium
TTCGAAGATCGCCTCGCCGCCATCGAAGCGGTCCTCGAACCGCGCACCAAGCTCCCGAAAGCAGGACGCCGATGAGTACCAACCACCGCCGCCTCGACCGCGTCATGCCTGCCGTCTCCTTTGACGAACGCATCGACGGCATCCTCGCCGCCTACCACGAGGACCGCCGCCCCGAACCCTCGCTCCTTGCCACGTTGCCCCAGTCGGACGGCCGCCGCTGGAACGAGGTCGCCGATGTCCTTAACGCCCTCCATGGCTCGCTCGGCTGGTACATCGACTACGTCGAGGCCTGCGTCGTCCAGCTCGAACTGCGCCTCACGATCGCTCGCCTGGCGCGCCAGCTCGCTGGCACGTTCGACGGCGAGAACCGGGAGCGCATGGCGAAGGCGGCGGACGCGCTCGCCCTCCGCGTGGTCGCCGAACTCGTCGCCCGCTGGCACGAGGCGCGGCTGGCGGAGATCGTCGCCGAACACTTCGGCGAGCAGCTTGGGGGACGCGAACTGCTCCATCCTTCAAGGGTCGCGACGCTCATCGATTGCCTCTCCCGGATGCAGACGCTGCACGACGCGCTGGCCACCGACGCTACGGTGCGCTACGAGTTCGAGTTGAGCGAGCCCTCCAATGCGGACTTCGACCACCTTCTCGATCTCCTCACGTCCAACAAGGTGATGGCGTGAGAGTGACACTACGGGGTCATAGCGTTGCCTTGGGTACGCTCGTGAGCACCAAACGCGCGAGCCAACAGAGCACGAGAACAGCGGTCAGTCTGAGCATTCGTCGAGGCCGAGGATTTCTTCGGCGACCTGGATATGGTTGGCGGCTTCGATCCGCGTAACGATCCAGCTGATCAGATTGTCTCCGACTCCGGCCGGTCCGTACGGACGACCAGCCTCCTCATCGGCAGAGGACGCGCGATTCCAGAGGTCCACGCACTTCGCGACGAACTTCCTGAAGGGCATGTCAGGATCTTCGAGAACTTCGTTGAACGAGAGAGCCCGCATCGCAAAACCAGCCTACCGGAAGCGCGATTGATCGCGAAGCTCCTGGTGTGGGTATCAGAGGGCCCGGACCAACCGTAGACTCGACACATGGCACAACATCTGCCCGAGTCCCGTGGCGGTACGCCATTGCTGCGCACGAAATTTCACGTGCCTCTGAATCGTCACGACCGAGTGGCGCGGGGTCGTCTCATCCAGCGCCTGAACGAAAATGCCCAAACCAGGCTCACGCTGATCTCCGCCCCACCCGGTTTCGGCAAGACGACTCTGTTGGCCGAATGGCTCGGCTCAGAGACGACATTTGCGGATGTCGCGTGGGTTTCGCTAGAAGGTTCGGACAATCACCTGACCACTTTCTGGAGTTACATCTTCGGCGCCCTCGGCAATGTCCGACCGGCAGTCGAACGAAGTGGCGTTATTCAGCTGCTCGATGCTCCCCAGCCCCCGCCGATCGAGACAATTCTAACGTTGGCGCTGAACGAAATCGCGTCCGAACCAGGCGCCGTCAGGCTCATCCTGGATGACTACCACGTTATCGATTCGGAACCGATTCAGAAGGGCATGACGTTTCTGCTCGACCACCTCCCGCCCCAGCTCCACCTGGTCCTTGCGAGCCGTGTGGACCCAGGTCTGGCGCTCGCGCGGCTCCGGGCACGCGGCGAGCTAACAGAGATCCGCGCCGCCGACCTCCGCTTCACGCTAGAGGAAGCGAACGACTTCTTGAACGGGCCGATGCATCTGGGATTGCTTAAAAGCGAAGTCGCTCGGCTTGAGGCTCGAACCGAAGGGTGGGCCAGTGCGCTCCAGCTCGCGGCGCTTTCGCTCCAAGGTCGCGACAACGCCTCCGAGTTCATCGACGCCTTCTCGGGGGACAACCGTTTCGTCGTGGACTACCTGGTCGAGGAGGTGCTCGATCGCCAGTCGCCGGAGGTTCGGCGGTTCTTGCTCCGCACCTCCATCCTCGCACGGTTGTCAGGCTCTCTCTGCGACGCAGTTACTGGAGGAGACGACGGTCGCTCGATGTTGGAGACCCTGGAGCGGAGGAATCTGTTCGTTACTCCGCTCGATGACCGCCGACGCTGGTTTCGCTACCACCAGCTGTTCTCGGAAGTGCTTCTGGCCCACCTTTTGGAAGAACACTCGGAGGACGTTCCGAAGCTGCACAAACGAGCGAGCGCCTGGTATTCGAGCAACGGCGAACCGGAACGAGCAGTTGGACATGCGCGCGCAGCCGGAGACCTCGCGCTGGCGGCAGGACTCATCGAATTGGAAGCCGAAGGCATCGTCCGCCGGCATCACCCCGATCGGCTCATCGAGTGGCTCGAGCCGATTCCCGACGCCCTTATCCAGTCGATGCCGGTGCTGAGCACCTACTACGGCCACGCCTTGCAAGGCGTGGGTGACATGGAGGGTTCGGCTTTGCGACTGGCGGATGCAGAACGGTTCATGGTCGAAAATGCACCGCACGCGGTGGTGTTCGACCAGAAGAGCTTTGCGATGCTCCCAGCTCTCGTGGCCGTGGCTCGCGGTTACCTCGCCATGACGGCACGCGACCCGGAATTGACGGCTGAATTCGCGACCCGCGCCCTGGCCCTTCTCTCGGATGACCAAACCCACTGGCGCGGCACCGCGATCGCGTTGCTCGGCCTGGCGCACTGG
Organism: Tepidiformaceae bacterium; assembly: GCA_039917655.1. Taxonomy (GTDB): domain Bacteria; phylum Chloroflexota; class Dehalococcoidia; order Tepidiformales; family Tepidiformaceae; genus PNKC01. Next base: position 2,658 of record JBDSJC010000169.1, read on the forward strand.
ATTCGAGGCGACCTCGAACCAGCCCAGGCCCTTCACAGTCAGGCTGTGTCGAACTTCGAAAATGCGAGGGATACCGGACTGGCGATCACTTCTGCCTACCACGATGCGGAGCTGCTCAAGGCGAGAGGGCACCTGAACGAGGCGGAACGTCGGCTTAGCTCGTCGCTGCGCTTCGTCGCCCAGCAGGGTGGCGAGATTCGTGGTGGCGCGAACCTGCACTTGGGGTTGAGCGAGTTGCGGTGCGAACGAAACGACCTCGACGGCGCCGTTCGCGAACTGGCGCTCGCCGAGCAGGCGGGAGTCTATCCGCCACGCACGCCGTTCAGGTTCCTGCTGGCCCAGGCTCGGCTGGTTCAGTGCCGAGGCGCTCTTGAGGAGACAGCGGCCTTGCTCATCGAAGCCGGGCAGCTTCACGTGCGAGGCGCGGTGCCGGACTACCGGCCAGTCGCTGCCTGGCTGGCGCGAGTTCGAGCGCTGCAAGGACGCTTCGACAAGGCACTTGACTGGGTGCGTGATCGAGGTCTCTCGACGGATGACGAGCTCAACTATGGGCAGGAGTACGAGCACATCAGCCTAGCCCGCATCCTGCTGGCTCGTAACGCCGAGGGAGACGCGCGAGACGCCCGGGGTCTCCTGGAACGGCTACTCGAAGCAGCGAGGGCCGGCAAGCGATTGGGGACGGCGCGGGAAATCTCGATGTTGTTGGCTTCCGTCTGCTGGGCGAGCGGGGACGAAGCTCTCGCGATTTCGGCGCTCGAACCAGCCCTGCTTGGAGCCCAGCCAGAGGGGTTCGTGCGGCTCTTCCTGGACGAAGGCCCGAAGATCTCGCCACTCCTCCGCATTGCGGCCGAGCGGGGCATCGCGCCGGACTTTTGCAGACAGCTCCTCGGGGCTCTCGTCGACAGTCCGGCTTCTGGGGTGGGCGGGCTCGACGCTCTCAGCGAACGGGAGGCAGAGGTCCTGCGGCTGCTGGCCACGGAACTGAGCGGACCGGCTATCGCAGGCCGCCTGGTCGTTTCGTTGCACACGCTCCGCAGTCATACGAAGAACATTTACGGGAAGCTGGGAGTGAACTCTCGACGTGCGGCCGTGCGCAGGGCGACGGAACTCGGCCTGCTCTAAGCGAGAAGCGCGAACCGTCGCGTGGTGTGGTCGGGCCTTGAAGATCCCCACACCGATCACTACATCTGGTGATTCCGGCTCCCCCTTCCGCATCTAAATTTGCTCCAGCATGGCAGAGGCCAACGGGAGCAATTCGCATGAATGACAAAGACAACGGCACACGGGAGCGCTCCGCCCCGGTAGACGCCCACTCTGGCCGCTATCAATTCCGGGTTGAGGGCCACCTAAGCCGTCGTTGGGAGTCCCTCTTCGAGGGCATGACGCTCACAGTCGAGAGCGCCGGGAGCACCCTCATCGAGGGTCCTGTCACGGACCAGGCCGCGTTGCACAGCATCCTCCGGCAGATCGGCGACCTCGGGCTGGAGCTGGTTTCGGTTGTACGTGGCCCGCCGACGTGACAGGCCGGTCCGCTCAAGCCTCACGCCCATCACAGACCAAGGAGAACTAGTCATGGAAACTCGCGGATACAAGCAAGAACTCAACGAATCCCAATGGGACGAACAGACCAGGAGAGCGATGCTTGCCACCGGTGTCCTCTTCATTCTGACCTTCATCACATCCATTGTCGGCTTGCTGCTTTACGGCCCGGTGCTCGATGACTCCACCTACGTGCTTGGCACAAGCCACGACACCCGCATTGCTTTCGGTGCACTCTGCGAAGTTGGCCTCGTCATCACGAACATTGGGACGGCGATCGCGCTCTACCCCGTAATGAAGCGGTACAGCGAGACCATCTCGCTCGCCTACGTCGCCAGTCGAATCTTCGAATCAACCATCATCGCCGTAGGCATGGTCGCGCTCCTGTCCGTGGTGACGCTGCGCCAAGACTTCGTTGGCGCGGACGCGACCCAAGCGGCGTCGCTCGTCACCGCCGCTGCCGCGCTGGTTGCTATCCATGACTGGACCTTCCTGTTCGGGCCTGCGTTCTGCGCCGGTTTCGGCAACGGCATCCTCGTTGGCTACCTCATGTACAAGTCCGGGATCATGCCACGTCGGTTAGCGATCCTCGGCCTGGTCGCCGGCCCGCTCGCCCTCGCGACCGCCGTGGCGGTGCTCTTCGGCGCGTACGAACAGACATCGTTGCCAAGCTTCATCGTCACAGTACCGGAAATCGCCTGGGAGTCGATCATCGGCATTTACTTGACAGTGAAGGCCCTCCGGCTCGGCCGCGGGGCAGGCGCGGTAGGGCTTCGCGCAGAAAGCGCGGGCGGCGGGCTCGCCGCAACTTCACCAAACGCTTGAATCAGGCCGGAACCAGGAGAAGCCGCCGGGCGTCATCGTCGCGGCGGCCGCTCCGCGTGGCGACTATCAGCCACCCCACCCGGGTTGCAGAGGAGCACCTTGAGCATGAACACGTTAGAGCTAGTGGCGCGCGGCGCAGTCATGGGAATCGCGAGTTCCGCACTCATCGACGCGTGGGCATTCGTCCTCCGGCGCGCATTCCACGTTTCCAGCCTGGACTATCGTTTACTCGGCCGTTGGATTCGCCACATACCCAGGGGCAAATTCTTTCACCAGCGAATCGGGGCGGCGCCCGCGATGCGCGGAGAACGGCCGCTGGGCTTGCTGGCGCATTACACCATCGGAATTGGTTTCGCGCTGTTGCTGTTGCTCGTCGCCGGCGAGGACTGGGCCGAGTCGCCGACCCTGCTCCC
>JBDSJC010000170.1:0-5314 GCA_039917655.1 Tepidiformaceae bacterium
GCCAACGGGGTCGGGGAAGACGCTGGCGGCGTTCCTCTGGTGCCTCGATCGGCTGGCGGCGCGGCCAGTGCTACCGCCCCAGAAAAACGGGCGGGCCGCCAGGCGCGAAGGCGTGACGGTCCTCTACATCTCGCCTCTGAAAGCGCTTTCCTACGATGTCGAACGCAACTTGCGCGGCCCGCTGGCAGGGCTGCGCATCGCGGCCGCGCGGGAAGGCCAGGCGCTGCCGGAGATCAACGTGGGCACACGCACTGGAGACACGCCGACGAAAGAGCGCGAGGACATCCGCCGAGACCCGCCGGACATCCTGATCACCACCCCTGAGTCGCTCTACCTGATGCTCACGTCGAGGGCGCGCGAAGTACTGCGGACGGTCGATACGGTGATCATCGACGAGATCCACACGATGGCCGGCACCAAGCGCGGGGCGCACCTCGCGCTCTCCCTGGAGCGGCTGGAAAAGCTGACAGTGCGCCCGCCGCAACGCATCGGGCTTTCTGCCACCCAGCGTCCTCTGGAGGAAGTGGCGAAGTATCTCGGCGGAGACCGGCCGGTGCGGATTGCCGACGCGGGCGCTTCGAAGGAACTCGACCTGAAGGTGATCGTGCCAGTCGAGGACATGGCCAATATCGACCCGTCGCTCTATCAGCAGGTGGGCTCGGTTTCCGGCACCGGCTACGAAGGCGCGCAGGGGATCTGGCCAGCGGTCTATCCGCAACTGCTCGAACTGATTCGCACGCACCACTCGACGCTAATTTTCGTGAACAATCGCCGGCTGGCCGAACGGTTGGCGGCACGCGTCAACGAACTCGCGGGCGAGGAGCTCTTACGAGCCCACCACGGCTCGGTTTCGCGGGAACAGCGGACCGAGATCGAAGAAAAGCTGAAGGCCGGCCTGCTGCCGGGCCTGGTGGCCACCAGTTCGCTGGAGCTGGGTATCGACATGGGGGCGATTGACCTCGTGGTGCAGGTGGAATCGCCGAAGTCCGTTGCGCGCGGCCTACAGCGAGTAGGGCGGGCGGGCCACCAGGTGGACGCCCCGAGCACTGGCCGCATCTTCCCGAAGTTCCGCGGCGACCTGCTTGAGTGCGCGGTGCTGACAGAGCGGATGCATAAGGGGCTAATCGAAAAGACGGACATCCCGAAGAACCCGCTCGACGTGCTGGCACAACAGATCGTGGCGATGTGCGCGGTGGACGACTGGCGAATCGATGAGATCGAGTCGCTGGTGCGGCGCACCTACAACTTCGCCACGCTCACGCGAGATGTACTGGAGAGCGTGCTCGGCATGCTGGCCGGGCAGTACCCCTCCGATGAGTTCGCCGACCTCAAGCCGCGCATCCTCTGGGACCGCGTAACAGACGTGCTTTCGAGCCGCCGGGACGCGAAGACGATCGCGATCGTGAACGCCGGGACGATCCCAGACCGCGGGCTGTACGGCGTATTCCTCGGAGTCGGCGGGCCGCGCGTGGGCGAGCTGGACGAGGAGATGGTCTACGAAACACGCGCGGGCGAGACGTTCATGCTCGGGGCCACAACCTGGCGCGTCCAGGAGATCACGCGAGACCAGGTGATAGTCACCCCGGCCCCGGGTGAGCCCGGAAAGATGCCGTTCTGGAAGGGCGACGGTATCGGTCGCCCCCTCGAGTTCGGCCGCGCGATCGGCCAATTCACTCGTGAAATAGATGCAATGAAGGACGGCGACGCAGCCCTGGAGCGGCTACAGAAAACGCACGACCTGGACGAACGGGCGTCCCGCAATCTGTTGGCTTACCTGGCGGAGGAGAAGGAGGCGACGGGCTCGCTGCCCACCGACCGGACGATAGTTGTCCAGCGGTTCCGCGACGAACTGGGCGATTGGCGCGTCGTCATCCTCACCCCATTCGGGGGGCGGGTGCACTCGCCGTGGGCCCAGGCGATCGAGGCGATGCTCTCCGACCGCAGCGGGTTCGAAGTGCAGACGATCTGGAGCGACGACGGTATCGCCATACGGTTCGCTGGCGGCGACGAACCGCCGCCCACCGAAACCCTCTTCCCCTCGCCCGAGGATGTGGAGGAGATGGTCCTGGAGCGGCTTGCGAACACCGCCCTTTTCGCTGCGCACTTCCGCGAGAATGCCGCCCGAGCGTTGCTCTTGCCGAGGCGGCGGCCGGGTTCGCGGACTCCCCTGTGGCTTCAGCGGCAACGTTCGGCGAACCTGTTGGCCGTCGCCAGCCGCTACGGTTCGTTCCCGATCATCCTGGAAACCTACCGTGAATGCCTGCGAGACGTCTTCGACCTGCCGGGGCTAATCGAGATCCTCTCGCAGGTGCGGAGCCGGGAGATCCGCACGGTGACGGTGGAGACTCAAGAGGCGTCGCCGTTCGCCCGGTCGCTGCTGTTCGATTACGTGGCGGCGTACATGTACGAAGGTGACGCGCCGCTCGCTGAGCGCCGTGCCCAGGCGCTGACGCTAGACCGCAACCTGCTGCGTGACCTGCTTGGCCAGGACGAACTTCGCGAATTACTGGACCCGGACGCCCTAACGCAAGTGGAACTGGAGCTTCAGTGCCTGGTCGAGCAGCGTAAGGCGCGCAACGAAGACCAGCTCCACGATGTGCTGCGCCGGGTCGGCGACCTGACGTTGGCGGAAGTGCAGGCGCGCGTCACAGAGCCATCGATTGCGGTCGAATGGCTTCAGCTGCTGGAGATGAGCCATCGCGTCTGCCAGGTGAGAATTGGGCGGGAAGAGCGCTGGATCCCAATTGACGACGCCGGGCGCTACCGGGACGCTCTCGGCGTTGCCACTCCCCAGGGAGTGCCGGAAGCGTTCCTGAAGCCTAGCGAAGCAGCGCTGGAGGGACTGTCAGGGAGATTCGCGCGGACGCATTCGCCGTTCGTGGCGGCGGCCGTGGCAGAACGGTGGTCGATCCCCGAAGCGCTGGTGCGCGAGGCGCTACAGGCGTTGGAAGCGGCCGGGACGGTGGTGCATGGCGACTTTCGGCCAGGGGGCGTGGAACGCGAGTGGTGTGACGCGGACGTTCTGCGCATGCTCCGGCGGCGTTCGCTGGCACGGCTACGTCGAGAAGTTGAGGCGGTGGACGGCGCGGCGTTCGCGCGCTTTGGACTCAAGTGGCAGGGGGTTGGAAGCGGCGCGAGCGGGCTGGACAGGCTGCGTGAAGTGGTGGCGCAACTCGAAGGGCTGGCCTTGCCAGCCTCGGCGCTGGAACGCGACATCCTGCCCTCGCGGGTTTCGGGCTACCAACCGAGGCTACTCGACGAACTCTGCGCCTCGGGTGAAATCGCGTGGGTGGGACGAGGTCACCTGGGGAAAGACGACGGCCGGGTGGCCCTCGTGCCGCGAGAGCTACTGTCCGATTTCGCCGCCGCGCCACCTGAGAGCCACATGGACGAGTTGCAAAACGAGGTACTACAGCTCCTCCAACAGCGCGGTGCGCTGTTCTTCACGGAGATGGTGGCATCGACAATGAAGCCGGCGCGCGAAGTGTTGGACGCGCTGTGGGAGTTGGCGTGGGCCGGGGCGGTCACCAACGACACGTTTGCGCCGGTACGGGCGTTGGCCTGGCCCAAGCGGACTACAGCTGCGCCTCGGCCGCGCGCAGGCGGCTTGCCTCCCGAGTCCTCCGGAAGGTGGTCGGCGGCCGCGATGACCGCGTCGGCGATGCCGAGCGGCACGCAGCGTGCACACCGGCTGGCCTCGACTCTGCTCGAACGCTACGGCGTGGTGACTCGCGAAACTGTGTTGTCTGAGGGCGTGCCAGGCGGCTTTTCGACTGTCTACCCGGTATTCAAGGCAATGGAGGACGGTGGACGAATCCGGCGCGGGTACTTCGTCGAAGGTCTGGGTGCGGCCCAGTTCGCGCTGCCAGGCGCGGTCGAACGCCTGCGCGCTGAGCGCGAGCGGCCCGAGGAGCCGCTGGTCACCGTGCTCGCGGCTACCGACCCCAGCAACCCATACGGAGCGACGCTTCCCTGGCCGAAGCGGGAAGACGAACAGCGCCGGCAGCTACAGCGAGCCGCTGGCGCGCAAGTCGTGCTCGTCGATGGCGAGGCGGTCCTCTACCTCGATCGCGGCGGTCGCGGCGTGACCACATTGCCGGCCTTGGACGTGGACGCCACGCGAAAGCTGGCGCTCGGCGAACTGCTACAGATGGTCGATCGGATGGGAGGGCGTGGACTGACGATTGAGCGGATCGATGGGCTACAGACTGGGGAGTCGCCGGTCGCGGAGGCGTTCCTGGCGGCGGGGTTCTCGGCGGGGTATCGCGGGCTAACCTATCGGCCGGCCGCTCGGAGGGTGGGCGTTGCCGGAAGGTGACAGCGTGTTCCGCTTCGCAGCGAAGCTGCGTGCAGTACTCGAAGGGAAGCCGATCCTCGCCGCGCGCAGCCATGGGCCGGGGCCAGTGCCCCAGGTCCAGCGGATCGTTGGCGCTACCTGTACGGCCGTGCGTTCGCAGGGAAAGAACATGCTCATGAGCTTCGACAACGGCCTGGTGCTGCGCGGGCACCTGCGGATGAACGGCACCTGGCACGTCTATCGGCCGGGCGAGAGCTGGCGCGCGCCCGAGCGCGAGGCGCGGCTCGTCCTTGAGGTGGACGGCGCGACCGTGGTGAACTTCCACGCCCCCGTCATCGAGCTGTTGGAGGAGCGTGCGCTCGCATTCCATCGGCCGGTCGCGAATCTCGGCCCAGATTTACTGGACGAGGAGTTCGACCCGGCCGAAGCACTGCGGCGCCTGCGGGATCCCTCGCGCGCCGAGCTAACGATTGGCGACGCGATCATGGACCAGCGGGCGTTAGCCGGCATCGGCAACATCTGGAAGAACGAGTCGCTGTTTTACGCTGGCGTTAATCCGTGGCGGCGGATGAAAGACCTTTCGGACGCTGATCTGACGCTGATCGTGGAGAAGGCGCAGGCGTTGTTGCGGGCGAGCGTGGGGAAGCCGAACTCGCTGAACGTCCGCTTTCGACCGGCGATGTACGTGTATGGGCGCGGGGGGCAGGTCTGCCGGCGGTGCTACAGCCGGTTGCGCAGCGGTCCGCAGGGGGTGGACATTCGCCTCACCGTCTGGTGCCCGAAGTGCCAGCCAGTGGTTGAGGGTCAGGTGGAGCCTCCGGTGAGGGGAGGCCGTACCCCGCGTTCACGATCTTCGAACGAAACCCAGTGACGGCTGCGTGCGGCACTGGAGAGCACCAGGGTTATCCGCCGCACTCGCCCACGATAGAGAATGAGTCTCCGCCGAGGGCCGAACCATCACGGGCTAGCGCGATGAGATTGACACTCACATCCTTCCGTTCCAGGCATTTTTCGACC
>JBDSJC010000171.1:0-7384 GCA_039917655.1 Tepidiformaceae bacterium
AGCAGTTGGCCACCTGAAAGACCCCCAGCCGGTTCAGATCGAGCCCAATCAGCAGGTGACAAACGGCGCTGACAACCCCGCCATGCGCGACCGCGACAGTGGTTTCGCCCTCGGGTCCGGCAGTCAGCCGGGCGAGCACATCCGAGAGCCTTGCAGCAAACGCCTCGCGGCCCTCTTCGCCGGCGAAAAGAGGCCGTTCTCCGCGAGCGTAAGCACCGGCGACGTGCGGATGGCGCTCGCGAATCTCCTCGCCGGTGAGGCCGCTGATTTCGCCAACGTCGTACTCCATCAGCGCTGGTTCGGCCACCGGCGCCAAGCCTCCGGCCGCGCCGATAACATCCGCGGTCTGGGCGGCGCGCAGGAGTGGACTGGTGATGATCCGCACGACATCCTCGTGGTACAGACGCTCCGCAACGCGTTGTGCCTGCTGCCGCCCAAGTTCGCTCAGCCCAAAATCGAGCCGCCCCTGGATGATCCCGCGGGCGTTCGCCTCTGATTCACCGTGACGGACGAGGATCAGGCGCAATCGATCGTCAACCCACCCGGGAGACGGCTTGTTCCGTCAGCGCCGACAACTCGAAAGGAACATCGATGCCGTGATCCTCGGATGCCCGTTGACGAAAGTTCCAAACCTCCAGCCCTTCGAGTTCACCGCTTTCGCTGTTCACCTCGGCAAGCAATCCGTCACCGATGCTGCGAGTTACCTGACCCACATGCCGTCCCACGAAGTCGAGATAGAGGATATCACCCTCGGCATCGTAGCTAAGCTTCATCATCACTCCATACTACATCACCCGTACCGACCTCAACGTCCGTCCGGTATGCCGTTACGACCCACAATCGCTCACCGTCGTCGATGCGCGTGAACACCACGCAGATGGGCCGCTCCCCACTTTCAAAGCTGCGGACGAAGAGCAGTTCGTCGAGATCCATCACTCTTCGCCGAATTTCGCCGGGATGAGCAAGTACTGCAGCAATGACGTCCCGGTCGTCAGGCCGAAAGTAGCGGTGCTGTGTGCGGACGTGGGCCCATCGCTCGTCGGTGAGTTCCACAGCAGCATTGACGTAGGGGCATTCGAACCACGTCACTACTCGGTCAGGCGGCGGTAGAGCTGAGGCAGGCGGCTTGGCAGCGATTCGATGTCCGCGACCACCTCGTAGCCCATGTCCTCGCACATCGTTTTCAGGTAATCATGGCCCGCGCGGTCCACGGTGAGCGCGAAGGGAGTAATGCCCACGCGTTTGGCTTCGTTGAGAGCCTGCTTGGTGTCGTGGATCGCGTATTCCTTTTCGGTGCGGTCGCGACCGTAGCCGTGGTCCTGAGGACGGCCGTCGCTGAGGAGGAAGAGGATCTTCACCTTGGCGTCCGTGAGTTGCAGCTTGTGCGTGGCGTGGCGGATCGCCGGGCCCATGCGAGTTGAGCGAATCGGTGTGATCTTGTCCAGGCGGTTCTTGATCGGCTGATCGAGCTTCTCGTCGAAGTCCTTGATGACGAAGAACTCGACGTTGTCACGACCGTAGCCGCTGAAGCCGTAGATGCCGTACTGGTCGCCGATCGTCTCGAGGGCGGTCATCAGGAGGACAGCCGACTCCTTTTCGAGGTCAATGATCCGCTTCGGCGGACTGGTCAGCTCCTGGCGGCGCTTCGAGACCCACCAGCTGAGGTACTTGCGCGGGTCGTCGTCGTAGTCGTCTTCGTCGTACTTCTTCTCGCGCTTGTTGATCTCTTCGTCGGTGCTGGCGGACATATCGATCAGGAAGGCAACGGCCACATCGCGATCGATTTTGTTGCGGCGCCAGTAAATCTTGTCGCTTGGGTTAACGCCCGCGCGGTGTTCGATCGTCCATTCGATCGCGGCGTCCAGGTCGAAGTCCTCGCCGTCGGGGAGGCGTTTAATCTTGCGAAACATCTCCGGCTTCATCAGCTCGAACTGCTTGCGAGTCTGCGCGACCAGGCCGGCGTGCTCGCGCAGGGCGTTTTCGTAGAAGTTGTCGGTGCCCTGTTCGAGCTTCGATTCCTTGACCGCGCACCAGCGCGGCTTGTAGTCCTGAGCGCGGAAATCCCACTCGTCGTAGTAGTAGACCGTGACGATCGGGATCAGATCCTCTTCGCCCGGCTCCTCGCCGGTGCTGGCGTCGCTCGTTGGGTCACCCTTTTGCGCCTGGTCCTTGGCCTGCTGCCCGGCCTCTTTCATGAGATTGGACATGAACATGCCGGTGCTGGCGTCCAGGTCGCCGTCCATGAGCGAGTCAAGGTTGATTTCGACGCTCTTTTCGAGCAGTTCGGCGAGCTGTTCCGGTGTCAGCGGGACTGGCGACATCTTGCCGGCATCCCCACCCATGGCGTCCTGCTTCAGCTTCATCAGGAGCTGGACGAGCTCAGGCTTGAAGTCGCCACGGAAGTCGACTTCCTGAGGACTCTGGTAGTCCTCGTCGCCCTCGCCAACGTCGCCCATCTGCATGGACCCGCCCTCGCCGCCCTGTTCGCCGGGGGCCATCTGGCCGCCTTCGCCCGGCTCCATGGGATCGACGCTCTCCCAGTCGATCTCCTGGTCCTCGAACGTGTTGGGGATGGCGATTGCGAGCTTGTAGAGGCGCATGGTCGCCTCCGCGGCGTCTTCGACGAGTGACCCAGCGCCGGCGACCTCCAGGAGCAGCCCGAGCGCCTGCCCCATCGGTTCGGCCCGGTCTTTCGGCCAGAGGATCGAGTCGGCGCCATCGAGACTCGCACGCACGAGGTTCTCGACGAACCCCTGGCGGAGCGGCAGTTCGCGCACGTTCGGGCGGTTCAGCAGCTCCGCCGATTGCATCCGCAGCAGCGGGCGGCGAATGCCCCCATACTCGCGCTTGATTGCGCCATCGATACGGGCGTCCTCGGCGATCGTGTAGAGGTCGCTGGCGAGCTTGCGGTCGGGGAAGAGGTCGAAGAAGCGTTCCATATCGGTGGTCGCCGAGACGCCATCGGCGAGCGTGAACGCCTCGCGGCTGTTGCCGAGCAGGTTGCCAGGCCTGGCCCAGGCGAATTCGAAGCTGCCGAACTCGATGTGCGCCGCCTGGTGGGTGGCGAACACTTTGATCGAAGCGAAGTTCTCTTTCTTCTCCGCGTACTTCTCCATCACTTCGGGGAGGAAGATCGTGCTGCCTTCGGTGCTGGAGCGATGCTCATCGACCCAGCCGATGCCCTTCTCCGCGAGCGATCCCGTGGTCTGGATGCTCAAGTTCTTGCCGGTCAGGGCCTTGCAGTAAAGGCGCAGGATCTCGCCAACCTTGGAGAGCTCGACGCGCGCGGAGAGGGTATCGAGGATGTCCTCGCCACGTGTTGATTGAAGGCGGAAGTAGGCCTCACCACCGTCATGGCTGGCCTGCAGGATCTTCATACCGGCGGCGTGCCAGGGCTCCAATTCGTCGACGCGGATGCGTTCGAGCACTCGCGGTGCACTGGTGACGAAATCCATGGCGGCGAACGGTGAGTGCGGAGCGAGTTGCTCGGCAAGTTCGATGACCTGGTTGTGGTCGTCGGGCTCGAGCTCGGCGAGGGCCACGGCGGCCTCTTCGAAGTACTGAAACGCCGAACGGTTGTGGCCGCGAGCGACCTGCGCGGAGAGCAGCAAGTAGCGTTCCCGCAGCGGGGAATGGACTTTCTGAAGGAGCGCCGCGCCACGTTCGAAGTAGAGGCGCGAATCGGCCCAACTGGACTGCGCAAGCTCGACCGCGAACGAGAGGAACGGAAGCCGGTCGTCTTCGTCCAGCTTTTTCATGACGGTGGGCGCGGTTGCCAGGCAGGCGGAGGCGAGTTCGTAGCTATGACGGGAAAGTTCGTCGATAAAGAGCACGAGTCGCGCGGCCTGGCTGATCCGCATCACTTCGAAGAGCGCGGGTCCGAGGTCGTAAAACTGCGCGGCGAGCGACGAACTCTTCCAGTTGCCCTTGTAGAGCCGGCGTCCAAGGTCCGCCCACTGGCGGACGTGACCTGGCCCCACCGCTTCGATGGCGGCCGGGGCAGAGCGGAGAAATGAGACTGCGAGCGGCGCCGATTCGCCGGCCATCTGGACGGCTTCGCGGCCGAGGCTTTCGATGGCGTCCCAGGTGATATTCGCTGGGAAGGCCGCGCCCGCCTTGAAGTACTCGACCGCCGCTTCCCAGGAGCGAAGACTGAGGCTGGTCAGTTCGACGCCGGTCTCGGACCAGATCTGGAGCTGCGACGGGGAAAGACGCGGCATAAGCGCGCGCAGGCCGGCTTCGTAGTGTTGCTGCAGCGGCGCCGGAAAGCCCGAGAGCCGTTCGTGGTTCCGCGCGAGGAGTTCTCCGACAATACTCATGCTTTCTCCCTATTCGCTATTCGCCGTGGCGTCTGGTTGTCCGTGCCGGCATCGGCGGGGCGTGTGGCCGCCACCGTGGGAGCTGCGGCATTCACAACTGCCCCGAATGGCTCACGAAGTTACGCGTCGGATCCTTGTAATCGTAGAAGGTAACCTCGTCTGTTGTCGTGTCCCAGGTTGCGGAGGAGAGTTGGAAGCCGTTGCGGTGGTCTCGCGGGTCGCCGGCGGAACCGGGATTTATGACCAGTACCCGCCCGTAGCGCTGCGCCATCTTGAAATGTGTGTGGCCCACGATGAGCACGTCGCAATCAAGCATTGCCGCCTTCGACCAGACGGTTTCGTGGGGGTAGTGGTACTCCTTCCAGGGCTCCCAGGGCGAACCATGGGTCATGACCACCTTCTTCGCATCGATTTCCGCCTCCATGCGGTATGGCTGCCGCCGAAGCCAATCGACGAGGTCCCGGTCGATTTTGGGAGACGACAGGGCACGGGTGCCGTCCGGGCCGAGGAGCGTCTCTTCGTGATTGCCGAGGATGACGCGCGCACCGAGGTCTCGAAGGCGGCCAACCACCTCGTTCGACCAACGGAACTGAAAGACGCTATCGCCCGCGCACCAGAGTTCATCGAAGGGCGCCATCAACTCCAGGCCGCGTTCAAGCCCCTGGATGTTGCAATGGATGTCGGAGACGATGGCAAGCTTCACGGCAAGTGCTGAGTGCTGAGTGCTGAGTGCTGAGTGCTGCTGTCGCGCCTGCGCTCTATCGACGCTCGAAGACCGCCGACCACCCGTGATACTTCCTGAGCAAGCGCGAGGATTTCGTCGAAGGTCGGCTGGGACAAATGGCCGGCGTCGAGCGCGACATACAGATGAGAGCGAACTTCGGCGCAACTAGCCTTGGCCACAGAGAGAAATTGATGAAATTCCGCGTCCCGATTCCGCTCGAATCCCTCGGCAATATTGGCCATAATCGAGACCGACGCGCGCTGGACTTGGCTCGCCAAGCCGAAATCTTTGGCGAATGACCCCACGCGAGTCGAAATGTAGACGCTCTTAGTGAGTTCACGCGCCTTCTGACAGGCGATCAGATCCTCAAATCGTTGCACGCTGTCTCCTGGTATAATTGGACGGCACTCAGCACTCAGCACTCACTCAAAGATGCTCGTCACCACTTCTTCGATGGAGCGCTGAATTTCCACGTCGTCGGTGAGAGCCCAGGTGATTGCCACCTGGCAGGCGCGGCGGGGCGCGATACCGCTGGCGATGAGGCGTCCGGCGTAGACGAGGAGGCGGGTGCTGACGCCCTCACCGAGCCCGTGCTCGCGCAGGTTACGAACTTTCTCGCCAAGCTTTGCGAGATCCGTGGCCTGTTCGTGGGAACACCCTGCCTCGTGGACGATGATCTTCGCCTCCTGTTCGCGAGGCGGGTAGCCGAATTCGATCGCGATGAAGCGTTGGCGGGTGGAGTGCTTGAGGTCTTTGAGCGCGCTCTGGTAGCCAGGGTTGTAGGAGATGACGAGCAGGAAGCCGTCAGTCGCTTCAACCACCTGGCCCAGCTTCTCGATCGGGAGCAGGCGACGGTAGTCGGTCAGCGGGTGGATCAGGACTGTCGTGTCTTTGCGCGCTTCCACCACTTCGTCCAGATAGCAGATCGCGCCGACTTTGACAGCCCGCGTGAGCGGACCATCGACCCAGCGGGTGCCGTCGGTATCCAGCAGGTAGCGGCCGACGAGGTCGCTAGCGGTAAGGTCTTCGTGACAGGCGACGGTGATCAGCGGCATGCGATGCTCGGCGGATTCACCTGTGCGGTCCGAAACCTTGGTGACCGGGCGGCCGAGGCGGTAGGCCATGTACTCGACGAAGCGCGTTTTGCCGGCGCCGGTCGGTCCCTTCAGCAGGACGGGGATGCGCTCCTTGTAGGCTGTTTCAAACAGCGCAACCTCGTCGGCAATCGGGAGGTAGTACGGCTCCACCTGGACCGAGTATTCCTCGACCGCGTAGATGTTCGGTTCACTGTGCGTGGCTGTTTCAACCAATCCTGTTACCTCCCGGCTGCGCTACGCAGCCGCTCCTGAAGTTGTTCCCAGGCTTCCTGGATGCGCGCCTGGAGCGCGTCCAGGTCTCTGTTGTTTTCGATGACCAGGCCGGCCCTGGACGTGCGTTGGGCGTTCGACAGCTGCGAGGCGATGCGCGCGCGGGCTGCCTCGGCATCGAGCCCGTTCCGCGCCGCAAGTCGTTCCACGGCGAGCTCCGGCTCGACTACGATGACCCAGATCTCGTCCGTCAAATCTTCCCAGCCGGCTTCGAAGAGGACCGCCGCTTCGAGCACCGCGAGCTTGGTGCCGGCGGTTTCGAGTTCGGAAAGCGCTTCGCTTGCGAGCCTGCGAATGCCCGGCCAGACGATGTCCGTCAGGCGCTTGAGTTCATCGGGCTTGCCGAAGACCTTTGCGCCGAGGACGCGGCGGTCGATTGTGCCGTCCGCCGCCACCAGGTCACCGCCGAACGCATCGACTACCGCGGCGAAGGTGTCCGTACCGGGATCGTAGGTGCGGTGGCCGAGAACATCTGCGTCGAGCACGGAGACTTCCTGGTCGCGGAAGAAACGCGCAACGGTGGATTTGCCGCTGGCGATGCCACCAGTCAGACCTATGACGTGCAAAGAAAGACCCCGCGGAAACGTACGTGTGGAAGAGGTATTGTACCGCCGAGGGGCGTGAGGCGGCAAACGGCGGCGGGGCTGGATCAGTCGGCGTAGAAGAACGGCGCAAGGTCGTCTCCGCTCACGTAGCGAGAGGCCTGCCGTGCGCGATGGAGGCTGTCAACCGGCTATGATCTTCTTTTCAAACAACGGAGGCGCACTTTGACCACGATTCTCGCGGAGATCTTCCGCCACCACCTCTGGGCGAATGTGGGAATGATTGACGCCTGTGCTGCCCTGGACGATGCGCAACGCGGGGCCGCAGCGACCGGCACGTACGGCGCGATCGGCGACACGCTGCTCCATCTTGCTTCGGCCGAGTCCCGTTTCATCGCCGCCGTGACCAGCGACCACACGGGCGTATCGGTG
>JBDSJC010000172.1:0-12525 GCA_039917655.1 Tepidiformaceae bacterium
ACGCTGATCTTCTTCAACAAGGAGGCAGTCGCCGTTGTTGCGGCCAGCAACCCGACGATCACCAAGACTCAGGAAGCGACGCCGATCAGCGGCGATCGCGCTCGCTGGACGATCACGATCTCCAACAGCCAGACCGGCAATGCCCTCCTCGACGACTTCGTAATCAACGACACGGGCGCCAGGCTCGATTCCATCTCGGGCACCCCGTCTCCGTCAGGCGTCCCCTGTGGCGTACTGCCGAACACCAACGTCCCGTTCGCCTGCGATGTCGCGGCGAATTCCGTGCTCGTATTGCACGTCTCCAAGCCGCTCAGCCTGGCCACGAACGCGAACAACACCTGCCTTCCGGGGACGATCGATAACTCCGCGACCGCGTCAACCGGCGGCGCCTCACCGGTCGCCGTCACCGTAACGGCGATGAGCACGTCCATCACCGTGCCAGCGACGGCAGCGCCTAGCTGCAACAACGGCACCATCATCATCGAAAAGATCTACCTCCCGACTGGCGTTACTCCGGTTGTGCCCGCCCTCTTTATCGGCGAGGCAGCAGCTGTGGTTGGATCGAACTCGACATCCTCGGGAGACCACTCCGTCTCCGAGACTCCTCCTCCGGGCTGGAAATTCGTGGGCGTTGCTGCCACCGAAGGCTGTGACGAAGTCCAGCCCTTGTTCAGCGAAGACTTCGCCCTACACCGCGCTTTTCAGGCGCTGTCCGGGACGAACGAGATAGCAGTGTTCGTTTCGCCAGGCGTGACCTGCACGGTGACGTTCACGAACGAACTCCAGACCGGCAAGCTCTTCGTCAAAAAGCTGAAGGACCCCACCGCCAACCAGCTGGTGGATGGCTCGCAATTCAACGGGACGATCGGCAGCCAGACGTGGGGCCCCGTCGGCTTCAACGGGACGACGCCCGAGATCATTGTCCCGGCCGGCAGCCACGCGTTCGCCGAAACGGGCAGTCAGAACGGCTGGACGCCCGTTGGCTATGCCATCCTTACCAACTGGAACTCGGACACCGCGTGCCCGGCCGGCAAGGCATCCTACACGTCGGGCCTGGTGCCAGTGGTCGCCAACCAGGTCACGCTTGTCTGTGTGATGAACACCAAGACTGCTCTGGTCGTCGCCCCGACGATCAAGAAGGTCAAGGTGGACGCCACTCACTACACGATCACCGTCCATAACGGCGGCAGCACGCCGATAACCAACATCGCGGTCACCGACACGTTCAGCCAGGGCGGCACGGCTCAGAAGATCGATGTGGTCACGTGGAATCCTAACGATGGACTCTGTTCGTTCGGGCCCAACAAGCTCAGCTTTGCCTGCACGGGTCTCACGGTCCCGGCGGGAGGCAACCTCGTCATCAACGTGTTCATGACTCCCTACACCAACGCTCAGGTCTGCTCGGACCAGATTGTCACCAACACGGTGAGGGCCACGTCCGATACCCAGGGCGAGATTACCATCACCCCGGGCTTCTCTAACGTCGCCACCCACACCTTCCCGACAGCCCGCACGGACTGCACCAACGGCACGATCGCGGTCAAAAAGGTGCGCGATCCAGGCGCCTCCTCCGCCGCTGATGGCACCCCCTTCGGCGGGACGATCGATGGCGCAAGCTGGAGCGGCTTCATCACCTTCGGCGGGGTCACCACCCCCAAGTCGGTGAACGCCGGCAGCCACAGCGTCGCCGAGACGGCGCCCGGCGGGGGCTGGGTGCTCGTCGGCTACCAGGTCTTCACCAACAGCAGCACCACGGCAACGTGCTCAACTGACCTCCGTTCGTACAGCAAGTCGGCGCTTAACGAAGTCACTGGGGCGGTCACCACGGGACAGCTCACGCTCGTCTGCGTGATGAACACCAAGGCTTCGCCGCCGCCGATCACGCAGGACTGCACCACCTGCGCGCCGCTCATCGTCAGTACGCCAACGCCAACGCCAACGCCAACGCCGACGGCCCCTGCGGCCACGCCCGTCAATACATCGACGGCTACCAACACGCCCATCCCGCCAACGGCCACGAAGACAACGGTCGATGCTGTTGCTGGTGAAAAGACGCCCGGACCCGCCGCGAAGAGCACCCCGATCGCTCCTAGCACCGGGGGCGGCATCTCGGGCTCGGGCTCCTCGTTGACCGGTGTCCTCGCCTTTATCGGCATCGCCATCCTCGGCGCCGGGATGGCCCTCATGGCCGCCGGCCGCCGCAGGAAGCAGGGCTGACCTTAGTTTCTCGGAGAGACTGCCACGAAAGCCCCGGACGCGAGTCCGGGGCCTTCGCGTGCGGACGAACCTGGTTAACTCCTTGGCGCGAACCCTGGGCCGCTCGCTCGCGGGGTTCGCGATAGCTAACACCACGGATTAGCCCTGCGTGACGCGCGCCCCTCGCCTGCGCGTCTATGCTTAGCGCATGACGGAAACGCCCACCAAGACGTACAGCCGCGATGATGTGAAGCGGTTCAAGGAGAACCTCAGAGATGAGGTGGACGGCGCCGCTCTCTACCGGCTGCTCGCCGACGCAGAACCCAACGCCCACCTGAAAGAGGTCTACCAGAGGCTTGCGGTCAGCGAAGGCAAGCACCTCGCGCTCTGGGAATCGAAACTGCGCGAAGCGGGCGCCGAGGTGCCGGCTTTCAAGCCGTCACTCCGCGTCAAGGCCCTGGGCTGGCTGGCCCGCCGCTTCGGCACGCAGCTTGTGACGCCGATCGTGACGCGCATGGAACGCGCCGCCACCACCATGTACGACACTCAGCCCGAAGCGATCGAACACAACCTGCCGCGCGATGAGCGCTCGCACGCGCGCCTCTTCGGAGAGATTGCGAAAGGCCCGCGCGCTCAGCGAGAAGGGTTGGACATCGCCCGGCTGGAAGGCCGCCATCGTTCTGCAGGGGGAAACGCGCTCCGTGCCGCGGTGCTCGGCGCCAACGACGGGCTCGTTTCGAACCTCAGCCTCGTCATGGGCGTCGCTGGCGCCGCCCCGGGCCGCGACGTCGTCCTGCTTACAGGCATTGCTGGCCTTTTGGCTGGATCGCTGAGCATGGCCCTCGGCGAATGGATCAGCGTGCGCAGCAGCGCCGAATCCTTCGAAAAGCAGATCGCCATCGAACGGGACGAACTCGAGATGATGCCCGAGGAAGAGCTCGAGGAGCTCACCCTCATTTACCAGGCGAAGGGATTTTCGCTTGAGGAAGCGCGAACTGCCGCCAACCGAATCCTCGCCAACCACGAGACGGCCCTCGAAACCCTCGCGCGCGAAGAACTCGGCATTGTGGGGGACGAATCGAGCAGCGCCTGGGTGGCGGCCACCACGTCGTTCGTGATGTTCACGGCGGGCGCGATTCTTCCCGTGATCCCCTGGCTCTTCGTCGGCGGGGCGTGGGGGGTAGCGCTGAGCGTGCTCTTGAGCGCCGCGGGTCTTCTCCTGGTGGGCGCAACGATCACGCTGTTCACCGGGCGCGGCGCGCTCTACTCGGCGGCCCGGATGCTGGTCTTCGGACTGGTGGCCGCGGCAATCACGTTCGGGATAGGAAAAATCATCGGCGCCAGCACGGGCGTCTAGCACCCGGGACCGGCGCACATCGGGTATGGAGTGGATGTTGTTGAGTGAAGGGTCACCGATGGGCCGCGGCTGCTTCACGTGGCGGCGCCGAAACTTGCGCAAACACCCTGCTCTCCGGCATACTGAATGTTCTGGTGGCTAGAGCGAGGTGGTCCCACCCGTTCCCATCCCGAACACGGAAGTGAAACGCCTCAGCGCTAACGATACTGCCCGGGCAACTGGGTGGGAAAATAGGCCGCCGCCGGGACAACAAAGACCGCCTCTGTAGGCGGTTTTTTCGTCCTCAGCGCCGATCTCCGCGACAACGCCAGTAACTCCGGCGCTTTGCCACGCGTTTACACTCGCGGAGGCTCGCGTTTCGCTCACCAGGCGGCGTCTTTTCGAAGCAGTTCGTTCGCTTCCACAGAAGGATCAGCCGCTGCTACAATCGAATCACCCCAAAATCCCCTAGCCGGGCCGCCCCTTTATCGGGAAGTCGCCCACAGACGGAGCACCGAATTGTCCGCAGATGATACCGCCCAAACCATCCCTTCCGAACCCACTCCGGCTGAGAGTCCGGTCGCCGAGATTCCCGTCCAGGAGACTCCGGTAGTTGAAGCTCCGGTAGTTAAAGCTCCCGTAGTTGAGGCTCCTGTCGTTGACATGGAAATGGACATGGGGGCGTTGCTCGATTCCGAAGCGGCCCAGCCCAGTCACCTCCGTCGCGGCGAAATCGTCGAAGGGATGGTCATGGGCAGCTCGCCTGATGGCCTGATCGTTGATGTCGGCACCAAGACCGAAGCCGTCATCCCCCAGAGCGAAATGCTCTCGCTCGGCCAGGACGGCGCGACCAAGCTGAAGGCCGGGGACACCGTCAAAGTGATGGTCCTCCAGCCATCATCGGCCGAGGGCCACGCGATTGTTTCCCTGGACCGCGCCCGGGGCGAAGAGGGCTGGGACACGCTCGCCGTGCGCTACGAATCCGGCGAAATCTTCGACGCCCAGGTCACCGGCCACAACCGGGGCGGCATCCTCGTCAATGTCGATGGTGTCAACGCTTTCGTGCCGCTTTCGCAGGTGGACAGCGTCCGCCGTGATGACCCGGACGCCGCCAACGCGTTGGCCAGCCTTGTTGGCCAGTCCGTCCGCTTGAAGGTCATCGAACTGAACCGCAAGCGAAACCGCGTCATTCTCTCGGAGCGCGCGGCCATGGCCGAACAGCGCAAAGAGCAGAAGGACAAGGTCCTTGATGATCTCGAAGAGGGTAGCATCCGCGTCGGGCGTGTCTCTTCGATCACGGACTTCGGCGTGTTCGTCGACCTCGGTGGCGCTGACGGCCTGGCGCATATGACCGAACTCACGTGGGAGCGCGGCAAGAAGGCCAAGGACCTTTACAACGTTGGCGACGAAGTGCAGGCCTACATCCTTAAAGTAGACCGCGAAACCAAGAAGATCTCGCTCTCTCTGAAGCGCGCCCAGCCCGAGAAGTGGGATACCACGGTGAACCGCTTCGTGATCGGCCAGATCCTCATCGGGCGGGTGACGAAGCTGATGGCCTTCGGCGCTTTCGTCCGTCTCGATGGGCCGGTCGAGGGGCTGATCCACATCTCCGAGCTTTCGAACCGCCGCATCCAGCATCCGAAGGACGTCGTCAAAGAAGGCGACATTGTTCCGGTGAAGCTGGTGCGCATCGAAAAGGACCGCCACCGCCTTGGCCTGAGTCTGCGTCAGGCGCGCAGCGATTCCGAAGCCATGGGCTTCGTCTTCGACCGCGACGGCCAGGTCATCGACTACCCTGACGACGTGCGCGAGCAGTTTGGTCTGCCGGAACGCGAGACGCCCGCCCCCGGCAGCCAGCGGGCAGAACCGAAATCCGCCCAGGAGGCGATCGAACGGGCGGTCGCGCGGGACCCGGAGCCGGTGTCGGCGTTCGCTCACGCGTTCGCCCAAGCTCTGGAAAATGCCGAACCGGGCGCAGCCTTCGAAGAGCCTGGGGCAGATGCCGCGCAAGCAGAAGCTGCGACGAACCTCGTTGGCGATACGGCAGCCTCGATTGAGGTGGCCGAGCTCGCCGAAGAGGCCCTCGCGCCGATAGCCGAGGACGCCGAAAGCGCCGAAGAATCTGCCTCCGAGGTCACCGAAGCGGCCCACGAAGCCGAGACGGTTGTGGCAGAAGTTGAAGCCGTTGCCGAAGCTCCCGCCGCCGCCGAAGAGGCGAAGCAACCGGACACGGAAGCGAGTGCCGCCGAGGATGGTTCTCAGGATTCTTCCGACGCGACAGACACCGCCGCCGTAGTACAAGATGATCACATAGATACTGCCTCGCAAGAGGCTGAAGCCGCAGCAGTTCCCGGGGAGAAGGCTACGGCTACCTAAGCGCCTTCGGGCGTGACCAGAGGTTGGAGAACACATGGCCGATCGATTTGACAAGTTTACAGAACGCGCGCGGCGTGTTCTCACCCTGGCCCAGGAAGAAGCTCACCGCTTCAACCACAATTACATCGGCACGGAACACATCCTCCTCGGCCTGGTACGCGAAGGCGACGGCGTGGCCGCAAAGGTTCTCGCCAACCTCGGCGTTGAACTGAATAAGGTGCGTTCCGCAGTCGAGTTCATCATCGGCCGCGGGGACCGCACGGTGCTCGGCGAGATCGGCCTGACGCCCCGCGCCAAGAAGGTCATTGAGCTTGCAGTGGACGAAGCTCGCCGGTTGAACCACAGCTACATCGGCACCGAGCATCTTCTGTTGGGTCTCGTGCGCGAGGGCGAAGGCATCGCCGCTGGCGTACTCGAAAGCCTCGGCGTGAACCTCGAACGTGTCCGCGCCGAGACCACGCGAATCCTCAGCCAGTCCGCGCCCCAGGCTGCGGCCGCGGGCAGCGGCGCCCGCCAGGCGACCCGCACTCCGACGGTCGACCAACTCGGCATTGACCTCACCCAGGCGGCCCGCAACAACCAGCTTGACCCCGTTATCGGACGCTCGAACGAACTGGAACGTGTCGTCCAGATCCTCTCTCGCCGGACGAAGAACAACCCCGTGCTGATCGGCGAGCCGGGCGTGGGTAAAACCGCCATCGCTGAGCTTCTCGCCCAGCGCATCGTCAGCGGTGATGTGCCCGAGACGCTGCAAGGCAAGCGCCTTCTCACGCTCGACATCGGCTCGCTCGTCGCCGGCACGAAGTATCGCGGTGAGTTCGAAGAGCGCCTGAAAAAGGTGATTGAAGAGATCAAGGGTGCGGGCAACTGCATTCTCTTCGTGGATGAACTGCACATGCTGGTTGGCGCTGGAGCGGCGGAGGGCGCGGTTGACGCCGCGAACATCCTCAAGCCGTCCCTCGCCCGCGGCGAACTGCAATGCATCGGCGCGACGACGCTCGATGAGTATCGCAAGCACATCGAGCGCGACGCGGCGCTCGAGCGGCGCTTCCAGCCGATCATCGTGGAGCAGCCGTCAGTCGAAGAGACCGTGGAGATCCTTAAGGGCATCCGCGCGCGTTACGAAGAGCACCACAAGCTGAAGATCAGCGACGCGGCACTCACCAGCGCCGCCGAGCTTTCCGCCCGCTACGTGATCGACCGGTTCCTGCCGGACAAGGCGATTGACCTGATCGACGAAGCGTCTAGCCGCGTCCGGATCCGCCGCGCCTCCACACCCCCCTCCCTCAAAGAGGCAATGAAGGGACTGGAAAGCCTGCGCCGCGAAAAAGAGCAGGCGATTAGTGCCCAGCAGTACGAATACGCCGCGGAGCTCCGAGACCGCGAACTCAAGCTGCAAGAGAAGATCCATGAAATGGGCGATTGGGACGAAGGCGAAGAAGGCATCGCCACGCCGGTCGTGACTGAAGAGGACATCTCCGAAGTGGTCTCCATGTGGACCGGCATCCCGGTTGCGCGCATCGCCAGCGAAGAGAGCGCTCGCCTGCTGAAGATGGAAGAGTCGCTCCGCGGACGGATCATCGGCCAGGACGAGGCGATCGAGACGATCTCTCGGGCGGTGCGCCGTGCTCGTGCTGGACTGAAGGACCCGCGCCGCCCGATCGGCGTGTTCCTCTTCTGCGGGCCCACCGGTGTCGGCAAGACGGAACTCGCCCGCGCCCTCGCCGAGTTCATGTTCGATTCCCAGGACAACATGATCAAGCTCGATATGAGCGAGTTCAGCGAAAAGCACACCGTCTCTCGCCTGGTTGGCGCACCTCCCGGGTACGTCGGCTACGACGACGGTGGTCAACTGACGGACACTGTAAGGCGCAAGTCATATTGTCTGATCTTGCTCGACGAGATAGAGAAGGCCCATCCCGAAGTCTTCAACATCCTCCTGCAGATCTTCGACGAAGGCCGCCTGGCCGATGCCAAGGGCCGCAAGGTGGACTTCCGCAACACGATCCTGATCATGACCTCGAACGTCGGTTCGGACCTGATCAAGCGCGATTCGAACCTCGGCTTCAGCGTCACCGGCGAAGAAGCCAAGAACTTCGAAGACCGCTACGCGCGAATGAAGGAGAAGGTGTTGGCGGAGTTGAAGAACGTCTTTAAGCCTGAGTTCCTGAACCGCATCGATAGCACCGTGGTCTTCCGCACGCTCTCGAAGGACAACATCCGTGCGATTGTCGAGCTGGAACTGCGCAAGATGGAAAAGCAACTGAGCCAAAAGGGCATCGGCATCGAAGTAACGGACTGGGCCAAGGACTGGATCGGAGAGAAAGGCTACGACCAGGTGTTCGGCGCCCGGCCGCTGCGCCGCGTCATTCAGGACAACATCGAAGATAAACTCTCCGAGATGCTCCTCAGTGGCCAGTTCGCGTCGGGAGATACGGTCAAAGTCACGGCTCAACCAGACAACCCCGAGGCTGGCCTGACCGTCGAGGTAGTGAGCCAGCCCGCGCCAGTCGGGTAACGGTAGGGTCAACAATGCGGGCGGGCGCCGGGGCTTACCCCTCGGTGCCCCGTTTCGTGAGTTGACTATGCCCATCGCCCGAAGCTAAGATAGTAAGTGGCTTACCATGCCCAGAGTTTCCCCCACACATTGTTGATTCGCTCAACGTCCCTCTATCCCATTCGCCCTTAAGTCCTGAAGGAGTTGCTACAGGATGACCGCTACGCGTGACGTGGTGCGCGGGGGATTTGTCCCCCTCGAAGTTAAGACCTACGGCCAGATCCCCAACGTGCTCGAAATCCCGAGCCTCATCAAGATCCAACTCGATTCCTTCGACTGGTTCAAGCGAGAAGGGTTGAAAGAACTCCTCAGCGAGATCTCTCCGATCCAGGATTTCACTGGCTCGAAGATGGACCTCGTCTTCGGCGACTACGAGTTCCGCGCTCCCAAGCACCCGATGTCCGAGTGCCGCGAACGCGATATGACCTACGCCGCACCCCTCTTCGTCGATGTGGAGCTGCGCATCAAAGAGTCTGGCGAGATCAAGGAGCAGCGGCTCTTCTTCGGCGACTTCCCGCTCATGACCGACAAGGGCACCTTCATTATCAACGGGGCCGAGCGCGTCGTGGTCAGCCAACTGGTCCGCTCCCCCGGCGTCTATTACACCATCGAAACCGACACCGCGACCGGTAAGCGGCTCTGCCACGCCAAGCTCATCCCGAACCGCGGCGCCTGGCTGGAGTTCGAAACCTCCAACCGCGACGTGCTCTATGTGAAAGTCGATCGCAAGCGCAAGATCCCAGTCACCACGCTGGTCCGCGCGATCGACGTGCCCGGGCTGCTCCCAGGCGACAAGGACAACCCGCGATTCGCCAAGTACTTCAAGGCAGTTGAGGCCGGCGACGACAAGGCGCGCGATTCCGCTTCCCGCGAACTCGAACAGGAGCTCGGCACCGACGAGCGCATGATCGCCATGTTCCAGGAGGTGGACACGAGCGACATTCGACCCTTCCTGACAACCACCATCAGCAAGGAACTCCCGCGCGAGGCCGTGAAGAACAAGCACGACGCGTTGCTCGAGTTCTACCGCAAGATTCGTCCCGGCGATCCGCCAACGCACGACAACGCGCGCACACTGATCAACCAGCTCTTCTTCCTTGCGCGCCGCTACGACCTCGGCCGCGTTGGGCGTCACAAGCTAAACAAGCGGCTCGAACTGACCGACCCTACCGTGCAGCGCTGGCTGCGCCCGTACGACCTCGTGAGCATCATTCGCGAACAGGTCAACATCAACAATGGCCGCGGCCATAGCGATGACATCGACCACCTTGGCAACCGCCGGGTGCGTGCCGTCGGCGAACTGATCCAGCAGCAGTTCCGCGTCGGTCTGCTCCGCATGGAACGTGTCGTCCGCGAACGAATGACGATTACCGACCCGGAAGAGGCCACGCCGAGCGCGCTGATCAACATCCGGCCAGTGGTCGCCGCCATGAAGGAGTTCTTCGGCGGCAGCCAACTCTCCCAGTTCATGGACCAGACCAACCCGCTCTCGGAGCTAAACCACAAGCGCCGTTTGAGCGCATTGGGCCCTGGTGGTCTCTCGCGTGACCGCGCCGGGTTCGATGTACGCGACGTGCACCACAGCCACTATGGGCGCATCTGCCCCATCGAAACTCCCGAGGGCCCGAACATCGGCCTGATCGGCTCGATGGCCACGTATGCGCGCCTGAACGACTTTGGGTTCATCGAAACCCCGTACCGCCGTGTCGCCCGCGAACTTAGCCCGGACGACGCAACCCTCGTCGGCCAGACCGTCCGCGATGACATTATCGATGACAACGGCAAGGTGATCGTTGCCCATGGCGAGGTGATCGACGTGGCGATGGCCAAGAAGCTGTTGGCCGCCGGTCAGCGCGTCGCCATTCGCCCGTACGTTACGACGGATATCGCCTACCTCACGGCGGACGAAGAGGACAAGTTCACCGTCGGTCAGGCGAACACGCTGCTTGACGCTGACGGACGCTTCATCGACGACCGCGTCGAAGCTCGCGTCGCCGAAGACTTTAAGATGGTCCCGCCGTGGGCCGTGGACTTCATCGACGTGTCCCCGAAGCAGATGGTGTCAGTCGCAACGGCGCTGATCCCGTTCCTCGAACACGACGATGCAAACCGCGCGCTCATGGGCGCGAACATGCAGCGCCAGGCCGTGCCGCTCGTCCGTCCCGAGGTGCCGCTGGTTGGCACGGGCATGGAACGCCGCACCGCAGTCGATAGCGGCCACGTCAAGGTGGCCGAAGGCGCTGGCGAAGTGATCGAAGCGACTGGCAACCGGATCGTTGTCCGCTACGACGACCTGGACCTCGGAGAAGTGATCTATCCGCTTACAAAGTTCACGCGTTCGAACCAGGGCACCTGCCTGAACCACCGGCCGATCGTCGTCCGGGGCCAGCGCGTGAACCTCGATGACCCGATTGCCGACAGCTCCAGCACCCAGGGGGGCGATCTCGCCCTTGGGCAGAACGTGCTCTGCGCGTTCATGAGCTGGGAAGGCTACAACTACGAAGACGCGATCATCATCAGCCAGAACCTGATCCGCGAAGATAAGTTCACCTCGATCCACATCGAGAAGCACGAAGTCGAAGCGCGCGATACCAAGCTCGGCCCGGAAGAGATCACGCGCGACATCCCGAACGTCGGCGAAGAAAGTCTCAGCGACCTCGACGAAGACGGCATCATTCGCATCGGTGCGGAAGTGCGCGAAGGCGACATCCTCGTCGGAAAGATTACGCCCAAGGGCGAAACCGAACTGACCGCCGAAGAGAAGCTGCTCCGCGCCATCTTTGGTGAGAAAGCGCGCGAAGTGAAGGACACCTCCCTGCGCGTGCCCCATGGCGAGCGCGGCAAGGTGATCGACGTAAAAGTCTTCACGCGTGACACCAACGAAGGCCTCCCAGCCGGGGTGAACAAGCTCGTCCGCGTCAGCATCGCCCAGCGGCGCAAGCTTAGCGAAGGCGACAAGATGGCCGGCCGCCACGGCAACAAGGGCGTCATCAGCCGCATCCTCCCGCGTGAGGACATGCCCTACCTGCCGGACGGCACCCCGATCGACATCATCCTCAACCCGATCGGCGTCCCTAGCCGCATGAACATCGGCCAGGTGCTGGAAACGCACCTCGGCTGGGCCGCGAACGTGCTCGGATTCCGGGCCGTTACGCCCGTGTTCGATGGTGCGAAGGACATCGAGATGGACGACGCCCTGGCGCGTGCCTGGATGGCGGCCGAATCCGGCGCCGTCTACTTCATTGACCCGCGCGACCGCGGATTCGATGTGGGCCGCTGCGTCAGCTGGTTGGAGGAGAAAGGCTACGACCCTCGACCGATCCTGCTCACACCCGAGAACGGCGTGGCAAGCCGCGCCTGCCTCGAGATCTGGCTGAACGAACACCTTGTTGCCGAAGGGAAAAACCCGCTCGGCAAGGGCAAGAAGACCCTCGAGCAGCTTGAGACGCAGGCTCAGCAGGTCTACAAGGACACCGGCGTGGCGCCGCCGCTTTTCGGCAAAACCATCCTCCATGATGGCCGCAGCGGGGAAGCTTTCGACCAGCCGCTGACGGTTGGCTACATCTACATGCTCAAGCTCATCCACCTTGTGGAAGACAAGATCCACGCCCGCAGCACGGGCCCCTACTCGCTCATCACGCAGCAGCCGTTGGGTGGTAAGGCGCAGTTCGGTGGCCAGCGCTTCGGTGAAATGGAAGTCTGGGCGCTGGAAGCTTACGGCGCGGCGCACATTCTCCAGGAACTGCTCACCGTTAAGTCGGACGACGTTGTCGGCCGTGTCAAGACGTACGAGGCGATTGTGAAGGGCGAAGACGTCCTGGAACCTGGCGTCCCAGAATCATTCAAGGTGCTTGTCAAAGAACTCCAGAGTCTGGGCCTCTCGGTTGAGGTGTCCAACGACGATGGTGGCGCGGTCTCGTTTGTGGAAGACACCACGAACGACATGCCGGAGCTGGGGATCAATCTCTCCGGCTTCGAAGCGGAGGATCTGTTCAATGCTCGAAGTCAATGATTTCAATCAGGTAAAGATCGCCCTCGCCAGCCCGGAGCAGATTCGCTC
>JBDSJC010000173.1:0-10928 GCA_039917655.1 Tepidiformaceae bacterium
ACCGTGAACGTGCGGTTGCCCGTGCCTTCGTCGCGCTGAATGCGGACTTTGCCGTCTTTGTCGTAGATATGGACAGCGCCGCTGGTGCCGCCGCCCTTGGCGTTGATAATCTCCACTTTGTAGCCGCCGGCGGCTGGCCTGGGGATGTGGATCTGATGTGTGCCCGCGCCAGCAGGAGGCGCTGATTCGATGCAGTTCGGGTCCCGCCAGGCGTCTTTGAACGTGTAGCTTGACCCCGGCACGTCCCGTTTCGCCGCCTTTTCGGCCTCGCCCGCGGTGGCCCCTTCGAGCGTACCGGTGACGTGCCCCGCGGCGTCCGTGACGCGGACGCGCATCTCCGAGGAGACGGTGATGGTGATCGCCGCGAGGTCATCCGCTGGTTCGAAGAGCACGCTGCCGAGGACCTTGCCGTTGTAGAAATCGAGGCTCGTGCGGTCCGGGTAGTACGGGTCGTTAATGGTGACCTTGCCGCTGCCATCGATGCCAGTGGCTGCGATGTAGTGGCCCGGCACTTCGAGGATGACGGGGATCTTCGCCTCAAGCGCCGGCCGAATCTCTTCGATTGCGCCCGAGCCCGCGCCAAGGAAGCGAATCTTCTGGGTGCCCGGCCTGGCCTGCGCCACCGCCGCCGAAAGCGCGTTAGCGGAAGTCCAGACCACGTCTCCGTAGCTGTAGCCGCGACTCGTCCAACCGTTCGAATCCTGGACAGCTTCTTCCTCGAACCACTGGTTGAGGGTCTTGGGGCTCAACGGTTGGCCGTCCGGCATGGTGACGAGTTCGAGAAGAGCGAGCACGGTTGCCATCGAGGTCACTTCGCAGCCGCACTGGGCGAGCGTTTTGCCGCACGAGCTCTTCGGGCCGGCCAAGCCCGCGGCGGCATAGAGGTCATCCGCCCAGCGCGGGTCAGTCTGGCGGAAGAGCGGGCTGTTGGAGGTTGGGCCCGGCGTTTTGGAGGCTGCCGGGTCTTTCGCTTTGGCGCAGAGATGGACGCCGCTGTAACGCTCTTCGGCCTTCGCGAGGACCGCCGCGGCGTCGTCCTTCTTCGCCCCGGCCAATGCTGTTGGCGCTGGTTTGGCGGCGGCGACAGTCGAGGCGGGTTTGGCCGCGTCCTCGTGGATGATCGGGATTGCTGGGATGTCGAAGTCGCGCTTGTCGGCCCGCACCGGCCAATCGAACCAGAAGACGGCGAACACGCTGGCCACCACCGCCAGCGCGAAGAGAAGCTGCAACGGGAGCTTCCAGGGCTGGAGTGGAGGCCGCAGCTCAAGCTGGGCAAAGCACTCCACGCGGTCCGCGGCGGAGGTCCGCGGCGTTGCCCCGAGCGTTAGCAGCACCACGCTGTCGCGCCCGAAGGCCGGCCGGTTCTTGGAGCTGGCGCGGACGCGCACTCGCCGTTCTTGGCCGGGAATGAGGTCCACTGCCGGCGCTTCGAGGTCTATGGTTACGCGGTCTTCCTGCCCAGCGGCGTCCAACTGCACGGTCAGTGGGAGGTTACCCACGTTCGTCACCACCATGTCGAAGCGGCTGGCGGAACGAAGCGGATCGACGCGTAACGACAGGTGTTCGAATGGGAGGATGCGGAGCTGGCCAACCTCCACCGACTCGCGCGCATCCACCCCGGAGGTGGCGGTCACGACCACCGCATGCTCCCCGGCGGCCGATTCCGGTGCGACCGGCGGGCGGATGACGATCGGCAGGGTGGCCACGCCGGAGGGCACAAGCGAGAGCTCTGGCCGCCAGCCTTGCAGCCACGCGGGCGGGATGCCGCTGACCTCCAGCCGGACCCGGTCAACCACGCGCCCCCGGTTTTCGACGCGCAGGCTGCCGGTCAGCGTATCGCCCGCCTGGATGGGGCTGCGCGGCAGGCTAAGCGACATGAGGATGCGTGAAAGTGGCCGCACCCTCTGCTCGGGGCTTTCCGTAAGGCGCCGCTGGGTGACGGGGACGATCGGTTCGATATCGAGCGGTGCGGGCTCGAGGTAGCGCGCCGCAAGGTGGCCGAACCGCAACTGCTGGCCTGGGCCAATGCGGTTCTTCGTGAACGCTTCGATCCGCTCCCCGCCGACAAACGTGCCCGCTTCCGAGCCGAGGTCTTCGAGTATGACGGTGCCGGACTCGACCAACAGGCGCGCGTGCTTTTCGATGATCGATGGGTCGTCCAGAAGGATCCCGCTCCCCGCTCCGCGCCCGATCAGGAGAGACGGCACATCGATCTCGTAGCGGCGTTCTTGGCCGTCGCCGGCAATCACCAGCAGCGCCCCGAACTTCATACGAGCGTGCCCGTGAGTGCGTCGCCGGAGCCGATTTTCAAGAAGGCCCCGATGCCGCGAGGTGGCTGGGGGCTGAACAAGTGCCACCCGCGCTCAGCTGTCCATTCCTGACCGCTAGTGAAGTCGTGATAGAAGCCCTTACCGGCGCTTCCGCACGTGTAGTCGTTGACCCACTCCGGATCCACGCCTGCCTTCGCGCTGGGCCCGCTTGGGAGTCGTCTGGAGCCTTCATCTCCGGGCGGCGCCGCCTACCGCCGAGGGCGAAAGCACCGGCGTCAAGCAGTGGCGTAGACGGTTCAGCTTTCGCTTGCGGTTTCCTTTCCGCGATCGGTATCATTTTCTCGTTCCTCTGAAGATGCCGCCTCGGGACTCTAGTCTTGTATATGTGGTGCGTGCGGCAGCGTTGACATTTTCTTTTACTCTCTTCGCTCAAGCTCATCAAGTGCCGGCTTTTGGAAGAAAGCGATCCAGGGCGTCATTGCTTCCTCGGAAATAAGAAAACTTTCCTGTGAAGGCCGCGAATTCCTTTTCTCAAGTCGCCTCAATAACTCATCCCCCGGCACATCTAGATAGTGTACTTCACTACTAGCCCCAAATTGCTTCGCACGCAACCGATAATCTTCGCGTTCTTCTCGCGCCCAAAAGCCGTAATCGAGGATAACATTCGTTCCCAATTCCAACGCCCTACTAGCTGTATTCCAGAGTAAAGCCTCGATTAGGCTATGCCGAGCATCGTGTTCTGGTTCTTCTGCATCTTGACCAAAGAGGCATATGTGCCACTCATCAACCGTCAATCGCAGCGCCAGTAGTTCATGTTCAAGCTTTTGTGCTAGCGTTGTTTTCCCTGAGCAAGGAAGCCCAACCATCAAATGGAGTGTAGCCATAATTCCTACTCCTAAATGTCATCTAGAAGCTGCCCAGTGCCTGCCTACCCGCTACGGGTAGGCTGCGTTGAACCAGTCCCAGGTGATCCGGGCGAGCTGCTGGCCGAGCGGCACTTCGGCCTTGAACTGTTCGACATCCTGGGACATGAAGGTAATGGCGTACGCGTACTCCGTGCCGTCTTTGACAAAGCGGACGATGCCAGAATCGTTATCGACCCAGCCGCCGTCTTCGTAGAGCCAGCCATTCTTGTGGCTGACCCTGCCATGGGGATTGTAGGCGAGGAGGTAGTTGAGCGCCGGGCTGACCTGCAGCAGGGCATCGAGTAGGTAAACGCGGTACGGGTCGGAGAGAATGCCGCCGTTCCAGAGCGCAGTCAGTCCGCGATTCGCATCGTTGGCCGAAATCCAGTTGTTCGGGTCCCGGCCCAGCGTCTCGGCCGGATAGCCGGGTGGATGATCGATGAGCGTGCCTTGCATACCCATCCGTTCGTTAATCAGGCGTCCAACCTTTCGCACACCGGCGCCAAGGTCGTTCCCCCCGGTCTTTCGGTAGAGCGTGCGGGCGGTGGTGGTGTTCGAACTCCAGATCGTCGTTGCAATCGTGCCGCTCACGTCGTCCAGCGAGTAAGCGCCCTGCTGCACGTCCAGCATCGCCGCCACCAGCACAAAGATGTTCATGATGCAGCCCGAGAGCTGGTAACTATCGCCTTTGACATCGACCGAAGAGCCCGTTTGAAGGTCGGTTACGGCAATCGCATAGGCGCCCGAGACCGGGAACCTGGTGACCGCGGTCTGCAGTGACTGCTGGAGCACGGACATATCGGGCGCGATTCGAGGCGGCGGCGCGGCGGGTGTCGGCAGCGCTTCGTTGGAAACGCCAGGAATGACGCGGCGGTAGGTGGCCGGAGTGGGCGAAGGCGTGGCAGTGGGCGCAAGACGGGGGATGCGGGGCGTTGGTGTCCGTGTGGGCTTGCTCGTGGGGGTCGCAGTCGGCACCTGGATGACAGGTCCGTTGTCGCCATGGGCGGTGGCCGTTGGAAACAGCGCGGCGGCGCCAAGGACCGCGAACACGGCAAGCAGCAGCAGTCCGCTGAGGACAGCCGGGATCCTGGACACGCGTGTGCTCGTGACCTCGCTGTTCGCCAATGCCACCCCACCCGCGTCCGCGTTAGAACTTCGTTAGAAGAATCGGCACCCGAGCGGAAATTAGCAAGCCTCGCAAACCCTCGGTCACCAGCGGATGGCGGATGGCGGATGGCGGAGGTGAACCGGAACCGGCTCGCCGGAGACCAGTCTGCATCATCCCGTTCGTCCTGAGCCTTTCGAAGTCTGGACCGAACGCCCGGCGCGTCCACGGATCGAAGGCGAGCCCGCGTTCACCCTTCGACAAGCTCTGGGCGAACGGTTAGCGGGGGCGCGTCAGCACCCTCACGGCGAACGAAGTGGAAGCAAGCGATTGCACCCTCCCGCCGAAACCCGCAGGATCCGCCGGCAAGGAGAACACCAACCATGGACACAGGGAAGTTTCGCGGCTTTGAAGTCACCATCCAGGACCCTGGCATTGCCGTGCTGACGTTCAACGAACCGGAGCGCCTGAACGGCTTCACCCAGGAGTGCAAGCGCGATATGACCGAAATGCTTGTGCAGGCGCAGATGGACGACCAGGTCCGCGTCGTCGTCTTCACCGGCAGTGGGCGCGCCTTCTGCGCCGGTGATGACCTCAGCGGGCGCCGCCCGCCAGACCGCGATGGCCTCGTCCCCAAGATCTTCGGCGGTCACCACAACGAGATCGGCACGTACGAAGGGCTTCGGCACATCTCTCAGCCGTTAAACGTCGCCGTCCGCAACCTTGACAAGCTCTGCATCGCGGCGATCAACGGCGTGGCCATCCAGACCGGGCTCTCGCTCGCGCTAGCCTGCGATTTCCGCATCGCCGCGCGGGAGGCGCGGCTGGGCAGCGCAACGCTGCGCTTCGGCCTTCTACCGGACGAAGGCGGCCAGTTCCTGCTGGTGCAGTTGATGGGCGTCGCGAAGACGATGGACTTCCTGATGCGCAAGCGGATCGTCTCGGCGGAGGAGGCGCTGGAGCTTGGGCTGGTGCACGAAGTGGTGGATGGCGCGCAGCTCATGGACCGCACGATGGCCCTCGCGACGGAGCTGGCGAACGGCCCCCAGGTTTCGATGCGCCTGCTCAAACGCTCGATCTACAACGCCGCCGAGATGACCTTCACCCACGCGCTCGACGAGATCGCGGCGAAGACGGCGATCTCGGACCACCACCCCGACGCACGCGAAGGCGTCGCCGCCTTCCGCGAGAAGCGTCCAGCGAACTTCAAC
Organism: Tepidiformaceae bacterium; assembly: GCA_039917655.1. Lineage (GTDB taxonomy): Bacteria > Chloroflexota > Dehalococcoidia > Tepidiformales > Tepidiformaceae > PNKC01. The sequence continues at coordinate 5,492 of JBDSJC010000173.1, forward strand.
GCCTGGATCGCCGACCACAGCCAGCGGCACTAGGACCGGCGGAGCCGCCGTTACGCGATGTTGCCTGGCCTGCTGGCATGCTCGCCTGAATGGATCCAGGCAACGAGCATATTCAGCTTCGCGGCGAGCCCTCGCCGGCCCCGGCCGATGACAGCGCATCGCCGCTCCTCACCGAGGAGGGGCCGGAGACGGCCCGCGTCGCCCGCCGCTCCCATCGCGGGCGGAGGCTGGTGCGCGAGGTGGTTGAAACCGGACTGCTCGCCGTCCTCGTCTTTCTCTGCGTGCGCGGCAGCCTTGGCAACTACAAAGTCGAAGGTCATTCGATGGACCCCACACTCGCCGACGGGCAGTACCTCATTGTGAACAAACTGACCTATGCGCGCGTGGACGTTGAAAGGCTGCGGCAGGTGACGCCGTTTTGGGGCGACGCCGGAGCAGACGAAAGAGAGCTATTCTCCGGCCCCCAACGCGGCGACATCGTCATACTCCACGACCCGCGGAACCACGCCGGGAAGGAGCTGGTGAAGCGCGTCATTGGGCTCCCTGCCGAGGTGCTGGAGATTTCGGCGGGGCGGGTGTACATCAACGGCCGCCTGCTGGACGAACCGTACATTCATCAGAAGTGGAGCGGAGAAAAACCGAGGGTGCTGATCCCCGAGGGCGACTACTTCGTCCTTGGGGACAACCGCGATGGGAGCGCTGATAGCCGCTACTTCGGCCTTGTGCCCCGCGACCTGATCGTCGGCAAGGTAGCGCTGCGCACCTGGCCGGCCGGTGACGCGGGCGCCGACTTTGGTGGAGCGCCGGTGTTGGACGCGGCGGTGACCCGGCCGTAGCACCTGGCGGCGAAGGGCTGGCCGTTGCCGCTACTGGCCGCCGCTTGGCACGGCAACAGGTTCGATCACGATGCGTGGCTTGCGGTCGGCGGCGACCGATTCGGTGCGCCCCAGGAGTTGGAGCGAGAGCACCAGCAGCACGACGACCGCCCCTTGCAGCATCAGCGTCTCCTGGATGCCGATATGATCAGCGAGGATGCCGATCGGCAAGGCCACCAGCCCAAAGAGGCTCCAGCTAAGCATGGAGATGGACTGCACGCGCCCGTGAAAGTCTGGGTCCGTGTACGACATGGTGAGCGAGTTGTTGAGCGACTGAAAGGCGCTCGCGAGGGCGCCGACGAAGACCATCGCCACGAGCCCCATCCAGAGGTTCGAGGCGAATCCGAGGACAATGACGGAGACCCCGAAGGCGAGTGCGAGCAGTGGTTGGGAGGCCCAGGCGCGGCGGTGGCCGGCCCAGGTGGCCACGCCGATCGTCGCCACGACGGCGCCGATTGCGCCGACCGACGACAACGCCCCAAGTCCGCCTGAGCCGCTGTGGAAGACGTCCTTTGCCACCGACGGCAAGAACGATTGGTACGGGAAGCCGATCATCACGACCGAAAACGAGGTGAGGATGAGCAGGAGGATCGATGGACGGCTGCGCACGTAGCGCAGCCCTTCGATCATGTCGGCCAGAGGGGACGGGCGATCAGTGCGGCGGGGGTTGCCGCGGGGCAAACGGAGCATGGTCACCGTGGCGAGCACGAAGCCGGCCGTTGTCACGTAGTAGACTCCCGCGATGCCGATAAGCGGGATCGCGATCATTGCGCCCGCGATCGAGGGGCCAATGACGCGCGTGCTGTTCATGCTCAACTGCTGAAGGACGACGGCGTTGCCGACCGCATCCTTCCCAACGAGGTCACTGATGAACGCCTGGCGCGCCGGCCCGATGAACGAGAACCCCGCGCCCTGCACCACCCCGGCGACGATCAGCATCCAGTACTCAACGGCGCCGAGTTCGATCATCGTGGCGAGCCACGCCGAGTTGACGGCGATAACCACCTGGCAGACCACGAGCAGGTTTCGCTTGGGCAGGCGGTCCGCCAGCACACCTCCCCAGAGTCCGAGGAGCAGTTGCGGCACACCGAAGGCGAGCATCACGCCGCCGAGTGCGCTGTTCTTACCGGTTAGGTCGTAGGCGAGATATCCGCGGGCGATGACTTGCATTTGCATGCCGAGGAACGAAAAGAGCGTCCCGAGCCAGAGCACGCGGAACTGCTTCTCTTCGAGCGAGTAAAACGTCCGGCGGAAGTAGGAGCGCAACGCCTTACCTTCACGTTAGGGTTGGCATTACCCTACCCCGCGCCGCGAATCGAGGGAAGGGGCGGTCCTCGTTCAAGGCCTCCGCCATCAACCTGGATCGCTTTGACGACGAAGGGAGCGCGGGCAATGAGGTCCTCGAGCGACCGGCTGGCGAGCCCGGCCGTAGAGTGCAACAGGGAGGGCCTCCGGGACGGGCGTGGATTAGACACCAGCATCCAAACGGAGCCTTCCCCTCCGACTGTTTCTCAGCCGTCCCTTGGCCACTCGATCCTCCGTATCCCCTGTGCGGAATCCAATTGCCTACACAGTTACCTGACTGTCCCGCAGGTTTCTGAACTTGATCAGGGCGGCTGACTTGCCAGTGCCCCCGCCTACAACGGCGCCACAAACTCCTCCGGCGTGGCCCCTCCCCCTCGCCTGAACCGCGAGGTCACCCGGCGGGTCGCCTCGCGCAATTCCTCCACGCCCAGCCAGTTCGCCATGCCCGCGTAGACCGCCGCGCCAGCAACCGCGCCAGCGACGGCGATCACCACCTCGTTCAGGCGGCCTCCAGAATCGACCGCGCCAAGGCCCAGCGTGAGGAAGAGCGCCATCACGGCGCCGCAGATTGCGAACCGCGCGATCGCGGCGAGGTCAGCCGCGGCGCTCGCCCCCGTTCGTTGCAGATAGAAGACGTAGAGCATGACCCACTCCAGCCAGGAGGACGCGGACACCGCGAACGCCAGGCCTCGGAGTTCGTAACGCTGCCACAAGACCGCACTGAGGAAGAAGTTCAAGGCGACCGCCATCACCGCGAGGACCACGGGCGTACGCGTATCGCCGAGGGCGTAGAACCCCCGGCTGTGGATTTCGATGCCGGCCTGCGGGAGGATCCCAAGACAGTAGAACCCCAGGGCAGAAGCGGTGATCGCGGCGTCCGCCGAACTGAACTCGCCGCGTTGCAGGAGCACCACGGTCGCCGGGAATCGGAGGAGCGCCAGTCCGAGCGCCGCCGGGATGGTGAGGAACATGATTACCCGCAGCACCCGCGAAATCGTTTCGGTCAGCGCGGCCATGTCCTCCTCGGCGGCGTGACCCGCCAGCCTCGGGAAGACCGCCGTCGAAAGTGCGATGCCAAATAGCGCGAGCGGCAGCCCCGCCAGCAGCCACGCGTAGTTCAGGTTCGAAATCGCCGATGAACCGATCTTCGAACCGAAGTAGATGGTCACCAGGAAGTTCACCTGGGCAGCGGCAAGCCCCACCACTCTCGGCCCCATTAGCCGCGCCACCTCCCGCGTCGCCGGGTCGCGAACGTCGAAGCTTGGCGAGTAGCGCATTCGCTCCTTGAACAGCCCTGGCAGCTGGATGGCAAGGTGTAGCGCAGCGCCGATGACAACGCCAACGGCCAGCCCTTCGACTCCCCAGGGCCCGGAGAGCACGACCGCACCGAAGATGATCGCGATGTTGTACAGCATCGGGGCGAGCGCCGAGAGGAAGAACCGTTGCCGCCCGTTCAAGATGCCCGTCACCATCCCGCTGACCGAGAACAGCAACGGCGAAAGAAGCATCAGCCTCGTCAGCTTCACCGCCTTATCGGTCAGCTCCACGTTCCGGCCAACGTCGTCGCCCAGTCCCGGCGCGGTGAGGGGCACCAGGTAGGGCGCGAGGACAAAGGCAACCAGGCAGAGCACGGCGGTGGCTGCGGCGACCAGGTTGAGTACGGTGCTCGCCAGCCGCCAGGCGGGGTCGTCGCCATCGCGCCGCGCGATCCGGGCGAACACCGGGATAAACGCACTGCCCAGCGTGGCCCCCGCCAGGACCTGGAAAATCAGGTCCGGGATGCGAAAAGCGACGTTGTAGGCATCGAGTTCTGGCGAAGCGCCGAAGGCCCCCGCGATCGCCACCGTCCGCAGCACCCCCAGCAAACGCGAACCCAGGAAACCGAACGCCACGATTGCGGCAGCGATGGCGAGACCGCTGCTAACGGAAGCTGGACGCGCCGTCTCTGTCGTTCGTCCGGTCATTGGCGGTCATCGTAAGCGGTGGCGTTACTCCGGTCGTACGAGCGGTGAACCAGGCGTTTGTTTTCGAATTCTTTACGTTAGAGGGCCAAAAATGACCCGCGCGGAGGCAGCTTCAAACCTCAAGCGCGAGTATGGTGACCAATCAGAGAGACCTTTAGTACCCAAAGTAGGAGAGAGAATTCCATGACCCTAACGAACCACAAGCCCGGCTTCGGCCGGGCCGCCGCCATCCTGGCGACGATCTGCATATCCGCCGCCTTCTTTATGGCTGGTAGTCAGGCGCAGGCGGCCAACGCGGCCGTCGCCATCACGAACTTCGCCTTCACACCGGCCGCCCTATCGGTGTCCGTCGGCGACACCGTGACGTGGACCAACAACGGCGCGTCAGCGCACACCGTCACCTCGGACGCAAGCGGCACGACGCTCGCCAGCGGCAACATCCCCGCCGCCGGCACGTATGCCAAAACCTTCACCGCCGCCGGGACGTTCGCATATCATTGCGAGTACCACGCGTCCATGCTGGCCACGGTAACGGTCACCGCCGCAGCGACACCGACAGCGTCAGCTACCGCCACGGCGACAGCTACCACGACAGCTGCCACCACGACGACGGCCACAGCAACCGCCACGACGACGGCCACGGCTACCGCCACCGCCACCCCGACGTCTGCGCCGACGACGGCTCCGACCGCGGCGCCCACGGCCGCCGGCCCTCAGTCGCCCCTCCAGCCAGACACGGCGCCAATCAACCTCGTCCTTCGCGGCTCGAACGAAGTGCCTCCAGTGACCACTGGCGTGGCCTCGGGTACGTTCCGCGCAACGCCCAGCGGTTCGTCGCTCGGCTTCACATTGACGGCCTCAGGCGCTGGTATGACCGCAGCCCACATTCATCTCGGCGCGGCCGGGAGCAACGGGCCGGTGATCGTCTTCCTCTACGGCCCGAACGCGGCCGGCACGAACGCCATCACCCAGAGCGGCACGATTACTGCCGCTGACTTTATCGGCCCAATGGCCGGCAAGACATGGGCCGATTTCACCGCGGCTCTCAACTCGGGTCAGCTCTACGTCAACGTCCACTCGATTGCGAATCCGGGCGGCGAGATTCGCGTGCAAATCCCCGGAACCGCACCGGCGCCGGGCGCAGGCACGGCGCCGGGCGCACCAAAGACCGGTAACACCCCTGTGGCAAGCAGTGACAGCGGCTCGATGCTGCTGTTCGCGGCCCTCGGCATCGCCGGGTTCATCATCCTCAGCGCTGGCAGCGCGATCGCCCTCCGCCGCCGCGACTAACCT
>JBDSJC010000174.1:0-10489 GCA_039917655.1 Tepidiformaceae bacterium
GACCGTGATTTCGGACCAGTACCCTCCGATGACCTACGAGGAGTACCTGAACGCGCCCGAAATCCCCGAGCACACGGAGTGGGTGAATGGCCGGGTTATCCCGATGATGTCCGTTTCCAAAAAGCACATGCAACTTACTAGCTATCTCATCAGGCTACTCGGCGATTACACCGAGGCCCTTGGGTTGGGTGAGATTCTGGCTGATCCGTTCAACATGAAGCTCGGCGGAAGCCTCGCCGGAAGGGCTCCGGATATTGCCTTTGTGCGGACCGGCCGTCTGGCGCTGGTGCGCGAGCAATTCCTTGATGGGCCCGCGGATCTCGTGATCGAGGTGATCAGCCCCGGAACCGAGCTTATCGACCGGCGGGTGAAGTTCGCCGAATACCAGGCGGGCGGTGTGCCCGAATACTGGATCCTCGATCCACACCGCGAAGTGGCCGAGTTCTACGTACGCAACGAGCACGGCCTGTTCCAGCCGGGCACGGTTGGGGTAGACGGTGAGTTCGCCAGCACCGTGTTGGACAGGCTTCGCATCCGGGTCGAGTGGCTCTGGTCGCGTACACCCGTTGCGAAGGTGCTGTCCGAACTCGGGCTCGGCCGGTGAGCGTCCTTATCCTTTCGCGGGCGGTGGTCGGAACAAAGATGGCAAGCCCCGGCATCCGCGCCTACCACCTCGCCGGGGCCCTGGGTCGCGCAATGCCAGAGATTGAGATCACCCTCGCTATCCCCGGCGACAAGGGAGAAGTGCCGCTTCCCGCGCGCAACGTCCGCCTCCAGGTGTGGGAGAGCAACGGCGATGCGACAGCCCGCGCCCGCGCCCATGACGTCGCCATCGCGCGTAACTTCCCCCCAATTTGTGCGGCTGATGGGCGATCGGCGATTCGCCCTGGACGCCTTCACGCCGCTCTAGATCGAATGGATGGAGCTTTCGAAACCGGACATCGAAGCGAGGTGGCAGCGCACGTGGATGTCCGGCAACCGCTGGTACATCAATCTGCAGCTTACCCTGGCCGGACTTCCTCTTCTGCGCCGACGAGCGCCAGCGCGACCTCTGGTTCGGCATGCTGATGGCCCTCGCGCTGGTACCGCCGGATACCTACGAACGCGACGAACTTCGCGCACGCCGTCCAGAAGTGAAGCTGGTCTTCATGGGCATGAACGACCCGGATTACGCGTTCGGGCCGGAAGTCGGCGTCAGCCTCCGGGCGGTCGCCCTCGCGAAGGACCTTGGGCTCGAGGGGCGTAGCGTCTTCTTCCTTGACGGCTGGGTGCCGTACGAGCGGATCGACGACTACCTGGCGGAGGCCGACGCATCCGTCTGCCTGGGGTACGAAAACGTGGAAAGCCGGTTCGCCTTCCGGACGCGCTATGTGGATCTTTTTCGGGCGCGTACCGCTGCTCTGCACGCGAGGCGATGCCCTCGCCGACCGCGTCGCAGCCGAACCACTGGGCATCACGGTCCCCGAACGCGATGTCCATGGCGTGGTAGCGGGCATCAAACGGCTGCTGGACGATTTGGCTTTCGCACAGAAGTGTCGCCAGGGGACGGCGAAAATCAGCGCCGAGCTTTCGTGGGACCTGGCCGTTGAACCGCTCGTGCGGTTCTGCCAGGCCGAAGGTTCGTACGCCCGCGCGGGCATCTACCTCGCGATGAAGAAGCCCTGCTTGAGCCCACCGAGGATCACCTGAGTGGAGAGCGCAGAAGGACCAATACCCGTCAAGAAGCAGGGGTTTTTCGTTCTCATTCCCAAGGACGCAACGGACGAGGAGTTGGAGATTGCCGCGAAAGTTCTGAACGGCGAGCTGCCTGCCGATACGATGATCAGGCGATCATCCACTCCCCCTGGACCATCCACTCCCCAGACTGACCTTTCCGCTGATTGACGACTGAAGCTCAACCGTCGGTCTAGCCCGTGAACGGCCACGGGCGGGCCTCTTCGTAAGCCGCGCTGACGCTCAGCAGGAGCGTGTCCTGATGGCGCGGAGCAACCACCTGTAAGCCCACCGGCAGCCCTTCGTGTGACATTCCCGCCGGGAGCGAGGCCGCGGGATGACCAGTGGTGTTAAAGGGCGCGGTGAACGGGACCACGCCGCCGGGAGTGACTTGCTTCCCGCCGACCACGCTCGGGGGAGGGCCGGCCTTTGCGAACGGGAGGACCGCGCACGTTGGAGTGAGCAGTAGGTCGTACTGCTCGAAGAACGCCGTCATCGCCCGGTTCAGGGTGTGCCGAGCCTGTTGGGCAGCCGCGATCTGGACGCCCGTGATCGCCCGGGCTTGGTCGGCGAAGGCGATGAAGCCCGGCTGCACCAGGTCACGTTGCTCTTTGGTCATGGTGTCGAGCATCGCCGCATCCCCCGTGGCGGCCAGGGTGTACCACGTGCCCACGGTGTCGCCGATGCCCGGGTGAGCCTCGACGAGCTCGACACCGAGCGCGTCCGCGAGCGCCCGCGCCGCAAGTTCCGCGATCGCCGCAACCTCTTCGTCCACCGCCGCGTAGCCAAGGTCGGCACTCCAGGCGATGCGGCGCAGCTTTGGCGGGGCGGTCATCGCCGCGCGTTCGTAGACGCCGACAGGTCCATCCAGCGAATCCAGGTCGTTTGGGTGCGGGCCCACGACGGCGTCCAGATAGAGCCCGGCGTCGCGCACGTTGCGGCTCACGGGGCCACGCGTGCTGTGCGTACCCCAATGCGAGGCGTGGAGGTCCGCGCGCGGGATTCGGCCGGCGCTCGGCTTGATGCCGTAGATCCCGCACATCGCCGCCGGGATCCGGATCGAGCCGCCGCCGTCGCTCGCCGTAGCCAACGGGACCATCCCCGCGGCGACCGCCGAGGCACTCCCGCCGCTCGAACCCCCGGAGGTCAACGCGGGATTCCAGGGGTTCCCGGTCGCCCCGAAGAGGAGGTTGGTGGTGAAGGGTTGGTAGCCGAATTCGGGCGTATTGGTCTTCCCCACGACAACCGCGCCCGCGCCCTTGAGCCGTGCCACCTGTACCGAATCGGACTCGGCGAGGCGGCCCTGGTGGGCCCGCGAACCCTCGGTGAAGGGCATTCCTTCGACGCCCTCAAGGTCCTTCACGCCGATCGGCACGCCGGCCAGCAATCCCGGCGCTTTGCTCCGGTCCCGGCCCTGATCCACCTGCCGCGCTGCCGCCATCGCCGCTTCGGGGTCCACGAAGATGAAGGCGTTGAGCGCGGGATTCGCCTTCTCGATGCGCGTCAACGCCCCTTCAAGCGCCTCCAGGGCGGATAGCTCGCCGGCGCGGATCGCGGCGGCGGTCTCCCAGGCGGTGGACGGCACGTTCATAGCAGGCTCCGTATCGGGTTGTGCGGAGTCTACTGGGGATAGGAATGGGGCGCTTGGCGCCGGGAACATGCAAGGACAAAACCACGCCAGAGAGCACGACCCCCACGAGGACCGAGGACCGACGATCGGTGCTCTCGAATCCTCAACCCACACGACCTCTCGGTTCAAGGTTCCGAATGACGTTCGGATATGCTACGGTGGAGCACCTCGATCACCGGAAATCGTGATTCGATCTCAGGAGTAGACCCATGGTCGCCTTCAGCCCTACGGACCCAGCGTTCCTCGAAAATCCCTTTCCCTTCTACAAGATGGGCATGGCGATGAGCCCGCTCTTTCTCCCGAACCCCGGCATGTGGCTGGTCTTTGGCTACGAAGACTGTCTCGCGATCCTGAAGGACAGCAAGACCTGGTCCTCCGAGTTTCAGCGACCGCAGAACATGATGGAGGCGCCGCCGCCACCATCGATGCTCGGCTCGGACCCGCCGCGCCACGCCCGGCTGCGCGGGCTCGTTTCGCAGGCGTTCACGCCGCGCATGGTTGACGCCCTGGAACCGCGCATCCGCGAAATCGCGGACGAACTCCTGACCGCGAAGCTGCCCATGGGCTCGATGGACCTCGTGCATGACCTCGCAGACCCGCTTCCCGTCATCGTCATCGCCGAGATCTTGGGCATCCCATCGGTTGACCGCGCGAAGTTCAAGGTGTGGTCGGACAAGGTAGTCGCGCTCCTCGGCGCAGGCGCCGCGGGCGGCGACGGCGAACTGCCGGAAGCGACCTTCAACGAAATGCGCGACTACTTCAGCGCGATGGTAGACGAGCGCCGCGCGAACCCGAAGCAGGACCTGATCAGCGGCCTTGTGGCAGCGGAGATCGACGGCGAGAAGCTGAACTTCGACGAGCTCCTCCAGATGCTGATCCTCCTCCTCGTGGCCGGAAACGAAACGACCACCAACCTGATCGGCAACGCTGTGCTGGAGTTCATCGCTCATCCCGCCGAACTGGCGCGGTTGCGCGCCGACATGTCGTTGCTGCCGGCGGCAATCGAAGAGGTGCTGCGCTTCAACTCACCCGTCCAGGCGACGGTCCGGCGGGCCACTCGGGACGTACAATTCGGCGACAAGACAATCGAGCAGGGCCAGCAGGCCGTGATCTGGGTGGCTTCCGCAAACCGCGACCCCGCCGTCTTCCCGGAGCCCGAAACGTTCGACATCACGCGCACGCCGAACCGCCACCTTGCGTTCGGGCAGGGCATTCACTTCTGCCTCGGCGCGCCGCTCGCCCGGCTGGAGGCGAAGGTCGCCCTCGAAGAGTTCTTGCTGCGCACCAGCCACTTCGAGCGCACGGACGACACACTGCTGCCCCGCGTGCCAACGTTCATCATGCACGGAGTGCGCAGTCTGCCGTTGGCGGTGACGGCGAAGGTGCCCCTCAGCGTTTAGTCCCGTCGTATCCGAGTCGTATACTCGAACGGTGAACACGAACTGCCGGACCTGCGGCACCACCCTCCAGTCCGAGATCTCGCGCGACTACGGGCTGTGCGGCGCATGCAGGCACGCCTGGGAGAACCTGCCGGACGGCGGTGCGAACGAACCCAAGGGACATCCGGCTCCTGGCCAACCAGCTCCCGGCAAGCCGCGGCCTTAGCGTCTAATGTTTCAGCGTGGGCATCGGCTCGCCGGCTGCTTTCAAGCGTGCTTCCTCTTCCGCGCTTGGTTCGTAGATCGCCTCGAGTTCGTTGCCGTCCGGGTCGAGAAACATAACGTTGCACTGCTGGTCGCTGTAGCCAACGATTTCGGCTTTGTGTTCAACCAGCCGGGCGTGCAGCCGTTCCAGCTCTTCGACTGAGGCCATCTCCCAGGCCATGTGGTAGAGCCCAACTCGGGCCGCGTCGGGGCCTTCGGCGTCGGCTGGCAGTTGAAACAGCGCCAACTCGTGCGAAGCGTCTGGGCGATTGCCGAGGAACGCCATCTCCGGGCGCGGGCGGCTCTTGAGCCCGAGCCCGAGCACGTCGCGGTAGAAGCTCACCGCGCGGTCCACGTCGCGCACTCGCAGTGCCAGGTGGCCGAGCATCGTCGGGGATCCGGGCGTGTTAGCCATTGAGTCTCTCCAAATGAAGGTGGTGGCGGCAGCGCCACGTGGTGGGCGCACGCTACCGCCGGCTTCCGGGGCAGACAATCGCCGGCCACGTCTCCCCGGATGTAGGATGCCGCATGCAGACGCTGACGTTCGGGTCGATAACCGTTGACGCCCTCGTGGATGGCCAACTGAACCTGCCCTTCGGACGCGCCTTCAGGGGCTTCGATGCCGCCCACTTCGCGCGCTACGGCGGGATCGATGGGAACACGATTGCCGCCCAGCTCACGACGTTCGTGATTCGTGCCGCCGGGCGCATAATCCTCGTCGATACCGGCCAGGGGGCTGAGATGGGCGAGATGGCAACCGCCGGGTTCAGCGGCAGTTGCGGCCTTCTCCCTGGCGCGCTCGCCGACGCTGGGATCGCGCCCGAGAGCATCGACTTCGTTGTCCTCACGCACCTGCATGGAGACCATATCGGCTGGAACGTGACTTCCGGCGACGAGCCTCGCGTGATGTTCCCGCGGGCACGCTACCTCGTCAGCCGGACCGAATGGGCGCACTGGTCGGCGACAGCTGACGCCTCGGTGGAGCGCTGCGTGCGGCCCCTGGAGGCGGCGGGCCAACTGGAACTCGTGGCGGACGACCACGCGGTCGTCCCAGGCGTGAAGTTGCTGCCCACGCCCGGGCATACTCCCGGGCACGTTAGCGTGCTCGTCTTCGAAGCCGGCACGGGCGGCGTGATCACCGGCGACGCCGTGCATCACCCCGCGGAGTTCGAGGCGCTCGACATGAGCCCGCGGTTTGATTTGGACCCCGCCCGGTCAATGGCCTCTCGTAAGGAACTGGCGGAACGCGTGGAGGCCGAGGGGCTGGTGGTCATGGGCGGCCATTTCCCCTCACCCACGGCGGGAAACATTGTGCGGGTCGGGCAACACCGGGCGTGGCGCTGGCTTGGCGCGTTGGGGGCCGAGAGCCTGGAGACGTAAAGGCGGAAGTCATGCCGACGTATTCTGCGAGGTGAAGTTCGGTAGTTTGCAGGGTTTCGCTTACTACTCCATTCGCTACCGCATGGTACGGTTTCAGCGTCCACAATTGTGCCTTCGCGCATTTTGCGGAATCCCGAACTTAGAACCGCGAACCTTGACGGGGCCTACGCCTCCCAAGCATCGGAGGCCAGCTACCTTTGTCCGCTCTCGCCGCCACTCTCTCAGTGACTGAACCACAGGCCAACGCCAACGACGACTACATCGAACTTCGCCGCCGCGTAAAAGCCCAGGGCTTGCTCGATGCCCGCCCGGGCTACTACTGGGCGAAGACCGCGCTCGCAATCGGCACGCTAGGGGCCGTCGTAGCCATGGCCCTGCTCGTTTCCGGCGCCTGGCTCGTGATGCTCGCGGCCGTCCTGCTGGGATTCGCCTCCACGCAGGTCGCGCTCCTCTCCCACGACATCGGCCATCGCCAGGGCTACCGCGGCTCGAAGACCAACCTCATCGCCCGCTACGTCTTTGGCAACGTCCTGCTTGGCGTCAGCCACTCGTGGTGGAACGTGAAGCACAATCAGCACCACGCCACCCCGAACCACGTCGATCTCGACCCGGACATTCAGTTCCCGATGATCGTTTTCCGCGCCGACCAGATCGTCAGCCGCCCCCGCTGGGTGCGTCCACTGATCGCCATCCAAGCGTTCCTCTTCGTATTTCTGCTCCCCTTTCAGGCGATCAACATGCGCCAGGCAAGCATTCAGCACCTGCGCACCAAGAACGCCAAGCAGCCCTGGATACAGGCGGCCTTCATGGCCGTCCACTTCGGACTGTACGCGTGGCTGTTGCTTTCGCTCGGCAGCATTCCTCTCGCGATCGGCTTCTTCGCCGTCCACCATGCGATCTTCGGCCTCTACAACAGTTCGGTCTTCGCTTCCAACCACAAGGGCATGCCGCTGACCGACAACGACACCCGGATGGACTTCCTTCACGAACAGGTGTTGACGTCGCGCAACATCCGCGGCCACTGGCTGACCGATTTCTGGTATGGCGGCCTGAACTACCAGATCGAGCACCACTTGTTCCCCACCATGCCGCGCATCAACCTTTCGAAGGCTCAGGTGCTGGTCCAGGAGTTCTGCGCCGAAAAGGGCATCGAGTATCACAACACAAGCCTCTTCGACGGCTACCGCGAGACGTTCAGCCACCTCCACACGGTGAGCGCCTCGCTGCGGGACGGCACCGCGGCGTAAGGCACGGCTGTTGCAGAGACGGGAGGGCTCGTCCATGAGGAAGCCGAAGTTCGCGATTTGCGCACTCGTGGCGCTCGTGGCGGCCCTGTATCTGGCGGCTTGCTCTAGCAACACCAGCACCCAGCCAACGCTATCTCCACAGCCCGCGACGCCAACTTTGCCCGTCGCTCCGACAGTAGTCGCGACAGCCACGCGTGCGGCAACGCCGCTTCCAACAGTCGACCCACCCGCCCTCAAGCTGCGGCTCGTAAACGTTGCGACGGGAGCGAACTTAGAGCTTCCAGTGGGGTATGGCCGTACCCGTTCGTGGTCCGCCGACAGCTCCCGGTTGGCCGTAGCAAGCGAAGATGGTCTGACCGTCGGCTCCGTAAGTGCTCAACGATTCACGCGGCTCTGGCCGGGATCATGCGGAGCAGTGGAGTGGTCGCCGACACAGAACCAGGTAGCGGCGGCCTGCGCGGACGGCCTCCTTGTGATTGACATCAGCGGCAAGGTCATCAGCCGCGATCAGACCGTGGGCGGCGAGTGGGCCAGGCTTTCACCTTGGGTACATTGGGCACCGGATGGCAAATCTGTTGCCTACGGCTCGTTCAACGGCGACGCAACAGTACTTTCGACAATCGACAATGGCCGGAAACGGATCCCGGGCGGATTCATGAACGCGCGGTGGCTTGCCGACGGGCGGCTTGAAACCATCGAGCAGCCAACCTATCGAGACGCCGCCACCATTCGCATTCACGATCCCGCAAAGGCCTATGCCGTCATTGCCGAGGCGGTAACGCGCGCGGGGGCGGCGGGCCTTGGGATCGACCGCGACGGTCGCCAGGCCGCCTACGCCGTGTACGGGCTGCCGGCGAGCAGCGGAGTCCCCCGCATCCTGCCCTCGACGATCGTCGTCTTGCGGATCGCCGACGGCGAGGAGACTGCTACGGTTTCGGGGTATCCGGGATACAACGCGCTCGACTTCACTCCGGACGGCCGCTCCCTGCTGTTGCAAACCGGCTTCTGTGGGTCTAACTGGTCTATCGGCGTTGGCGCCCTCGACGGCACAGTCCGCTCGATCGCCACGGGCGGGTTCATGGTTGGCAAGTTCTCCCCGGACGGTTCACAGGTGGGATTCACGCGGGGCACTGAGCTCTGGGTCGTGGCCAGCGACGGCAACACTCCCGCACGCCGTCTCGCGGAAGGCATACACGGGCCGGCGGGCTTTGATTGGTCCCCGGATAGCAAGTGGATCAGCGTGCCGCCTTTCTTCGGCGGCTTCGATTGGTGCCCCTGAACCAACTCCGCCATCGGACAATCAGTACCGCGCGCGTTGGCAAGCGATGCGCTGTCCATAACGTGCGCAGCTTGCCCAACCCGATCGCTTCCCAGTCGCGACTATGAACGAGCGGATGCCGCGCGGCTCCAACCACGGGCCATGCGCTGACCACCGTCATCGCTACCGCGACTGGCGGGAGCGGAGGGATGCCCAGCAACCAACAATCGCCCGCGACTCGGTCATTCGCCGCCCCAGCGTCACCGGCCCCTCGGGGCTCCCGCCTCAACCCCCCAGCATCCTTCCACGGCCACGCCCAGCCACCCGCCAGACCCGCCGGGAACGTCGTAAACGCGCTAGCAAAGCCCTAGCCCGTTCGCCCAACCGGCTAGCAACGGGCTAAACGGGCTACAACGTCGCTAAAAAAGCTTGGAGATCAAATCGGCGAGCTGTATCGCCCTCACCCGCCGAGGAGACCCCTGCGATTACCGGACCTCGCACGCCGCCGTTTACTGTTCCAGCCACGCCCCCACGAAAGTTCCGCTTCCCAAAAGGCTTCTTCCTGGTGACTAGCACTCACCGCGGGAGAGTGCTAACATCCGATTGCTCAGATACAAACACCTGAATGTTCCCAGGAGGAATCCCACACATGGCAACCAAGGCAGCTCCGGCAAAGGCCGTTCTCAAGACCAAGCTCGTCCCGCTTGCGGACCGCATCGTCATCACCCCCCTCAAGCAGGATGAAGTGACCGCCAGCGGCCTCGTCATCCCGGACACCGTGAAGGAGAAGCCGCAGCAGGGCGAAGTCGTCGCCGCTGGCCCCGGCCGGCTCGATGACAACGGCAAGCGCGTGCCCCTCGAAGTCGGCGTTGGTGATCGCATTCTCTACGCCAAGTACACCGGCACCGAAGTCAAGCTGGATAACAACGAGTACATCGTCCTCAACGAGAAGGACGTCCTCGCCAAGCTCGTCGTCTAAGCACGAAATGAGCCATTGAGACACCGGGAACGAAGAGGGATTGAACGATCCCTTCCTTCACTCCTCTCGGTGTCTCGCTGGTTTAGGAAGGAATCAACCCAATGGTTGCGAAGCAACTCGTCTTCGACGAAGTAGCACGCCGTCGCCTTAAGGACGGTGTCGATGCACTCGCCGACGCCGTGAAGGTGACCCTCGGCCCACGAGGCCGCAACGTCGTCATCGATAAGAAGTACGGCGCCCCCACTATTACCAAGGACGGCGTAACCGTCGCCCGTGAGATAGAACTGGACGACCCGTTCGAAAACATGGGCGCCCAACTCGCCAAGCAGGTCGCCACCAAGACCAACGACGTGGCCGGCGACGGCACCACCACGGCAACGGTCCTCGCCCAGGCGATCGTCCGCGGCGGCCTCAAGGTTGTGACCTCCGGCGCGAACCCGATGGCCGTCAAGCGTGGCCTCGATGCCGCGCTGCAGGCCGCCGTCGCAGACCTCCGGTCTCAGGCTCGGCCCGTGCTCACCAAGGAGCAGATCGCGCACGTCGCCTCCATCTCCGCCAACGACCACTACATCGGCGAGCTGATCGCCGACGTGATGGAGAAGGTTGGCAAGGACGGCGTGATCACGGTCGAAGAGTCCC
>JBDSJC010000175.1:0-22034 GCA_039917655.1 Tepidiformaceae bacterium
GGGTGAGCATTGGCTTCCACGGCCCCGCGTTCTCGGACTCGGACCCCGAATTCGCTGCCCTGGACGTCCTTCTGGACCTGACGTTCGGCGAAACGTCCGAACTCTACCAGCGTTTGGTCGAGCGCGAGCAGGTCGTTGATGAACTCTTCCCCCACCTTCCTTCATTGCAGGACCCTGGACTGTTTACCGTCTTTGCGCGTGTGACAGAGCCCGGCAAACTGGCCTATGTACGGGATCAGATCGCCGAGTCGTTCGCCGCCTTGCCGAACGGCGCGGTCGACCCAGAACGGCTGTCGGAAGCGAAGAGTCACACCCGCTACGCCTTCGTGCGGACGCTTGATAACTCAGAGGCAATCGCCTCCACGCTCGCCCGATTCGTGCATTTTCGCCGGTCATTTGAGACCCTCAACAACCTGTACGCCGTCTACGACGCCCTCACCACGGGTGCCTTGCAGGACGTGGCAAGGCGCTACGTCACGGAGGCCAACATGGTGGTAACAACGTTGGCGAACGATGAGCTGCCGGCCGACCTGAGCGAGGCGCCCCGCCTGGTGCCGCCCCTTGCCAGGGCGGAGGACGGTTCGGCGCCGCCAATCATCCTCCTGCCGAGCGCCTCGGCTTTGGTGCGCCTCAAAATGCTCTTCGAAACGGGGTCAGCAGTCGATCCTCCCGGAAAGGAGGGCCTCGCTCAACTCGCTGCTTCGATGATCGCCGAAGCAGGCAGCGTCCGGTTACGAATCGACGAAATCAACCGCGCGCTGTTCCCCATTGCGGCGAGTTTCAGTGTCCGGGTGGACCACGAGATGACAACGTTCAGCGGCGTGGCGCACCGCGACACGCTCGAGAAGTTCGCAGCCATCGTCTTGCCCCAACTGACGGAGCCTGGCTACCGCGAGGACGACTTCGCGCGGCTGAAGACCAGTCAGACCAACGCCCTCATCCAGGACCTCCGCGGAAACAATGAGGAGGAGCTTGCGAAGGAGCGGTTGCAAGGAAACCTCTTCGCCGGCAGTGTCTATGGGCACACGGCACTGGGGACGGTGGCGAGCCTCGCTACGCTGACGCTTGATGATGTGCGCGCGTTCGTGGCCGGCAACTACACTCGCGGCCGCTTGACAGTCGGGCTGACAGGTGACGTCCCCCAGTCGTTTACGGCGGCTCTCACAGCCCAGATCGCGAAGTTGCCGGAAGGCGGGAGTGCAGCTCTAACGCACCTTCCACCACAACCCTTAGATGGGATGAGCGTCGAGATCATCCAAAAGGACACCCGCGCGGTAGCGATCTCGCTGGGACACCGAATCGCGGTCACTCGCAGCCACCTGGACTTTGCGGCGCTCTGGCTGGCGCGCGCGTGGCTCGGAGAGCACCGTGCCTCGAACGGGCGACTCTACCAGCAGATTCGCGAAGTGCGCGGCATGAACTACGGCGATTACGCATATATCGAAGCGTTTCCGCGAGGGATGTACCAGTTCTTCCCGGACCCGAACCTCGGCCGGCGGGAGCAAGTCTTCGAAATTTGGGTGCGTCCGGTTCGTCCCGAACAGGCGGTTTTCGCACTCAAGGCGGCGCTGTTCGAACTGCGCCTACTGGTCGCGAATGGAGTCAGTGAGGAAGACTTCGAGGCTACCCGCCAGTACCTGAGCAAAAACGTCTTCGTCATGACCAAGACCCAGGACCAGCAGCTAGGGTATGCGCTCGATAGCCGCTGGTACGGACTGCCGGAATTCACAGCCTGGATGCGCTCCGAACTGGCGAAGCTCACCGTGGACCGGGTCAACGCCGTGATTCGGAGACATCTCTCCGGGACGAATTTGGGGGTGGTGATCGTCGCCAACGACGCAGAAGATCTGAAAGCTGAACTGACGTCTGGAGCATTCAGCCCAATCTCTTACGACGGGTCACGACCTGCCGAACTGCTCGCTGAAGACCAGGTCATAGGGGCGCTGGACCTCGGGATCGACCCGGCCCGGGTGACGATCACGCCGGTCGAATCCGTCTTCGCCTGAGGTCAGCGCTTCAACTGCTCAGCGAGCTCACTCGCCGTGGCCACCGGAAGCTGACAGACCATATCCTCACAGACGTAGGCCATGGCGGAGCCGGTCGCGCCGCGGCCTTCAAACATCGGCAGCCCGCCTCCGTTCGTGGAAGGCGCGACGGCCATCCATGGACGAAATGCTCGTGCGACCTCCGCTTCGAGTGGCTGACGTGCGGCTGGCTCGCCGACGATCGCAACCTCGCGGTGCGGTGCGAGCAGAAACTCGACCGCTTGCCACAGGCTTCCGAAGCCGGTGGGCGCCTGCAGAAGGTGATCGTGCACCTGGTTTAGCACTTCCCGGGTTACATGTTCGCCTTCGGGGCGCACGTAATATCGCGCGATCCAGAGCGCGAGGAGCGCCATCGCGCCGTTTCCGCTCGGCGTTGCCGCGTCGAAAAACGACTTCTGCCGGACGATGAGCGCCTCGCCTGAGGCTGAAGTATCAAAGAACCCGCCCTGCCCGGAATCGCGGAACTCCCGGAGAGCGGTTTCGAACAGCTCACGCGCCCAATCGAGGTGCGCCAGCTCGCCCGTTAGCTTGAACAGTTCGACCAGGCCCAAGCCAACGTAAGCGTAGTCCTCCAGCAGCCCTTCGACTTTGGCGACGCCCGCCTTATAAGTGTGAAGCAATCGGCCCTTTCGCCAGAGCTTGTCGCGCAAGAACTGCGCGTTATGTTCGGACACGTCTCGATAGCTCGGGTCCTGGAGGACTCGCGCGGCCTCGGTGAAGGCAGCAAGCGCCAGGCCGTTCCATGAGGTGAGCATCTTGTCGTCCAGGCCTGGTTTCACCCGGCGGGAGCGCGCGGCGAGCAGTGTCGTCCGCAGCCACTCCACCTTTTCGAGGAGGGCAGGGACGGACAGGCCGAACCGGGCAGCGACGGCGTCCGCATCCTGGCGGACCGAGAGTACGTTGCGGCCCACCAGCTCCGGGTGGTGAGGGTCGATGAAGTTGCCGCCTGCCGTTACGCCGAACCAGGCAGCGGCCAGTGGCGCGTCCTCTCCCAGCACCTCGGCCAGTTCGTCCACCGTCCAGACGAAGTACTTCCCTTCGATCCCTTCGCTGTCGGCGTCCTGGGCAGCGTAGAAGCCGCCCTCGGGGTCCAGCATCTCGCGTTCGAGGTACGCCAACGTCTCGCGCACGATCCGTTCGAACAGCGGTTCGCCGGTGAGTTGAAAGGCGTGGAGGTAGACCCGGACGAGCTGCGCGTTGTCGTACAGCATCTTTTCGAAGTGGGGGACCATCCAGCGCTCATCCACACTGTAGCGGGCGAAGCCGCCGCCGAGCTGATCGTACATGCCGCCGCTGGCCATCTGCCGCAGCGTCTGGAGCACCATATCGCGGGCCGCGGGGTCTGCCTCCGGCGCAAGGGAATGAGCGAGCAGAAATTCGAGGCCCGACGGGCTCGGAAACTTGGGCGCCATGCCAAATCCCCCCCACTCCGCATCGAACACGTCTCCGTACAACGCCGCCGCGCGCGCCGGCAGGTCGTTGCTCAGGTCAGCCTCGCCACTTGCAACGCGCGCCGCCGCCAGCCGGATGTGGCCGGTAATCGCCTCCGCCGATTTCACCACCTGATCCTTTTCTTCGGTCCACTTCTGATGGAGCGTTTCAAGGACGCGCGGGAATCCGGGCCGGCCGTGGCCGTCGCTCGGAGGAAAGTAGGTGCCCGCGTAGAAGGGCTTGCCATCAGGAGTCATGAAGACGGTCATCGGCCAACCGCCTTGCCCGGTGAGCGCCTGGACGGCGGTCATGTAGACGCCGTCGATATCCGGGCGCTCTTCGCGATCGACCTTGATGTTGATGAAGTGCTCGTTCATCAGCCCCGCGATCGCCGGGTCTTCAAACGATTCGTGGGCCATCACGTGGCACCAGTGGCAGGCGCTGTAGCCCACGGAGAGCAGCACCGGCTTGTCCTGCGTTCGCGCCGCCTCGAACGCCTCTTCGCCCCACGGAAACCAGTCCACGGGGTTGTCAGCATGTTGCAACAGGTAGGGACTCGTCTCGTCTTTGAGGCGGTTTGGCATCTTCGCTTCCTCTCACGTCCACCCTAGCGGTTTCGACTTTCGCGGGCGATTCGGCGGCTTGCCAACAGAACATGCGTTCGCTTACCATCTGACGCTCAGGAGGTGACGCCAGTGGACCGAGCCGCAATCAAGGAACTGTTCGACTACACCGCGTTCGCCTGGGAACGGATGGCGGCGACGATCGACAGCCTGCCCCCGTCGAAGTTCGCCGAACGCGTGCCCGGCTCCGGCTGGCCAGCACTGCGCGATTGCTTCGAACACTTCGTCGCCGCCTACGACGGCTGGATCAACGGCGAGTGGGCGCTCGCGCTTGGAACATTGATGTACATCGGGCCCGAAACGCTGCAAACGTGGGAAGAGATCCGGAGCTATCGGCGCGAAACGCGAGCAGCGTTCCTCGCGTCGCTTGAGTGCACAGACAGCGTCTTCTACGCGAAGCGCGAGTACCGGTTCTCCGAAGTGCCAGAGATGCTCAGCCGCGCCGACATCCTCACCAACCTGCTGCTCCACGAACGCGGCCACCACGGCGACCTCAACACACTCTTCCACCAGTTGGGCGTCCGCAGTTTCGTAATAGACTACCGCTACTTCGTAACGCGGCCCGGAGACTTCGTGACGGACGACGGGGACGAGTAGTCCTCTCGCCCGGCTGCCGGGCAGGAGATGCACCATGCCCATCGACCTCGTGATCCGCAATGCCCGCATTCTCGATGGTTCCGGGGGTCCTGGATTCTCCGGGGACGTGGAGGTGAGCGAAGGACGAATCGCGACGGTGGGTACGGCGGGCTCCGGGAAGCGCGAAATCGATGCCCACGGCCTCGTCCTCTCGCCCGGATTCGTGGACACGCACTCTCACGACGACGGAGCGTTCATCCGCTATCCCGGGATGGAGTTCAAGCTCGCACAGGGGGTGACCTCTGAAGTGAGCGGCAACTGCGGGTCAAGCACCATCCCCAACGAGCCCGGCAGGAAGTTCATGCCCGGCGACCTTGCGAGTTCGAAGAACGCAAACTGGAGCGACCTGGACGGCTACTTCGCGGCCTGCATGGCCCAGAAGCCAGCGATTAACAACATGATGCTCGTGGGCCACAACCGCGTGCGGGCTTACGTGTTGGGCGTGGAGAACAGGCTCGCCACGGCGGCCGAACTCGCCGAGATGCGCGGCCATGTGCGCCGGGCGATGGAACAAGGGGCTTGCGGGTTTTCCACCGGTCTCATCTACGAACCGGGCAAGTACAGCGACACGGACGAGGTTGTCTCGCTGGCGAAGGAGTGCGCGCCGTTCGAGGGCCTCTACGCCACACACATGCGGAACGAAGGCGACAAGCTGCTCGAAGCGGTGGAAGAGGCGCTCACCATCGCCCGGTCGGCAGGCATCGGCCTGCACATCTCGCACCACAAATCCGCCGGGAAGCGGAACTGGGGCCGCATTGGCGAGTCTTTCGCGCTCGTTGATCGCGCCGAGGCGGAGGGCCAAAGCGTGACCTTCGACATCTACCCCTACACGGCTGGCAGCGGGCCGATGTGGCAGTACGTCAACCTTGAGAAGATCGATGCCGAGTGGGCGAGCAACGTGATGATCAACAGTTGCCCGGATGACACCACGCTCGAAGGCAAAATGATCCCCGAGATCGGCGTGGAGAAGGGCTGGGACGTGGCCGAGACTGTGCGCCAGGTCCTCGGCACACCGCGCGGCCAGAACGTCATCTGCACGCACTTCATCATCGATGAGGCGGACATCGAGACGAATCTGCGCGACCCGCGCGTGATGATCGGGTCGGACGGCATCCCGGACCTCAACGGACGGCCGCATCCGCGCCTCTACGGCACCATGCCGCGCGTGCTCGGCCAGTACGTGCGCGAGCGTGGGATCATCTCGCTCGAAGAGGCCATCCGGCGGATGACCAGCCTCGCCTGCGAACGATTTAGCATGGCCGGTCGGGGCCTCGTCCGAGAAGGCTTTTGGGCGGACCTCGTGCTTTTCGACCCCGATACCGTTCGAGATACGGCAACCTACAAGGAGCCGAAGCAGGAGCCGGTCGGAATCAAGCTCGTCGTGGTCAACGGAGAGATCGCTTACGAAGACGGGAAGCACACGGGAGTGGGCGCGGGGCGAATGCTGCGCTACCGCCAGGACAGCTAGCGCGGAACCCGGCGGGTAGTCGGGATTTCTCCCTCCGCGGGCGCTGGCCTATAGTCGGCCTACACCCAACTCGACCGGAGACCTCCATGCCCCAGATGCCCGCGCTCTCACTCGCCGCCGTTGCCGGCCGCCGCAAAGCCACCGTCGAACTCGCCCAGGAGATCGAACGCCGAGGCTTCCAGGGCATCTACTGTGCGAGTTTCGGCGACGGCATCGGCCTCTGCCTCTCGATCGCCCATGCCACCAAAGAGATTCGCTTCGGGACCGCGATCGCAAACATCTACGCCCGCAACGCGCTGGACATGGGCCAGGCTGCCTCGTACATCCACGAAATCAGCAATGGCCGCTTCTACCTCGGCATCGGCGTGAGCCACGCCCCCGCCAACAAACGGCTGGGCGCAGAGGTTGGTAAGCCACTGACCGACATGCGCGAATACGTCGAAAAGATGCGCGAAGGCGCCCAACAGTGGGGCGAACTGCCGCCGATAGTGCTCGCCACGCTTCGAAAGAAGATGGTGGGCCTCGCTGTCGAGGTGGCCGAAGGCGCGGTCTGGGCGAACGCCTCCCGCTCACACATGGCCGAATCCTTGAGCGCCATCCCGGCGGAGAAGCGCAACGGCGATTTCTACATCGGCGTCATGATCCCAACCTGCATCGACGACGATCGCGATGCCGCGGCGGCGGTCATGCGCCGAACGCTTACCGGCTACGTGATGCTCCCCAACTACCGTAACTACTGGAAAGAGGCCGGCTATCGCGAAGAGATGGAAGCGATAGAGAAAGCGCTCGCCGCTGGCGAACGGGACAAGCTGGCGGGGCTGATGACCGACCGCTGGCTCTCCGATTCAACTCTTTACGGCTCGGTCGGCGAAGTGCGAGAGGGTCTGGAAGCATGGTTCGCGGCCGGCGTCAAAACGCCCATCGTCGTCCCCTCCTCCACGAAGGGCGGACAGATCAAGGCGTTCGAGGAGATCTTCGCCGCCTTTGCCTAGCTCTGGTGCGTCGCACCGCGCCGGTCGCCACCGCCCGGGAGTGACAGTTCGCCCTCTGCGGCGCTTGCCCTCGGTGGTAAGCTTGGCGGCCCCGGAGCAGTCCTATTTCCCCAAATCAAACCGGGTGGAGACGAGACGTGGCGAAACTTTACGTTGACCCGGCGACTGGCTGGGAGCTTCCAGTCGAAGGCGGTGTCATCACCCAGGGCTACGGCCCGGAGAATACCGATCCGAGCGTCCGGCACCTCTACCGCAAGGGCTATCACACCGGCGTCGATATCGGCGGCGTGAGCGAGGGTGCGTCCGTGATGGCGCCGCGTGACGCAACCGTCCTCCTCGCGGGGACGAATGCGGGGTACGGAAACTGCGTGATCCTGGACTGCGGCCAGGGAAGCCGCGCGCTCTTCGGCCATCTCTGCACTATCGGCGTGGCTGTGGGTGACGCCGTCCTGCGCGGACAGGAACTGGGCGGCGTAGGGACCACGGGCGTCTCCACCGGGGTTCACCTCCACTACGAATGGCGGAAGGGCGACGATGACATCAACCCGGTGCCGTTCCTCGCACCGGTACCGGCAGTAAGCACGTCAACGGTTCTCTCAGCAGTTGTGAAGGAATCGCTGAACCTGAGGTCTGGTCCGAGCAAGAACGACCCGATCATCACGACCGTGGCCGCGGGGGCCGTTGTCCAGGTGGGACAAGACGGCTGGCTGCCGGTCGTTTGCGAGGGACGCCAGGGCTGGATGTTCGCTGAGTTCCTGCAGATGCAAGATCCGAAACCAGCGGCCTCCGCGCAGCCAACAGCACCCGCACGCCCGGCATCGCCCAAACGCCCAATGGCATCGAAACGCGCGCCGAACCTGCCGCGCCAGCGCTAATGTTGTTGAGGCTGCACCGCGCTCGGCTTCAACATGGCGGCGGGGCCGGAGCGCGCCACGCGCACCACGTCCCTGACCCTCCTGGGGTTGGCGATAGAGCCTCCCAACCGCCCTTCAGAGAATCCCACCCGGAGCCGTCGGCAACTCCCCAGTCGATAGTGAACCTGACCGGTGTGCCGGAGGCGGTCACGGACACTGTCCCGGCAGCTTTTCCCAGCACCGCTTTATCGAAGGGGGCTGCCACTTCCACTTTTCCGTAGAGGCGGGAGTCGAAGGTGAGCACGGCCGCGCCAGCGGTCTGGGCGAGGACGACGGAGTCGCCGCGCAACTGCAAGCTGCCTGGCAGTCCTCTGACTTTGTACTCGCCCGAATACCCGCACCCGCTTTGAAGAGATTTGGTGCCACGCCGTCCACACCATTCGTGCTTACCTCCGTCCTGGTCGATCCAGTACCCCTCGAACGAGTTCGCATCATTGGCGCGGGTGAACGCGAATTTGTTAACCAACCCATCGAACGTCCCGAATAGGTCGTTACCGGTTCGGTCACCGACCAGCGATGCTGACCGATTGTCGCCGAGGTAGGGATAGTAGCTGCCGGTTACGCGACCACCGCTCTCTTCGAGTTCCACACGCGCGAAATTCGTATACCAGATCCCGGAGAAGCTCGCGAACGCGGGGACCGCCGTTGGCGAGGCCGGTTCACTGGGACCCGGCTTCGGTGCCGGCTGCCGCTGATCATCGTTGCCGTTCACGAAAAACAAGATCGCCACCATAGCCAGTGTCCCAGCCGCTGCAACGCTCATTACCGTCTTCCCGCGGCGGCCAAACCCGGCCCACCGGGGACCTCTCTCCCGCGCGACCGCCGGCCCGCCGACCCCGGAATCTTCGGGAGCCGCCACCCGCAGGACCTGCGTGATCGGCTCACCATCTGCCACCGGTTGTTTCGCCACGATCTGGGGCGGGTCGGCGACCAGCTGCACGATTGCGCTGGACGGCGGGAGCGGGGCGATGCGGAAGATTGGTCCCTCGATGGACCGCAGATAGAGGACCGGCGTGCCCCACTCCGAATCGTTCTGGCCGGCGAAGATGCTCTTCCGTGCCTCGCCGACGGAAGCTTCGATCGAGTAGCCATCGGCGAACGCGCCGTAAAACTCGCGAGCGAAGGTGATCGCCGCGTCATCGGTGATCTCGAACTGCATCGCCACGACCGCCGGCACACCCTGCTGCAGAAGGCTCTGTGCGACGCCCGCGAACGGGTCAGTTCGAGACGACCGTGCTCCGTCGCAGGCGTTGAGCACTGCGAGCCGAAGCGAGTCGGCGTCGTGCAGGAGCGTCGAGAGATAGGTGGCGCTGACCTCGCTCCCGCGGCCTTTGTCATCTTCGAAAACCAGTAACCCGTCCTGGCTGGTGGCGTCGAAGCCGCCATGGCCGATGAAATGAAGGACATGGTAGTCGCGTCGAAGTGCTCGCTGGAGTTCGGCGAGCGTGGGGTGGCTGAGACGCTCAAGGACGATCTGTCCGCGGGCCTCGATCTCGCTCACCGCCTCTTTAAGGCGGGCCCACTCCGCTTCGACTTGTAGTGGCTCGAAGTCGCTTGGGCTAGCGATGATCACCAGAACCCGCACCGGCGGGACGAGTTCGAACGGCTTGGTCGTGCCTGGTACGTCGAGGAATCGCACGATCGGCGAATCAACCGAGAGCGCGACAAATCGGCGCTCTAGCGGGTCGAAGAGGAACTCCCACGGGATATCGACCAGGTCAGGCGCATCCGACAGGCGCAGTCGAATACGCAACCCGGCGCCCTCCCGATTCGCCCAGGAGAGGCTAGCCCGGTACGCGCCGCCAACATCGCCGCTCATGGTCGCCTGGAAGAGCTTAGAACCGAACTCGCGCACTCCATCGAGGTCGCGCGATTCGAGCCGCCGTGTGCCCCGGCTGCGGCGGCCAAGACGAAGGATGAAGTTCTCGATCTCCATGTCCGAGAACGGGAGCGTCGCGTCAGACGCCGCCTGGCCCGCGGGGGACTCCAGCACACGGATCCGATAGGCGCTCCCAGCCCCCTCGATCTGCACGTCGAAGTTCAGGTACGGACGTTCGGTCACTTACGCGCCCGGGGCCGAAATCGGCCATTCAGCGGCATAATAGCAGATGGAGGATCGGTAAAGCCCCGAACTGTAACCTCCGGATGGACAGCCCCCTCGGAGGAGCTTGAGCGGTGCTTCTATGCGCGCCGATCGGTTGCTGCTATTGTCACCAGTCTACCGAGCGCCATCCAGCGATAGGAGTCTGCTCGTGACCGGAACTCTGTTCTTCGTCCACGGCACAGGCGTCAGGAAGCCAGACTACGAAGCGACGCTGGACGACATCCGCGAAGGCTGCGCCCGCCAACCAGCCCTGAAAGATGTTGTCATCGCGGACAACTGTCCGTGGGGAGAAGAGTTGGGAAACAACGCCCGGCTCGTCAATTTGACGCTCCCCCCGGAACAACGCACTCGTGCGCTGGCTCCCAGGCTGACGCCAGCAGAACTCGAACTCGCCCTCTGGAGCATCCTGCTCGATGACCCGCTGTTCGAACTGCGCATTGCCGCGCAACAACCAGCCGAGCAGGGTCTCTCCATCGGTCGCCAACCCCCTGACGTGCTGATCGCAGCCGCTCTGGCGCGGGTTGAGGCGAATCCCCCGGCGACCACCGGTTTGCCCGCAACACGGCTGTCCGCGGCAGCGAAGGCGTTGGGGGCAACGCCAGAACTCGCCGCCGCCGCACTCGCAGCGGGCGCCGCCGATGATCCTGAACTGGTCGAAATCGTGGCGCGGGGGGTTGTGGCATTGGCGCTGGCGCCCACCAACGGCGACGTGACGCGACCCGCGGCGGCTCTCAACGGCGCCCTCCGGGACGCGGCGGTGCTCGCCGTTACGATGGCCATTGCACCCACGACCCGAGGCCTGCGTTCCTGGATAAAGGGCAAGGTCACCGACACAATCAAGGGTTTCGCCACCCAACGCCTCCTCGACCGCCGGGGAGGCCTGACCGGCGATTCGGCGACGACCATCGGCGACATCTTCTTCCACCTGCGGCGTGGCGCCATCCTGCTCGACTTCCTTACCGCGAGGATGGCGCCGTGGCCTCAGCCGATCGTCGCGGTGGGACACAGCCTGGGCGGCGTGATGCTGGTCGATCTGCTCAGCCGGGTGAACCATCCGCCCGTGGCGAAGCTGGTGACCGTGGGCTCGCAGGCCCCGCTGTTTTTTGCGATGGATTCGCTCGAAAATTTGAGGCCGGGCAACCCAACTCCGGTTCCCTTCGTCCCGTGGCTAAACATCTATGACCGAGCCGACTTCCTGTCGTATCTGGCGGGCGAGGTCTTCGGGACGGATGCGCAGATCAGGGACGAAGAGGTGCACGCCGGGGTGCCGTTCCCGGACGCACACGGGGCCTACTGGCAACAAGCCCGCACGTTCGAACTGATCGCGGACTTCTGGCCCTAGGAGGACTGCTGTGGCGGACCCAACAAACAGCTGGGCGCTCGTGGTGGGCATCGATCAATACAGCGACGCGATCGTGCCGCCGCTGGATGGCGCGGCAGCGGATGCGCTGGCGGCCGTCGAGTGGCTTCGTGGAATCGGCGTCCCGGATGCCCAGATCCTACTCCACACCGTCGCCAGCCCGGCAACGGCTCCGGCGATCGCCGCGCTGAATCTTCCCCTCGCCAAAGATGACGCGACGTTCGATTCCATCGACGCCTCCCTCGTCACCCTGAGCGAGAACTCCGGCGACCGGCTCTACGTTTTCCTTGCGGGACACGCCGTCTACGAGCCCTCCGAGGGGCGTCTCTTCCTCTGCCAGGACTTCGCTAACCGCGGGGCGCTTGTGAGCAAAACACTCGGCATCGACGCGCTGATCCGTTGCCTCCTCAGTTATCCGTTCCGCGAGCAATTCCTCTTCATGGATGGCTGCCAAAACTTCTCCTATTCGCCAGCGGTGCGGCGAAAATTCCGGACTACGCTTGATGGGGCTTCGGTAACGCCTGACGAAGCGAACAACGGATTGGTGACCGTATTCGGGGCGTCAATGGGCGAGTTGGCGCAGGAACGCAACGGCCGCGGGGCCTTCCTCGGCACACTCCTGCCGGTACTTGATCCGATGCTTCTTGCCTCAATGCCTCCGCAGCAGGGTCTGGGCCGGGCGATCACTCTTGACTTTCAGACGGGCGAAAGCCTCATCGACCTGGAACAGTTGGTCGGCTGGGCGCGGGAGGCTATGCAGGCGGCGGGCATCGCCCAGACGCCGACCTGCGGGAAACACGGCAGAGCGGCGGCGGGCGCGATGCCCCTGCTCCGGCTGCCGGCCCTCAGCACCTCTGAGGTCACCGTCGAACTCACCCCGCCTGGTGTTTCAACGGACATCAGTGAAATCACAGTGACTTGCGACGATGTGCAGGCGCGCCGTCGGCAGCCTGCGGTCGGTGTGGCTGCCGTCTCGTTTCCAGACCAGTTCCGGGTACCAGTGGGGACGGTGGCGACCATTGTTTGTCGCGGAAATCCGGGCACGAAGGTCGTACCGGCGTGGGAGCGAGTGGACGCTTCCGGCCCGCGGGTGACAGTGCGCTTCGCAGTGGAGCCACTGCCCGCCGCGATGCCCGCGGCGACGCAACGCGCCCGGCTTCGCGTGAATCTACGACAACCCGACGGTTCCCCTTCGTACGAGATGTCCCCACAGCTCTACCATGACCTGCAGTCACGTTTGGGCCCTCACCCAGCCGACAACGTAAACCTCAATCACCATGAAACTGGCCCCGAGTTCGAGGTAGCCGGCGACACCGAAGAAGACCACGCTCGCGCCGCGGAACTCGCCTCGAATTGGCGGCACGAGCTTGGCGTGGTCTTCGCCAGTCGCAACATCACTGCTGCCGCATCCGGCGGCGTTCAGCGGGGCGCCGGAATTCGCCTTCGATTGCCGTCTGGCAGGACGGCAGAATCGCTCGCGGGACCGGCAAGGAAAGTTTCGAACGTGTCGATCCGCACAGCTGGCGGGCCCGCTGAGAGCGAGGTGGTCCGAGAGGTCCCGGTAGGCTCAGCCGACGGCCAAGAAGTGCAACTGCCGCCGGGCCCAGCCGTGGTGTCGCTGAACCTTCCCTGGGGCTCGTGGTCCCAGGTGGTCAACGTCCCCCCTTCCGGGCTGACCGAGGTGGAGCTGCCCGCGACGATTGGCGCGCCACCGTTGCGTGTCGGGCTTTCTGACGAGAGCCGCTCCGGCCAGCGGCGGATCCTGGGAGCTGGCGCCTGGGCCGGGGGCCCGCCCGCTGGGACGACGATGGACCCGGGTGGCCGGAGGCGCGCGAAGCTGCGGCCAAGCCCGGCGCCAGGCAACGCCGCGTGGGTGCTGTCGGCGCCGGGCGCCGCCACCATGGTCCGCCTCGATACCCCCGTCGCTATCCGCTTCCCGTTGTTCGGCAACCGCAATTTCGCGGTCTCCACCGCCAGTGGTCAGCCTCGCGTGGAACCGCTCTCGGACATCGAGTCCTTCGAGTGGGACCTGCTGGTTGGCTCTGGCCGGCTCGATGCGCTCGACCCCGAACAGGCCGTGCGCCTGACGAATGACAAGTGGTTCGAAGAACTGCTCGGACTCGCCGGGGCGTATGCGATCTACGCGAATCTGCCACGCGACCCGGCGCGCTTCGCGGGCTACCTGCGAATCGTCCTGTCGAACCTTCGTAACCGGGTGGCCCACGAAAGTCCGGACTTGCAGCTCCTGGAGGCCTACCTGCGCGTTGATGGCGGCGGCGCCGAACCGGCCGCGCTGCCCGAGCTGGAGCCACTGGCCAAGAGCCGCGCGGTGCCCCTGTTCCGCTGGGGCGTTTCGCTCGCGCTGGACCTCCTTGGGCGGCCTTCAAAGCTGACGGCGGCAGAGCGGGCCTGGGAAAAGCAACTCATCAGTCTCGATGAGGGCATCTCCCTTGCCTCAGCGTGGACCGTGGTCTCCGGTGAGGTCCCGGATCCCTAAGTAGCCGGCCGCTTTAGCCTCAGCGATGGGTGCCCGTAGTACAGGTAGGAGAGCGCCGTGGCCGACGGGGTGTCTTGCGCGAAGTTCGCCCGCTCCCCGCGCAGTACTTCGGCCGGCGGCGTGCCCTGGAAGGCTTCTTCGTAAAAGCGCCTCGCCACGCCGCGCGCCAGCGTATCGGAGATCGACCAGAGAGGAGCGATGACTCCCGAGGCGCCCGCGTAGAGAAATGCCTCCGCCATGCCGGCGTAGTCACCCAGGAGCCTACTGCCCGCGCCCACCTGACAGGCGTTCAAGAAGACGAACGGGGCCGACTTCAAGACGCCGCCCTTCACTTGGAACGGGTCGAGCGTTGAGCCATCGACCAGCACGAGCCCGTCAACCGTGCTGCCGGGGTCGTAAACACCGTGGAGGGAGAAGTGCAAGATGTCCGCATCGGGGTCTCCAGCGAGACACCGCAGAACGGTCACCGGTCCGGCATCGACTGGCAGACCCGCGTACAGCCGGCAGAGTTCAGCCGCTTCTGCTTCGGCGTCCAGAAGGCGGTTCCAACCCGGCTGGTCGTAGACTCCTGAGATAACCGCCATCTCATCCACGTTCACTTCCACCGGCGGCGGAAGTTTGGGACGCCGCTGCCCCAGCACCCACCGCCCGACGCAAGCCTGCGCACCCAGGAATCGCGCCCCGGGCTCACCTGGCTTGATCGGCTCCCCGACGATGGCCAGTTCCCATGGCACGTACGGCTCTTCCGAGAGCAGGAAAATCGTTGGCTGACGAGATTCGCTGGCCGCCTTTCGCGCAATCTCCTGGAACAGTGTCCAGAACTCCGGCGGCAGCTCATCAGCGATGGTCAGGCCCACGCCGGTCATGTAGGCATGCAAGCCCGGTCTGCCTTCCTGCACGGAAATGCCCGTGATCAATTGGCGGACGAAACTCTCGGGCTCGTCGCCGATGTCGGTGATCACCGGCTCATCGGGCAGGCTGAGCCCAGGGTGCGGGGTATCGAAAGTCCACATGAGCCGGCCGCCGGACTGCGAGACGGCCTTCTGGATGCGAACGGTGAGGTCTGCTGCCGTGGCGTCCATCGGCAGCCCGATCTCCACGCCCTGGCCAGCTACCGCTGGAGGCGCCTCGTGAACCATAGATGCCGTGCGGACAACCGCGACCGCCCGCACCGCTAGCCCCATGGTGTGGCCGTTGACCGAGTACACGGCCTGCACCGCACCGGGTTTCACCGCAACGTCCTGAGGCTGCGCTGTGAGATGCAGGTCCACCGAGGGGTACGGCGCATCGGCGGTGACCGCCAGCGACTGCCGCCACGACTCTCCCGCAGCCAACGTGAACCCGTCAGCCACCAACTGAACGGTCAACACGTAGTCGCCCACACTCGTCGGAGGGCGGACCAGCTCTCCACCGGTCACGCCGTGGTAGGGCGCCGCTGCAAGCCCCACCATGAGTTCAAACGGCTCAGCGACGACAACAACGTCGGGGCAATCGATCAGTGCAAACGACGACCGGGGTGGATCTCGCACTTCGTCCGGCTCGGCCACGCTGTCGTCAGCGCGCGGAGGCAGGCTCCGCGTGGCGCCCCTCATGCTGGGACGAGCACTCGAAGCACGGCCTTCAGGCGGGTCGGCTCTCGCTCCGGATGTGGAACTCGACGGAGCGCGTGCGGGCGGATCCGAACCTGCGGGAGTGCTACTTATGTCCGCGGTAGCTTCGGCTTCCATCTCCATCGACTTGCCGGTGGTTGGCGGCGGGGGCGCAGATGCGGACGTTGCCGGCCGGCTGCCCGGGATCGAAGCCTCGTGGCCATTAACCGGTGTCGCTCCTGACTCAGTTGCGGCAGCCGCGTCCTTACCCGCTCCGAACGACCGGAAGACCACCTGAAGGACCCCTCCGATTGCCACCGGAGGGGTGGTCCAGCCTGCGACCCAGCCCGGCGTGATCGGGGATGCCCCGAACTGCTGCGAGAGGACGCAGGCCCCGAGTCCCGTGGGGATGCCTCCGACTAGAGCCCACTTGAACCCGCCTTTGTGTCGCACGCCGCGAACCAGTCCGAACACCTGGAGGCCCAGTCCCGCGAGAAGTACAACACTCGCCACTCCGCCGGCGAGCGTCCCAAACGGACTGCCCTGCACATCCAGCCAGGCTGAGAGTGTGCAGCCCTCGCTGGTTGAGACCGTCGCCTTGTAGAGGCCAACCCCAAGGTTCGCCGCGCTGCTGGCGTCGGCGTTGCCCGTCCATGAAGCGCCGCCTTTGGCGACCCGGTCTCCAATCGGCCGCAGCGTCCGGCTCAGCGGTCCTGATTCGAGGCGCACTACCACTGTGCCCACCCGGCCCTGCACTTTCAGTGCAAGCTCGATCGGCTGGTCCGGATCGATGCTGATCGCGTTGTCCGCGCTGTTGTGCTGCTGGACGTCTTGCCCGTTGATCGTGGCGCTGCACACCTGCTGAGCACTGGCGTTCGGCGCTCCTGGCAATGCAAGCGGCAGCAGTACGGCAATTATCAGCAGGGTCTTTCTCATGTCCGATTCCCCTCGAGCCGCCACCCCGGGCCGTCCGGCTTCTGACGAGTATGCACGTCCCGTCAACGTGCACTGCTCCGTGACGAGCATAGAAATCGCTGGCGCCGGTCACTACACTGTCTCGAACGACCGTCGCGGGATTCCAGAGAGACGAGGCGAAACATGGACGCCGACACTCACGAACGAGATTCCGCAACGGTCACCCATACGTGACCCCGCCCCCTGTCGCCCGCCCTTCAGCACAAGGAGTGATCAAATGTCCACCGTCCCCCGCGTCTGTTTCGATCGGATTCTCCCGCACGACCTGACCCTCCTGGCATCAGGAGCCAGGACTCGTGCCGCGCTACAAATCAGCAAACGCTGGCCGGTGGGCTCAACCCTACGGGTCAGGTTCCTCTCCGGGACACCCGACCAACAGGCCGCCGTCCGCCAGTTCGCACCCGAGTGGGCACGTTACGCCAACCTTCGGCTCGAATTCACGACCACACCGCGGGCCGAGATCCGCGTCGCCTTCGCCGACGACGGTTCGTGGTCCTACATCGGGACGGACTGCCTCAGTTTCCCAGCAAATGCTGCCACCATGAACTACGGTTGGCTGGACCAGGGCGTGGTGCTGCACGAATTCGGCCACGCCCTCGGACTCATCCATGAGCATCAAAATCCTGTTGGTGGCATGCAATGGAACAAGCCGGTCGTCTATCGCGACCTCGGCGGGCCGCCCAACAACTGGCCACCGGAGGTCGTGGACAACAACATGTTCAAGACCTACGCCGTTGATCAGATCAACGGCACGGCGCTCGACCCGAAATCGATCATGCTCTACAGCTTCCCGGCGACTTGGACCCTCAACGGGTTCTCCGCCGCCGAGAACACCGCTATCTCCGCGACAGACAAGGAGTTCATCGGAAGCCGCGGCGGCTACCCGGGACGAAGCGCCGGGCCAGCAAACATCCCCGTCAACGGTGCAGCCGTGGAAGGCGCCGTGGGCGTACCCGGCGAGGAGGACCTCTACCGCTTCCTGGCGGACAAGGCAGGCGATTACGCAATCGAGACGTCAGGATCGACAGATATCGTGATGAAACTGTTCGGTCCCGAGAGCCAGACGACATTGATCGCCGAAGATGACGACAGCGGTCCCGGACTGAACTCGAGAATCGCCCGCTCCCTACAGCCCGGCACGTACTTCGTACAGATCAGGCACTACAACCCTGCGCGCGGTACTGGCGCCTACCGCGTATCGGTTGCCCGAACGCAGGGATAGCAGAGGCAAGCCCGGTGGGGCGGATGGCGCCCTGTCGAGGAATCCTCGAATCGCCAGCCCATCAATTGGCGTTGCGAATGGCAGGCTGGTTTGGTAGTCTTCGCGCGCGCCGGCGGTCGCCAACCGCCACCAGTTCGCGCGCGGGCGCGAGGCCTGAGCACCGGCTCGGGACAAGGTGTTGGAGGCGAGGCCAGAT
Organism: Tepidiformaceae bacterium; assembly: GCA_039917655.1. Taxonomy (GTDB): domain Bacteria; phylum Chloroflexota; class Dehalococcoidia; order Tepidiformales; family Tepidiformaceae; genus PNKC01. Next base: position 18,053 of record JBDSJC010000175.1, read on the forward strand.
GGCACTGACCGCCAAAGCATTCCTCGACATGTCGCAGCAAGAGTTGGACGACATGTTTCGTGCGAGCGAAGTAGGGCCGATTCCGAGCGGGGACGCGGTCGGCACGGCCATCGTGAAGCCCGGCACCGCGCTCGCGGACATCGCTGCTCCGGTGGTGAGCGGGCTGGCCTGGCAAGGCAAGGTGTTCGACCCCACGAGCGGAACGCTTCGTAACAAGATCACACCGCTCGGCGTGAAAGAGATTGTGGCGAAGGTATACATCGCTCCAAGCTGGTTCGACGGCCGCGACTGCGTCGTCCTCGATTACTCCGATACCTCGTTCGTCGCTCACTCAGTCCGCGATGAAATCCGCGAGGTTTCGCCCGGCCTGTATCTCGGCATCGTCTTCATCTCCCGCAAGAAGACCATCAACTTCGCGCTACAGTTCGGCGGAGGCCCGGAAACCACCTCGCTCTGGCGACGGGTGAAGGCTAGCCTCAGCGCACTCCTCGGGCGGCTAAAGCGGTGATCGGACCGCCAAATTAAATGGCTACGACGCATCAAGTTGCGATCACGATCGTGGCGCCAGTGAGGCCTGGGTCGCTTGACGAACTCAAAGCGACACTCCGCGGCATGTCAGCAGACCCCGCGGCTAGCATCATTCCCTTCGGACAACTCGAGGGTGTGCACTTCGCCCGGCTAATGATCATCCCGCCACCGGACGGAATCGCTGGCGCGGACTTCTCGCTCGCGTTCATCCTCGATTGCGATGCGCCCCAACGTGCACCCATGCGGCAGCTGGTGACCACGGTGGGAGCGGGCGTGGATGCCGTTTTCAAGTCCTGTCTCGGCTATCCCCCGGAAGAAGATCGAAGCCCGCGTACGCGACTTGCCTACCTCCGCTCGCATATGGCGCCGGTGGCCGCGTACTACGTGAACACCATCGGGCGCACGCTCGAACAGATCCGGCAGGAGGCCGCCCTGCGGGACGAGATCGAGCTCTTCCTGGACAGCCGCGGTCACCAATGGAAGGCGCTAACCGCGACCAGTGCGCAGGTGGAGATCCAGCGATTCATCGCGGGGAGGAAAGATCTGCGTTGGGCCCAACAGCCGGCGCCGAAGCCGTCTCTAGCGTGGCGCGCGGGCGAACTTTTGCACTTTGGCGCCGGCGTCCTGCTGGTCCTTGTCTGTCTGCCGTTTGTTTTACTTGCCCTCCCAGCGCTCGCCCTCGCGCTACGGCGGCGGGAGAGGACGGACCCCGCGCCGCGCCTGACACCGGATGATTCGCACATTCAAGAGCTGGCGGCAGTGGAAGACATCCTCGCGCAGAACCAGTTCGCCGCAATCGGCGAAGTGAAGGCAGGCAGCTTTCGCCGGCAGGTGGCAAGGACCGTGCTCTGGCTGGTGAACCTGGGGACGCGCCACATCTACAACCGGGGGGTGCTTACCGGAGTGAAAAGCATCCACGCCGCGCGTTGGGTGTTCCTCAAGGACTACCACCGGCTAATTTTCGTCAGCAACTACGATGGCAGCCTCGAAAACTACATGGACGACTTCATAGACAAGGTCTCGTGGGGACTCAATGCGGTGTTCAGTAACGGCGAGGGGTATCCACGCACCAACTGGCTGGTGCGCGATGGCGCCAGGGATGAGCAAGCGTTCAAGTCGTACATCCGCACGAAGCAGAAAGTCGCTGAAGTGTGGTACGCCGCCTACGGCCACCTGACTACGCTGAACATCGAAAACAACGCCCGCATCCGGGCAGGGTTGAGCGGACCGATGGACGAATCCAGAGCCGCAGCGTGGCTGAGACTGCTCTAGCGCCGGAAAGGGATCTGCATGGAAAAACTAGACCTCGAGGATATCCAGGGTTTGCTGGCCCGCGGATACGGAAGATTGCGGGCAGCGCGCTTTTTGCCGTTGGGCTTCGGCGAGCCGGACCGGGCGCGACCGTGGCTGGCGAGCCTCGCCCCGGCTGTCACGAGAGCGGACGCCGACCCGAAGGAGGCCGCCGTGCACATCGCCTTCACGCCGTTCGGACTGCGGGCGATGGGTATCGCCGGAGAAACAATGGCCGGGTTCTCCAACGAATTTCGCGAAGGCATGACCACTCCACACCGTCAACGCATGCTCGGTGACGAAGATGGAGGCGGCCCGGATTCGTGGCGATGGGGAGGGCCGCGAACCCCTCCCGTGGACGCCGTCCTGATGCTCTACGCCGTGGACACGTCTGCCCTGGATGCGTTCACCGCCACTCACACTGCGGCGTTGGCGACGGCAGGCATCGAAGTGATCGCCACGCTGGATACCAGCGACATCGGCGATAGCGAGCACTTCGGGTTCAGGGACGGTATTTCGCAGCCCGTGGTGGATGGGATGGGCCGCGAGGGGCCTGCGTCGCAGACGATCAGGCCAGGCGAATTCGTCCTCGGCTATTCGAACGAGTACGGGCTGATCACGGACCGGCCGCTCGTCAAAGCTCCGGACGACCCGGCCGAGATTCTGCCGCGCGACAGCGGAAGATCGAACGCAAAGGACTTTGGCCGAAATGGCAGCTACCTGGTCATCCGCACCATCGAACAGGATGTCTCGAAATTCTGGCGCTCGCTCGACGAGCTTTCGAGCCATGATCCAGACGCCCGCCTGAGGATCGCGGCGAAGATGGTGGGCCGCTGGCCCGGCGGGGCGCCGCTGGCCCTTTCACCCGGCCACGACGACCCCGCGCTCTCATCGATGAATGACTTCGGCTACCACCGCGAGGATATCGACGGCCTTCGCTGCCCGGTCGGGGCGCACGTCCGTCGCGCAAACCCCCGCGATTCGTTGGACCCAAACCCGGGCAGCGAGGGCTCCATCAGTTTGAACAAGCGCCACCGGATGCTGCGCCGCGGCCGCGCCTACGGCCCGCGGCTGAGTATCGAGGAAGCGCTGCGGGCCGAGCAGCCGGGCGAAGAACGGGGCCTGCACTTCGCCTGCCTGGTGGGCAACATCGCGCGCCAGTTCGAGTTCATCCAGCACACCTGGGCGAACAACCCCAAGTTCGACGGGCTGTACGACGAGGTGGACCCATTGATCGGGCCGCGCGGGCCCGAGGGCGCAACCTTCGCCATCCCGGCCACACCCGTGAGGGAGCGGATCAACGGACTGCCGCCGTTCGTGACGTTGCGTGGTGGCGCGTACTTCTTCATGCCAGGCATCCGCGCCTTGCGCTACCTCGCCGCGCTTTCCTGAGCGTCGCGCGCCGAATCAGGCTCGTTCTCCCCTCCCTGCATCGCAAGCGCGAGCAGCGTATTGATGCCTGAAATAACGACGATGAGCCGGCCGGTGCCTCGCGGGACGAGACCCGAACGCGCCGCAATGGCGGCCGCCACAACGTCCGAGGCGTGGATAATCGGCGCCATGCGGATCGCGTGAGACCGATCGTGGCCCGCTCCGCGCAACAGGTCCAAGGCCACAAGAATGGTGCGGACGCCAAACATGCGCAGGGCGTATTGCGCCACGGGCGGGTCCCCATCCTCCTCGAACCGGCGGATGATCATATGTGGCGCGAACAACGCGATCACGCCGTTGATCAGCCTGATGCCCGCCAACAACAGGCGCGCCGTGGTCCGTACGTTGTGAAGCATTGCTGCGCTCTCTCTCTTCCTGGCGGCCGCCCCTGCGGCAACCGCCACTAGTCGAATACTTCGTCGCCCGTGGGCTCAATATGCGGCGTCTGGTTCTTCTCTTGCCGCAGTTTGGCGAGTTCGTAGTACATCCTCCGCCTTGCGCGGCTCTGGTTACCCAGCGGGCGATGCTCTGCTATGGAATGCCAGGGGTTGTACGAAAGGTTGTGCGCGAAGGCGAACTGCGCCGGGGAATCGAATGTCTGGCGCGGCATCCGCAGTGTCGCCACGGGCACCCAGGGGGAGAGCCGCGCTGGCCAGCGGACCGCGGCGTTCTCGATCGGCATGCGGTGCGGGTCCGTCTGGACCTGCACCAGGATGTCCATCTCGACTTCGCC
>JBDSJC010000176.1:0-11956 GCA_039917655.1 Tepidiformaceae bacterium
CGCCGGGCTCTTGCGAATGAGTTCTTCCAATGGTCGGCGGGCGCGCTGACCGGCAATCGTCAAAGGTCCGTATTCGACCCACGTGCCCGGGTCGATAAGCGCTTCAATGTTCTCCCGAACCGTGAGCCGTCCCCTGCTGTGGCGCCGTTCCACGGCTTCAGGGCGATTCTCATCCAGTACGAACTCGCGCCGCTCAAACAGCTCCTTCAGCTTGGGGTACACATAGTCCAGATCGACTTCAGGAGTCTCTTCAACCATCGCCGCTCCTACGTCCATCGCCTCGATGAATGCCAGTGGGTGGCCCTCGTAGACGGTGTCGTTGGGCGCCACGGTCACACGTCGAACGACACCTCCAACCGAAGCCTTTACGACATGCTCCATTTTCAGCGCGCTCATAATGACGAGTACTTGCCCCTCCCGGACCTGATCGCCTTCGACGACAAGGACCTCGGAGACCGTGCCCTGCAGCGGCGCTGCCACGGGTTTCGTGTTCGGAGGGCCAACGGGCGGAGCGGGCCTGGCCGTGCCCCCAGAACGTGTGCCCTCGCCGGCGCGGTAGAAGTTCAGCGTCGCCAATGGGTCCCGCTTGTCGAGGAGCGCTCCAGCGCCTTCGTTCCCACCCGCAACGGCGGAACGACCCACGGTCGGCGCGGCAGCAAGGTGGTCGATGTTGTCATCCAACCACCTGGTGAAGACTCTTCCCGAAGCGAACTCTGCGTGGCGAATGACACTGCGAAGCAGCGAAATGTTGGTTGCAACGCCGCCAATGTCGAACTCATCGAGTGCCCGGAGCATGCGCCTGACGGCGGCGTCAAAACCGCCGGAAGGCGCGTACGCGACCACTTTCGCGAGGAGCGAGTCGAAGTTCGGGTTGGTGGCGTACCCCGCATATCCGAACGCATCGGTGCGCACGCCAGGCCCTTGCGGCGGAGAGAACGCAGTCAGCGTTCCTCCCGTCGGGCGAAGGCTCCCATCGCGTTCCATTCGCTCCATATTGATTCGCGCCTGAATCGCGAAGCCGCGCGGCGATGGAACGAGCGCCTGGGTTAGCCCGAGGTCAGAGAGCGTCGAACCTCCCGCGATTCGAAGCTGCGCCTGGACGAGGTCGACACCCGTAACTTCCTCCGTGACTGTGTGTTCTACCTGCAAACGAGGATTTGCTTCGATAAACACGAATCGGTTCTCATCCGTTTCATCGACGAGGAACTCGAACGTGCCCAGGCCACGATAGTCAACAGTTACCGCCATCCGCACGGCAGCCTCAGCCATACGGTCTCGCACGAGCCCATTCAGCCATGGACTCGGCGCAAGTTCGATGAGCTTTTGGTGTCGCCGTTGAACCGAGCATTCACGCTCTCCGAGGTGGCTGACTCCGCCGCGGCCGTCTCCGATGACCTGAATTTCGACGTGACGTGCACGGGGCAAGAGTTCTTCCACATAGACGGACGGATCGCCGAAAGCAGCCTTCGCTTCGGACTGACAGCGGGCAAACGCATCATCGATTTCATCCACATGCCAGACGACACGCATTCCCCGGCCGCCCCCGCCTGAGATCGCCTTGATCACTACGCCACGATTCTCTTCGATCGAAGCCAAGAACTTCTTCGCTTCTTCAGCGGTCACAGGACCCGCGCTTCCTTGGAGGACCGGGACGTGATTCTCGATCGCCAGGGACCGTGCGCGTACTTTATCTCCAAACAGCGAGAGCGACTCGGCGGACGGCCCAACAAAGGCGATTCCTTCGGCTTCACACCTCCGGGCAAATTCAGCACTCTCCGCGAGGAATCCATAGCCGGGATGGACGGCATCACATCGCCGACCTTTGGCAACCGTGATCAGTTGCTCCATGTCGAGGTACGCTCGCGGTCCAGAGCCCTTCAGGGAATGTGCTTCATCAGTCAGTCGCACATGAAGGGATTCGGAGTCATCCTCAGAGTAGACTCCCACGGTGGCGATTCCGAGTTCCCTGGCGGCGCGAAGAATGCGGACTGCGATTTCGCCCCGGTTGGCGATCAGGACTCGTGTCATACTCATAGTGTCGTCTCCTTATGTGCGGCGACCGCGCCGAAGGGGCTCGGCGTTGGGTTACCCGACTTCAAGCGTTCGACTATCCAGCGCCGCGTCTCGATGGGTCCGATGAGCGATGCCACCACGGTAGTCGACTTCACCAGGTGTCGATCCAGCCGCGTTTCTTGCCCGACCGAGGCGGAACGGGTGGCGCGGAATCCAGTCCCATGACCAGCCACTTGCGTGTGTCGGCGGGATCGATCACGTCGTCCACTTCGGAGACGGTTGCCGCGTTTAGCGCCTTCGACCAGGCATACGCGTCGTCAACCAGCTGGTTGTAGCGTGCTCTGCGCGCCGCGAGGTCCGTGATTGCCGCAAGTTCGGCGCGGCGCCCGAGCTTAACCGAACCTTCAAGGCCCATCCCTGCGAACTCACCGGTCGGCCAGGAGATCGAGAAGAAGGTTTCGTCGAAACTGCCCGTCGCCATGGCGAGCGCGCCGAGGCCATAGGATTTGCGCAGCACCACTACAAAGTACGGCACCGTGATATTGGCGCCAGCCACGTACATACGGGCACAGTGACGGATAAGCGCGGTCTTCTCCGCTTCCGGTCCGACCATGTTCCCGGGCGTATCAACAAGGGACAGGATCGGTATGTCAAAGGCATCGCAGAGCTGCATGAAGCGCGAGGCCTTGTCGGCACCATCTGCATCGATGGCGCCACCCGTCGGCGAATTGGAGTTGTTGGCAATGACGCCAAGCGGTCGGCCCTCGACGCGGATGAAGGCGGTCACCATGGCAAGGCCGAATTTCGGACGCAACTCCAACATCGAGTCGACGTCTCCCAGGGTCTCGATAACCTTGCGGATGTTGTACACCGCACGCCGGTACTCCGGGACGATGTGGCGCAATACTCGTTGGTCGTGCGCGGTCCAGTTGGCAACCCGGCCCTGGAAGAACGACAGGTAGTGTTTCGCCACCGCGGTCGCCTCGATCTCGTCCTCCACGAGGATATCGATGACGCCGTTTGGTTGCTGGATGCTGATGGGCCCTACCTCGTTCGGGGCGTAGGCGCCGAGGCCGCCGCCTTCGATCACCGCTGGTCCGCCGATACCGATACTGGAATCGCGAGTGGCGATGATGACATCGCATGCTCCGAGCAGGACGACGTTGCCGGCGAAACAATAGCCCGAGTTTACACCGATGAGGGGTACCAGGCCGGATAACTTGCCGAGTTCCCGCCATGTCCGCACGTTGAGACCGCCAACCGATGTGGTCTGTGGCCCTCCCCCACTGCGTGCGCCGCCGTGGGTGCGACCACCACCGCCCTCAGTGAAGAGCACTACGGGCAGCCGGTATTTCTCCGCGACACCGAACATGCGGTCCTGCTTCTGGTGGTTCTTGCCGCCTTGTGTGCCGGCCAGCACGGTATAGTCATAGGACATAGCGATACAGCGAGCGTGTTCGGGGCCGACGAGGTCGCCGTTGACGCGCCCCACGCCCATCACCATGGCATCGGCAGCGGTCTTGATGACGCGCTCCTCGAGTTGTTCCAGAGTGTCATCGCGGTAACGGGTGGCAGTAACGAGTGGGCCATATTCGAAGAAGGAACCGGGATCGCAGAGGTCCGCAATGTTCTCGCGCGCCGTACGCTTGCCGGCACCGTGCCGTTTGGCCGTTGCTTCGGTGCGGGCGGCGTCGGTGGTCAGATCGTGGAAATGGACGACCTCGGCGATGTCAGGGCGAATGCTGTCGAGGTCGATGGCCTCTCCAGAGGCATATTCACCATCGACCTCTATTGGCTCAATCAACAGGATCGGCGCGTCTTCGAAGATGGTATCGCCAATCTCAAGGGCGATCTCCCGCACGACGCCGTTGACTTCAGACAAAACGGCGTGCTCCATCTTCAACGCTTCCATCACCGCGACCGGCTGCCTCTTGCGCACCGTGTCGCCCACCGCGACGGACAAGGAGATGAGCATGCCCTGCAGTGGGGCCACCACGGCGATAGTCCCGTCCGGACCCTCCGTGTGATGCGACGGCGCATTTGCGGGAACAGTCAGCGATCCCGGTTGGCCCTTGAGCCCGAGGACGGCAAGAGGATCGCTCGGATCCACCCGGGTTCCCGCCTTGCGTACGTCGCGCTCGGTCGGTTCGAAATAACGCGCGCGCTCGCCATCAACCTCGAGTAGCGCTGCAGCGTGGTCTTCGACGTAGCGCGTATAGATCGCTCCAGAGGAGAACGGTGCATGCTGCAAGAGCGCCTGCAGGAAGCTAATGTTGCTGCGCACGCCCGCAATCTTGAATTCGGCAAGCGCGCGCCTGGCTTTTCGGGCTGCTCCGTCCAGGTCGTCAGCGTGAACGATGACCTTAGCGAGAAGGGAGTCGTAGCGCGTGCTGGTGGCGTAGCCTGCATAGCCGAAACCATCGACGCGGATGCCCCGCCCGGCGGGCGGTTCATACACGGTGAGCACACCCCCGCCAGGGCGCGAATTGCCATCGGCCGTCATGGTTTCGAGATTGACACGCGCCTGGAGCGCCACGCCCCGGGTCGCCGGAACCTGCGATTGCGAGAGTCCGAGTTCGGCGAGAGTTGCACCGGCGGCGATCTTCAGTTGAATCGCGACCAGATCCAGTCCGGTCACTTCTTCTGTGACGGTGTGCTCCACTTGCAGGCGCGCGTTCGCCTCCATGAATACGAATCGCCCGCCCGCCTCGGGACGCGCATCGACGAGGAACTCGATGGTGCCGACGCCGCGGTACATGGTCGCGGCAGCGATCTTCCTTGCAGCGTCGAGCATTGCTGCGCGCAGCGTTTCGGATAGCCCGAAGGCCGGGGCGATCTCTACCAGCTTCTGTCGTTGGCGCTGCAGGCTGCACTCGCGATCCCAGAGGTGGGAGACTTCGCCGGTTCCGTCGCCGACAATCTGCACCTCGATGTGGCGCGCACGGGGCCAGAGCTCCTCAACATAGAGCGCCCCGGACCCGAGCGCCTGCTGCGCTTCGGAGCTGGCTCGCGCAAAGGCTTCCTCCAGGTCGTCAATGTGCTCAACCGGACGCATGCCGCGACCGCCCCCACCGGCGATGGCCTTCAACATGACTCCGGCACTGGGACCGAGGCTTTCAAAGAACGCCCTGGCCTCGTCCAGCGTCACCTCGTGACTGAGCCCGGGCAGAACAGGGACTCCGCAGGTCTCCGCCAGGGACCGCGCCTCCGCCTTGTCGCCGAATCGTTGCAGCGTCTCGACGCTGGGACCCACGAATATCAGGCCGGCGCTTGCGCACGCCTGGGCGAAGGCGGCGATTTCGCTCAGGAATCCGTAGCCGGGATGGACCGCATCGCAATCAGCCTCCTGGGCGAGTGCGATGATTCGTGGGATGTCGCGGTAGGCAGGGACGCCGACGGACCCGAGGCTGACCGCCGAGTCGGCGTGACGGGTATGCAGGGACTGACCATCATCCTCGGCATAAATGGCGACCGTGGATATGCCCAGGTCCGAGGCAGTTCGGGCAATGCGGATTGCGATCTCGCCCCGGTTGGCGATGAGCAGACGGTTTAGACTCATGTTGCTGTCTCCTGGTTCCACCGAAGATGCGCTTCGTCGCCAACGCTGACTTGCATCCCGGGTCTTTGATACCTTGCGAATTCCGAAAGGCCTGTCACCTAGACAATGACCTCGCTGACCATCAGGCCGACGAACGTGTCCTCGTCGGTTCCAAGGTCGCCGCGGAAGACCTCTTCGTTGTGCTCGCCGAGAAGGGGCGCGCGCGAAATTTCGAGCCGCTTCCCGTTCCATGTGAATGGCTGGTTCTGGAGGATGACAGCAGCCCCAGACGGGTGGTCCACAACTTCGAAAAACTCGGCGAGACCGGGTCGGTCTTCGACCAGGTCGGCGACATTCCGAAGAGCTGCCGCCGGGATGCCCAGGCCCTGCAGGACGGACTCGCCGTTGAAGGCGGTACGCTGAGATGTCCATGCGGTGATGGCGTCTTCTATTTCTTGTTCGCATCCCCGACGACCGCCCATCGACCGGAGCTCTTCACGGGTCGCGAGGTCCGGCCGACCGATCGCTGCGCAGAGCTGTAGCCACTCCAAAGTGTCGCGGATCTCGAGCGCCAGCCAGCGGTCGTTCCCGGACGACGCGAACACGCCGTGCGGCGAGGATTGACGGGAACGGTTGCCTCTGCGGGGCGGCGAGTCCCCATTGACCAGGAACTCAATCAGCTCTGTGTCCAGCAGATGAAGCGCAGACTCGTATTGGGCGATCTCGATATACTGTCCCTCGCCGGTCCGTTGCCGATGGAGAAGCGCCGACATGATGGCCGACGCGCCGATCAAAGGCACCGTGAAGTCCGTTTGCAAGGTGCCCAGCCCAACGGGCGCACGGTCTAGGAAACCCATATGCGCGGCGATACCCGACATCGCGACGACGCTGTTTCCGATCCCACGCCAGGAACGTTTCGGTCCCTCGCTTCCCATCACGGGAAGGCTGGCCACGATGATCCCCGGTCGGAGCGCCTGGAGCTGCTCGTAGCCGAAGCCCCATTTCTCCATCTGCCCGGGCGTGAAATTCGACGTGACCATGTCGGCATCCTGGATGAGCCGACGCGCGAGTTCGAGTCCTTCTGGTTTCCCAAGGTTGAGGGTGATGCTCCGCTTGCCGGTGTTGCAATCGTTGAAGAACGCGCCGGTATCAATGCTGAATTTCTCGAGCGGGTGGGAAAAGAGGCGGACTGTGTCGATTCGAGTCGAAGACTCGACCTTCACGACATCGGCGCCAAGGTTCGCCAAGAGCTCTGTCATGAGTGGACCGGCGGCTTGCCAGCAAAAATCGATGACGCGATAGCCAGCGAGGGGCAGTTTCGCTCCAAGAGCAGCGGTCGGGCCTGATTCAACCGAAGGCGCGCCCGTGGGACGCATCCAGGAGAAGCGCGAGGGCGACGCATCCGCCAATCCGCGAATGACTCCCATATCTCGAAGCCGTTCGATCTCGGGAGCCGTTGCTCCGCCCATGTTCTGGAGCACTTCAAACGTGTGTTCCCCAAGGAGGGGCGCGCGCCACGCAGTTACGTCATACGCAGTGGAACGGAACGGGCTGCGAACCGTCTTGAGCGGATGGTCGAACATCGGATGCTCCACCGTCGGAAAACAGCCGCGCTCGATGAGGTGCTCGTCGGCAGCGATATCCTCCACCCGATTGACGGGTACGATCATGAGGCCGCGAGCTTGCCCTGCTATGGAAAGCTCGTCCCGATCCAGGGTCCGGCACAACGCAGACATCACGGCGTGCACTTGCTCCCGGTTCTCGGAACGAACGTCGGCAGAGTGCCATCGTTCCCCCCTGAGGCTCACGTCGCCGGTCAATTCTTCCGTCCACTGGACGAAAGAGCGCCAGCGTTCGAGCGTGAACGGCGTCATACCGAATACGACAAACTTTCCGTCCTTTGTTTCGAAATTCGCGCCGGACCCGGGAATCAGGGCAACTCGACCATCCGCTCCAAGCACGGGGTACGTGAGGCCGCCCGTTCCCGCCCGTTGGCAGATTGCATGCATCCAGCGCCAGAGATTCTGATTTGCTGCCTGGATGGTGGTCGACATCACGGCCTCTTCGAGGCTGATACAGGCGATGCCACCCTGTCCGAAACGTTGCTTTCCTAAGGCGAGCGCACAGGCAGCTGCCGTCGCGACGATCGAAGCCTGTTTGAACGCGAGATGGCCAACGGGATAGTCGGGTGCACGGTCTGGGAAGCCGTTGCAATACAGCAGGCCGCCGACCGCGACGGCCATGAGGTCGGTGGCATCGATGTTGGGCTGGTCCCGGCGGAACACTACGTCCACAAGGCCGATATCCGGATGGGTGGAAGCGAACCGAGTTGCATCAAAATATGCCCGAGCCTGGGGTGACTTTCGCAGAGGGGCGATCACGATGTCGGAGTCACCCGTGAGTCGATCGATCAGGTCCCAGGTCTCGCTCGCGTCGAAATCCACTCCAACGCTAAGCTTTCCGGCGTTGAAGAGCATGTGACTGAGCGATCGGTCGAGGCCCTGCGCGCTTGAGACGAACGGCTCGCGTCGTCGAATCGCATCTCCGTTGGCTGACTCAATTCTCACGACGATCGCCCCGAGGTCAGCGAGAAACCGGCCCGTCTGCACCGTGGTTTCGTCGCTCAGGTCCAACACGCGGAGACCCGAGAGAGGTAGTCCTGTTCCGTGGGTCATCGACGGGCCTTCGCTTCCAGACATACTTCACGAACCGCCTGTGCCTGATAGCTGAGCAGAATTACACAGTTCGGATTCGGTTGAAACTTATGTTGAAGTCGAAACACAGGCCAACGTCGAGCACATGAATAGTCGATCGCGGCCGTGCCTGGACGCGTTAGCCGGAGTATCCACGTGCCAGCCCAATCTTGCAATCACGAGTTCACACTTTGGGGATGACGATCGGCGAGGCGAGTCTGGACGACCCTCCCGAAATGGCGGACTCGCGCTCCGGAACCCAGTCGCGGATCAGCAAACCGTTCAGCACCAACCCCGCGAACATGTGCCAGAACTCCCCGGGCGGCACGGGCCCTGCTGGGTCGTACCAGCGAGCCGTTCGCGCGGATGCGCCAATGAGGATGAGCGCGAGGACCTGCGGGTCGCCGGGCATCATCTCGCCCGCCTCCTGCCCGCGTGAGATAACACCCGCGACGAGCGCTTCGTATCGCCGCTCTCGTTCCCTGATGGCGCGGCGCATGTCCTCGTCGAGCGGCAACATCTCCTGGTAGTACATGTATTTTTCATTCGACTCGCGCGCTCCCCGGGTGAGAAGCATTACCAGCTCAATGAGGGCGTCCCTGGGCGAAGAGATCCGTGCGACTACCTCTTCAGCCCGAAGAATGGTCTTTTCAACGTTGGGCGCCACGACGGCCCAATACAGCGCTTCCTTCGAATCGAAGTGATAGTAGACGGTGCCTTTGGTTTTTCCTGCTTCGGCGGCCACGTCATCAAGTGAGGTCGCCTCATAGCCTTTGTGAGCGAGGAGGGAAGCCGCTGCCTGCACAATCTGTTCTCGCGTGCCCGAAGATCGTTTCGATCTTATTCTGCTGCCCGGCAAAACATTCATCAGTGCATCCTTCCTCGGCTGCATTCCGAACCCATCCCTCTGTTCCCCGAACGGGCTACCAAATGGGGGCGAAGAGTGAACTACCAGCCTTGCACTTTGGAGCGTAGTCTCTATTATCCAAACCGCCAAGTGCGCTGAGGCGTAGTACTATTGGCGAACATGCCGTTGGAGTGATTACACGATGGAAGAAAAGTACTGGACACGTCGCTCAATGAGCCGACGGAGGATGCTGGGGAACGCTGCCGTCGGCGCGACCGGCCTCGCTGGCATCGCGACGGTGGGCTGCGGAGACGACGACAGCAAGGCGAAACCGACGATCGACCTGACCGGAAGCTCGGCATCCCCAACGGTCCAGGCGGAGCGCGTTGACCTGACGGCCACGCTCAAAGCGGGCATTAGTGCCGACCTGGGCAACCTTGACCCCCAGTCGGTGGCGGGCGTCGCGAACATCCCGAACGTGGTCGCGCATTTCGACACCCTGTTCGGGACGGACGCGGACAAGAACATCATCCCGCGCATGGCATCGTTCAAGTGGGTCAACAACAACACTGCGCTTGAGGTGAAAGTTACGCCGGGGATCACCTTCCACAATGGGGAAGAATGGAACGCAGATGTCCTAAAATTCAACATCGACCGTGCGCTCGAACGCACGACGTATCACGGCACGTCAGGTTTCAAGAGTGGTCGAAAGACGCTGTTCGCGCCACTTATCACCGGGGAAGTCGTCGTAGTCGATCCAACCACGGTGCGCTTCGACTGTAAGTCTGACGTGGGCCTGCCCGGCAACATTCAGCCTGCACTGCTCGTGGTCCCGATGAAGTACATCATGCAAGTCGGGGACGAGGAATTCGCTCGAAAGCCGGTCGGCAGCGGCCTATTCTCGTTCGTCTCGAAGGTCGCCGACTCCGAGTACAAGAGCGCACGGTTCGAAAAGTACTTTCAGAACAGAGAGTCCGGGAAGCGGCCACGGCTCCCGTACGTAGCGAATCTCTCCCAGGTCATCCGCCCGGATGACCAGGCCCGGCTGGCCGCCGTTGAGGCCGGCGAGATCGACATGGCGTGGGATGTGAACCCCGAGCTCGCGAAGACCTTCAACGGCAAGAAGGGCTTCAAGGTCGCCTACATCCAGGACGGGACAGGCGTCCACGTCCAATTCAACAACCAGGTGGACAAGGACCCGACAACCGCAGGCCCGAACCCCTGGAAGGATATCCGCGTGCGCAAGGCAGCCAACCTGGCGATCGACGTCAAGACGATCATCCAGAAGTTAGGCACAGGCCAGGAAAAGTTGTCGTACGGATTCTCGTCGGAGAATTTTGGGTATCCGAAGGAGATCGAGAAGAAGCCTATCTTTGGGTACGACCCGCAGCAGGCGAAAGCGCTCCTGAGCGAAGCGGGCTTCGCTGGAGGCATCACCACCGACCTCTACATCGGCACGGGCCGGGTGACGGCAACATCCGAGCTCGCCCTGGTGATTCAGAGTTACCTCGCGGCCGTGGGAATCAAAGTCAACATCAAGTCGCAGACCTTCAATGACATGCTCCCGTTCATGCGTGACCACAAGCTTCCCGGCCTGTTCATGTTCGTCGTAAACAACGCGGCCGAGCCGAGTTCGACGATGGCAGCCGAGCTGAAGACAGGCGGCGTTTACACCAAGTCGAGCTATCCGGAGCTGGACAAGCTGTATGACGATCAGTCCGCAGAATTCGACCAGGCGAAGCGGAAGGAGAAGCTCGGAAAGCTCTGGAACGCATGGTACGACAACGCTTCCTGGATCTTCCTTTACGAATCCGTGAGGGCGGGTGTCTTGAACAACAAGCTGGACTGGAAACCTGAAACGCTTGTGACATCGCACGCTGAGTATTGGAACATCAAGGTCCTGAAGAGCTAAACGCCCTTCCGGTGCGCTGGCGCACTTCAGCGCACCGGATGCGGGGTAACTTATGAATCAAGCGTTTTTCGCTACGATCGTACTAAGATTCGTTCAGTCGGTCTTCGTCGTGTTCGTGGTGGTGTCGATCGTGTTCTTCGTCTCGCGAGTTGCCGGAGATCCGATATCGTACCTGGCACCGCCGAATGCCACCGACGCGGAGATCGCCGCCCTCAAGCGCACCGAGGGTCTCGATAGGCCCATCTACCGTCAGTACGCCGAGTTCTTGTGGGACGCCGCTCGCCTCGACCTCGGTAAGTCTTATCGCACAGGCCAACCGGCCGTTGTGGAAGTGCGAGCGCGTTTGCCGAAGACGGCCCAACTGGCGGCCGGAGCGCTGGGCTTTGCGTTGCTCTTCGGCATTCCGTTGGGGCTCACGTCGGCCCTGAAGCGGGGCAGTCCCATCGACGTCGTCGTACGCATGCTGGCCCTCGTTGGACAGGCTGTGCCGAATTTCTGGCTGGGCCTCATGCTCATCCTGTTCTTTTCAGTGCGGTTGGGCTGGTTGCCAACGGGAGGAACCGGAGGGATCGACCACCTCGTCCTCCCTTCGATCACGCTCGGCGCCTTGAGCGCGGCCGCTGTGATGCGGTTGACAAGGTCGGGGATGCTCGATGTCCTCGGCTCCGACTTTGTCCGTACTGCACGAGCCAAGGGCCTTTCGGAGCGCGTCGTCATCCTCCGGCACGCACTTCGGCACGCGCTCGTGCCAGTGGTCACGCTGCTGGGCCTGCTCATGGGACGCCTGATCGCCGGGGCAATCGTGGTTGAGACGGTCTTCGCATGGCCTGGTCTTGGGCGACTCATGATCAACTCCATCCAAAGCTTCGACTACCCAGTCGTCCAGCTCGGAGTGATCTTCATCGCCTCGGCTATCGTGCTGACGAACATGCTCGTTGACCTTTCCTATCAAC
>JBDSJC010000177.1:0-11418 GCA_039917655.1 Tepidiformaceae bacterium
AAAAACCTGGAGAACGCAATTGACCGGCCTCACCCCGGTGCCCGCCGACGGTCAGCAATTCCCCTCTCCCGCGAGGCTCGGGGTAGCGGGTGAGGGCCCACGCGTCAATCCGGGACAAACGTCCGGCCCGCGTCGCCCTCCCGCTGGGCCCCGGAACGCAGGAACGCGCTCAACCGGCTAGCGAACGGGCTAAAACGCGCTAAAACGGGCTAATAACGTGAATTCACTTCTTTCAGAAAAAACGTTCCATCGACAAGCCCGCACCACCAACCGGGGCCGTCCACGCGCAAGCGTTAGCCAGGCGTTACCAGGCGTTACAAACGTTAATCAAGCAAAAACACATTTTTCGCCGGGACGCTCGCAGTCTCACGAAGCGTCCGCGTCAGTGCGTGGCGGGGGCGTGGAGGTCTTCGGAATGGCCCGCGGGCTCGTCGTCCTGTGGCAACTCCGAGGAGGTCATGATCGTGATCGGGGCGACCCACGCCGGGTTCGCCGGGAACCCGCCCATCCGCCGCTTCAGCAGGTAAAAGATGCTCAAGAGCAGCGCGAAGCCAGCCACCCCGCAAAGCATCCACACCACCGGCGGCAAGATGTCGCGCCCGGTGCCACCCGTCGGAGACCCCTCCTGCGCGAACGCTGGCGCGGCGCTCAACAGGGCAGACACAGCGGTCACCACGGAGACGGCTACAAGCGGCGCAAGGCGTTTCATTTCGAATCCAAGTCTATGGTCTGGTTGCACCGGGTCAAGCGGGGGGCGGCCGTCACATACCGTCGTTCTGGGGCCCGCCGTAGGCCTTACGCAAGTCGTTCTTCAGCACTTTGCCCATGGTGTTGCGCGGCAGCTCATCCACAATCGCGTAGTAAGCCGGCGCCTTGAAACTCGCCAGGCGGCTTTTCGTGTACTCGATCAGCTCTTCCGGCGTGATGGTCTCGCCGGCTTTGGCCACGATCACGGCCTTCACCACTTCGCCCCAGTCCACGTCCGGAACGCCGATGACCGCCGCCTCTTCGACCTTCGGGTGCTCCTCAAGGCAGTTCTCGATCTCGCCGGCGGAGATGTTTTCGCCCCCGCGGATGATCAGGTCCTTCTTGCGGCCAGTGATGAACAGATAGCCGCCCTCGTCGATCCGCCCGAGGTCCCCGGTGTGCAGCCAGCCGTCCATGATGGCGGTGCTCGTGGCCTCGTCCTGCTGGTAGTAGCCCTTCATAACCCGGTCGGATCGGACGCAGATCTCGCCTTCTTCGCCGGGTGGGAGGAGCCGGTTACGTTCGTCCATGATGCCGAGTTCGACGTCCGGCATCGGCCGCCCAACAGACCTCAGCCGACGCTCCTTCACCTCAAAGTCGGTGCTCAGGTCGTGGTCCTCGGCGCTGAGGAAGGTGAGCGTCGAAGTCGACTCTGTCTGGCCGTAGGCGTTGACCAGCCCGATGCCCCGCGGCGAGAAGACATCGCAAGCGCGGCGCACCACTTCGTACGGCATCGGCGCCGCCCCGTAGGTGATGCTCTTCATGCTCGAAATGTCGTGGCCATCGAAGTTGGGCGCCTCCATGATCCGCTTCAACATCGTCGGCACCACAAAGGAGTGCGTGGCCTTCTCCTGGTCCACCGCCTGCAACCAGAGTTCGGGCGTGAAGGCGGGCAGGATGACGAGCGTCCGGCCGCTCCAGATCGCCAGCATCATGGCCGTCGCCCCGGCGACATGGAAAAACGGCGCGGAGACCAGCAGCTTGTCGTGGATCTCGGGGTCCGCGGGGTTCTGGTTGGTGACGTAGGCGGTCATGTCCCGGTAGGTCAGTTGGACGCCTTTGGGGAGCGCGGTTGTGCCGCTGGTGAAGATCAGGATCGTGGCGTCGTGGTCATCGATTTCGACCCAAATCTCGTCCTCGCCGCCGCTCTCGATCAACGCGTCGTAGCTGAGAAAGCCGTCCGGGGCGCCAGCGTAGGCAACGTAGTGCTGCGTCGAACTGAGCGTCGGCTTGATGCGGTTGACGAGGTCTACGTAGCGTTCGGAGACGAACAGCGCCTGGCACTGGCTGACGTTGAGCATGTGCGTCAGTTCTTCGTCCTTGGCGCGGTAGTTCAAGGGCACGAAGGTCACGCCCAGCATGGCGCAGGCGTAGTAGGTGAGCACGTAGTCCGCGCTGTTCACGGACATCACGGCTACTTTGTGGCCGCGTTCGACACCGAGCGACTGGAGGCCGTTCGCGAGCTTCACCACCAGCGGATACATCTCACCATACGTAACCCGCTTGTCGCTCCCGCCCACTTCGACGAGCGCCTCGCGCTCTGGGACAACGGCCGACGAGATTTGGAGGAATTCGATGGTGTTCATGGGGACTCCGATAGAACGTTCCGCTCGGTCGAGCGAGTGCGTGGGCCGGATTCTACCGAAACCGGGCGGCTGGGGCGAACCGGCGCCGCGGTGAGTGGGGTCCGCGCGGTATACTGCACGGCATGACGACTCCCCTCCGCGTCTCGGTTGCTGACTTCCTGGCGATGGAGGAAACGAAGCCCTACCTCGAGCTGATTGACGGCGAGGTGGTGGAAAAAGCTATGCCCACTGAAGCCCACGGATTGTTAGTTCTTGAACTGGGTTCACGCCTCCTCGCCTACCTGCGGCGAACGAAGGAGGGCCGCGCAATGACGGAAGTGCGTCACTTTGCCGAAGACGAGCAGCGAATCTACCTGCCGGACGTGAGCGTCACGATCGCCTCCCAAGGCGGGGCGGTCCAGCGCGTTGGTGTGAAACGCGTGCCTCCCGATTTCGCGATCGAAGTGCTCTCCCCTAACGATCGGGCCGCCCGTGTGCTCGACAAGGTCCAGTTCTACCTGAGGGCGGGCGTCCAGCTGGTTTGGCTGGTGGACCCCGAGCTGCGGGTCGTCTTCGTCTACCGCCCGGGAGTCGAGAGCAAAGAGCATCGCGCTCCCGAAGTGATCGACGCCAAGCCGGTGCTCAGCGCGTTCTCCCTGGACCTGGCGGAACTGTTCGCCGTGCTCGACGAGGACTAGCACGAAGCCACGGCGAGCGGATTGGCGCCCTCACGCTTCGTGCAGATACGCTTGCTGACATCCACTGTGAGTCTCCGGGCAGAATCGATGTCCACTGGATGGCGTTCCAGGTTCGCCGCATCGGTGTCCAGGCGCACGCCGGTCACGTCGTAGATTGCCGAGTTGCAGTCTTCGCGAAAGAGCAGCGTCGTACCCACGGCGAGCGCACTCATTCGCCCGGTGTACCTGCCGAGCAGGCCGGGCAGCTTCGGGTCGGTGATCGGGATCGGCGAGACGCGGCAACGCCGCTGCGCACTGGCGCGATTGGCCCCGTCCAGGTCACTCAGGGCGACGAACGAACCATCTCCCAGCCGGGCGACGTAGACGTTGCGCTCGGCGACGAATTCGACCGCGCCGTTGGCGTATGAATCGGCGGGGGCGAGCACCAGCTTCCCCGAATTGGCGCCCGATTCGAAAAAACCAACCGCCGCCACGCCGAGCACAACCACGACACCAATGAACGCGACGACGCCAATGCAGCCCAGTGCCACAGGCGGCCGGGGACCTGCGGGGGATTCGCGTATCATGGGCATCAGCGTAGCAGGCGGCGGAGTACGCCCGGGCCGGGTCAGACTGTCAGCGGGAGCCGGGCGGCGCGGCGAGCGTGGGCTGCTTCAACACCACCGGGGGAGAGCAACCGATCGACTGCGCGCGCGACGGCAGCATCCAGTCCAGCCTCGGCCACCTCATCGATCAGTCCCCAGCGGAGAGCAGCGTCGGCTCCAATCGGCTCGCCGGAAAGGATCATCTGCGCAGCGACACCGGGTGGGACAGTACGGGGCAGCGTCTGGGTGCCGCCGGCGCTCGGAATGTATCCGAGCGTGACTTCCGGTAGCGCGAAGGTTGTGCCGGGCGAGGCCGTGCGGAGGTCGCAGCAGAGCGGCAGCTCCAGACCGGCGCCGAAGCAGTAGCCGTGCATCGCCGCAACGGTGGCGCAACGATGACCGATCAGCGCCTCCCAGAGGTCGCGGCCGTGGCGCGCGCTGCGCGCCTCCATCACAGACGGCGCCGTGCCGAACTCGGAGATGTCGGCGCCAGCACAGAACGCCGCCCCTTCGCCCCGAAAGACAATCACCCGCACGTCCGGGGTGTCGCGGCAGGCCGCCAGGTAGGTCCAGAGGAGGTCGCGCATTTCCAGGTTGATGGCGTTCAGACGCTCAGGGCGATTGAGGGTTATCGCTGCGACGCCACGCGAGTCGATGTCGAAGAGGACGGGGTTGCGCCCTTCAAAGGTCAAGGTAAACCTGGCCTCGGGGCGCGATCCGTTCGATCGAGATGTGCGATTCCTCAACACAGACGACGAAGATAAGCCGTAGCCCACCGACTCTTGCCGAACGGAACTCTCCGAGTCCGGCCAGCGGTTTGGAGTATCGGCTATCAAGAGGATCGCCCCGTATCAATTCAATCTTCCTAGTGATCCGCTCCTGAGTTGGGCGGTCTGCGCGACGCAGGTACCGTGTCGCTGCGGATGAGAGACTTACCCGGTAGTTCAAAGGCCGAGTTCGAGCTTCAGATCGTCCCAGTCCCTCGAATCGCCGCTCACGCGGGACTTTCGAATTTCCGCGAACTCGTCCTCGGTCAACTCATCGGGGTCTTCGTGCATGTTCAACCGGTCGATGAGGTCTTCGGCCTCTTCCTCCGTCAACCCCTGGACGATGCCGAGCAATGCTTCCTTGGCAGTCATGGCCCACAGTGTACCCCATCGAAATGCGACACCTTGCTCGCTCGGCGTACGCCCTATGAGGGTCAGCCCGTATACTCCGCCTTCATGGACGGCGACCCGCTCCTCCGCAAAGCACAGGCAGACTTGATACTCGAACGCACCGCCATGCAACTGCAAACGCTCCTGCATGAAGCGTGCGCTGAACTCACTCCGTTCCCGTCTTTTCCGAACGCGCTGTTCACGAACGCGATCGAATGCGATGCCGGGGCCGCGGCCGATTCCGAGCGAGGCTGCGTAGTGGTCGCTGGCGATGGCGAGCTTTACGAACTCGAGATGGGCATCGACCACGATTCGGTCGAACTGACCGGCTCTTGGGACCCGGTGACCGCACGCAAAGAGACGCTGAAGAAGCTCGACCTGCTGCCCCGCGACTATCTGATCTACGCCTACAACGGCCTCATTGCCGTGACAGAGGCGTTGCTCGAACGCAGCGAGGCAACGGCATGAAACGCCTGCTGAAACGCATACTCTTCCTCAGCCTGCTAGCCGGGGCCGGGCTGGTCGCATTCCGGATGCTGTCCCGCCGGAGGAAATCCTCTGAGCCATACAGCTGGTCGCCGGCGCCGCCCCCAGCGCCCGCCGTCCAGGTCGAAGTCCACGCGCCAGAGCCGGGCAGAGAAGAGGTACCCGCGCCCGTCGAGGGCTTCGTTGAGGCCGTGGACGCACCGGACGCGCCCGAACTTGAGACTGGGCTAAGACCGCCCGTTGCGCCCGAGCCGCCCCCGCCCGAGCCGCCAGTCGAATGGTCGCCCGAGCCAACGGGGGCCACCGTTTCCCCAGACGAGGAGGCGCCGGCCACAACGGACGCACCTCGCGTCGAGTCCGAAGCCGTGCCCACTCCAGAAGAGACCGAGGCTTCGGGAG
Source organism: Tepidiformaceae bacterium (assembly GCA_039917655.1). Classification (GTDB taxonomy): domain Bacteria; phylum Chloroflexota; class Dehalococcoidia; order Tepidiformales; family Tepidiformaceae; genus PNKC01. The sequence goes on from JBDSJC010000177.1 coordinate 5,637, forward strand.
AGCCAGACTTCCTCACAGACTACTTCAACAAGCTGGCGGACACTGCGGACGAGGATCTGGCCGGGCGACTCGCGGGGCTGGCAGAGCCGGACCTGGAACTCGGCCCAAAAGCGCCTGAGATGCCGCTCGCGCCCCCGCTCCCTCTGGAACCGGCCACCGAACCACCCTCTGAAGCTGCCGAGCCGATGTCGTCGTGGGAGGTGCCAGCCGCCCCAGCGCCGCCGCCGGATCCCACGCAGGGGCCGTCGGAGTTGCCTGAGTCACTGGAAGCGGCACTTACCGAGATCGCGCCGATGCCCATCGTCCCGCCACCGCGGCGGACCGCCGAATCATATCTGGACGAAGGGAACGTCTACTTCAACGTTGGCCAGTATAAGCTCGCCATAGAGCGTTACAGCACCGCCGTGGAGATGGACCGGGAGCTCGTGGCGGCCTACTACAACCGGGCGAATGCACGCACCCGTTCAGGAGATTTCGAAGCAGCCCTGAACGACTATGATCGCGCGCTCGAACTCCAGCCGTTCGATGCCGACGCGCTGAACAATCGCGGAATGCTCCATCTCTACCGCGCCAACTACGCGGATGCGGTGCGTGATTTCAACGCCGCATTGGGCATCGATCCGTCGGACACCACGGTGATCGTCAATCGCGGGCTGGCGCGCCTGCACTCCGGGGACGCCGCCAATGCCTTGCAGGACTTCCGCGAGGCGGTGGCGGTGGACGGCCAGGACGCGGCGGCGCACTACGGCGCCAGCCAGGCTTCGGCCGTCCTCGGGAACCACGATGAAGCGATCCGCTCGGTCGCCCGCGCGCTGGACCTGAACCCGGGATATGCCCGCGAAGCGGCCGGAGACCCTAGCCTCGCCTCACTCCAGGGCGACCCGGCCTTCCTCAAGCTCTTGCGGGACAGCGGCGCCCACTAACCACCCTCGTCTCATTCGTCCCTCGGTCAGCCAGGCTGCGCGGATTCGAAGCCGGGCAAGGCGGCGCCGGCCGCCGGGACGGAGCGCCGCTTGCGAGTGGGCGCCCCTCCACGTCCGCGACTGATATCGCGCAGCAGGCGCGTCTCCACCTGGTACGCGCATTGTTCACAGATCCCGTGGGAGATAGACCCTTCGCCCGTCTTTAGGACAAGCCCGCACCAGGCACAGACCACCGTCATCGAATCCTCCGCGCCAACTGGGAACTACTCTGGTTGGTGTTTTGCCCGTTGCCTATCGGGAAATTCCCTGACAGGGAGCCAAAGGCCAAAAATCTTGGTGTACCATCGACGTTTATGGAACCTGCGATCCAGTTCACGACCACCAGCGGCGACGTGAACATCGCGTTCTGGGCGCGCGGCAACGGTCCACCGTTGGTGCTCATCTTTCCTCCTGGCTTCAGCAACCTGCGTTACGAATGGCAGATCCCCGAGGGACAGCGCACCTTCGCACTAAACGAACAGCATTTCACCGTGGTCCGCTATGACTTACGTAACACAGGGCTCTCAGACCGCGGCGTCGCCGAGGTGTCGCTGGATGACTATGTGAGCGACCTGGAGGCGGTACTAGAGAAACTGCAGTATCCGCAAGTGAGCATCTTCGGGGATGCCGACGCCGGAAAGATCGCCATCGCCTACGCGGCGCGCCACCCGGATCGCGTGTCCTCGCTCATCCTCTGGAGGACGAACCCCGCGCCGGGAAGTTCGGCGGCAGCCCCTGGCTGGACGAACCTGCGCCCGCTGCTCGATCACAACTGGCCACTCTTCACAGACTTGTTGGCAACGGCGCTGGCGGGCCTCGACGACACGGGCTTAACGGCGCGCGTCTCCCACTACATCCGCGAGAGCGTTCTGCCCGAGGAGTTTGTGACGGCGAGCGACTCCCTCGCGGCCGCGGACGTGTCGGCGCTTCTCCCGCACATAAAGGCCCGCACGCTGGTCTTGCACCGCATGGACACGCCGTTTTTTGCGACTGAGCGCGCGCGGAAGTTAGTAGCCACGATTCCGGATGCGCGCCTGGCGGTGATCCAGGGAAAGTCCCCTTTCGCCTGGGACGAAAACGTGATCCGCGCCGGGCTCGGCTTCCTGTTGGAAGACCAGACGAGGCCGGCTGCTCGTTCGAGCGCCATCCGCACGATGCTCTACACCGATGTGGAATCGCACACCGCGATGATGCAGCGCCTGGGCGATTCCGCCGGTCGCGACGTACTTCGCCAGCATGAGCACACCACCCGCCAGGCTCTACGCGACTTCGGAGGGAGCGAGATCAAGGCGATGGGCGATGGCTTTCTGGCCAGCTTCAGTTCCGCTCAGAAGGCGCTGGAGTGCGCGGTGGCTTTGCAGCGCGCGTTCGCCGTGGCGCCGTCTGGCGCGGGCGAGGCGGGCCCTTTGCGCGTGCGCATCGGGGTGAATGCCGGCGAGCCGATCGCCGAAGACGGCGACCTGTTCGGCGCCGCGGTCATCGCCGCCGCCCGCATCGCCGGAAAAGCAGCGGGCGGCGAAATCCTCGTCTCTCACGTCGTTCGCGAACTGGCGGCCGGCAAAGGGTTTCTCTTCGCCAGCCGTGGGGAGACGCGCATCCGCGGTCTGGAAGACCCGATCCAGCTCTTCGAACTGCGCTGGCAGACGCCCAAGCGCGATTAGCGCTTTCAGACTAACCGTCCTGGGCCGCACCCCGGCCTGCCAGCGGTGCTGGTACACTGCCGCCTGTGCCAGCGATCGAGGCGAACGGGATAACCGTCAACTACGAAGAATGGGGCGACCCTGAAGCGCCCGCGGTTGTGCTCCTTCACGGTTTCAGCGCGGACCTGCGGATGTGGGCGCCGACGGTAGAGTTGTTCGCCCGCGACTACCGCGTCATTGCGCCGGATCTGCGCGGGCACGGCTTAAGCAGCGTCCCGGCCGAACTGGACGGCTACACCATGGAGGCATACGTGGAGGACCTGCGCGGCCTGCTAGATGCGCTGGACATTGAAGTATGCGCACTCGTCGGCTGTAGTTTCGGGGGGATGGTTGCGGGCCAGGCGGCGGTCACGTTTCCCGAGCGCTTTGCCGGGGTGGTACTCAGCGATACCTCGGCCGCGTACGAAAACGCCGCCTATGACGAGCGCTACCGCGAGCGGGAACGGGGCATCGACGAGCAAGCGGCGCTCATCGCCAAGCATGGCAGCGCCGGCGCTGGTAAGCGCGCGGCGGCGAAAGTCAGCGACCCCTTCCTGGCGGAAGGCATCTGCAACCGCTACGAGCGGATCCACGCCGATGGCTTCCTCGGCGCGGCGCGCGTGCGGCGCGAGCGCCCGGACCTGCTGGGAGAGATCGGCGAGCGGCTGACCAGTCCGGTGCTCATCTGCACGGGCGATGAAGACCCTGTGCGCTGTGCCAGTCTGCTGATGGCCGCACAACTGCCGGCGGCCCGGGTGGTCACGTTTCGAAACACGGGGCACGGCATCCCGGCACAAACACCAGATCTGTTCGCCGATACAGTCCTGCGCTTCTTTTCCGATATCGAAGAAGGCCAACCGCTTGCGGGCCGGCGAACCGTTTAGACAAGAGCTGAAAGCGAAGGGCGACCAACCTCCCCACTTGCCGCTCGCTCACGCCGCTCATGGCTGCTGCCTCCAGTATCCCCTGGAGTCCGACCGCGACCTGCCCTAGGGCTGCATCGCCCGCCGTTCGCCTTGCTCGCTCAACATCAATCCATCTCCCATAGATGGACATAGTCACTGAGCAGTTAGACGCGACGTTTTCACTGAGCAGCGACACGCAGAATTCGCGCCTACCGCCTACTCGGGCGTCATCTATACTTACAGTTCGCCCGGTGAGGCCGCTGCACGAGCGGAGGCCGGGATTCGAACACGGAGACGTTTCTGATGAAGAAAGTGCTCGGGGTTTTTGCACTGCTGGCGGCCCTCGGTGGTGCGCTGATGTTCTGGCGCCGCCGCCAAGATGACGACGAATTCCTCGACGAGGAGCTCGAATAACTGGCGCCATCACCTGATCCCCTGGACCGCCGCCCCGTCATTACTGGAGCTGGCGCAGTAACGACGCGCGGCAGCGGTTTGGCGAGCGGCTGGGACGCGCTCGTTGGCGCGCAAGCAACCGGGCACGATTGGTCGCCAGATGAAGAGCCTGACACCTTTTTCGCCGCCCCGATCGCAGACGACTACCGTCCGCACGACGATATCCCTCGGAACCTCGCCCATTTCATGGATCGCGGCAGTCTGATCGCGGTAGACGCCGCGCTGCAAGCCGTGGCCTCCGCGGGATTGAGCGCTGGCGCTGGGGATTCGCGCCGTTTCGCAGTTGCCGATGGCCTTCCCTACCGGGCCCCCGGCCAGCCCACGTTGTTCGTCCCATACGGCCACGCTGTGGCCCGAGTCCTTGGCACGCGCGGCCCGGCGATCAGCGAAGGCGGATGCGAAGCGAGCGGTCTTGCCGCGGTGGCCACAGCTGCCCGCCTGATCGCCCGCAACGAAGCCGACATCGTGGTCGCGGGCGGTGCCCAGGCGCTACAGCGGCCGCTGCTGGACCATTTGCGAGCGCAAGGGTTCTCCAGCCGCGCGGCGGCCAAGCCGTTCGACCTCGCTCATGCTGGGATGGTCCCGGCGGAAGGGGCGGCTTACCTGGTGATCGAAGCGGAGGGCCACGCCCGCGAACGCGGGGCTGCGATCCTTGGACGCATCGCCGGGATCGGCCATATCTTTGATTCCACCGCCGAACCGCTCACCACGAGCGACTCCGCCGAATCGGGCCGGGCGATGCAGGCCGCCCTCGGCGACGCCGGCTACCTGCAGAACCAGGTGGACCTCCACCTGGCATCCGCCGACGGCCGCCCCGCCGTGGACTACGGCGAGGGATACGGCGCAAAACGGACGTTCGGCCGCCACGCCTACTACGCCGCGGTGACCACGATAGCCGGGGCACTGGGCAATGCGCTCGGGGCGAGCGGCGCCCTTTCGCTGGCGTTCGCGGTCGAAGCGTTCCAGCGGCAGCAGGTGTTCCCAATCGCAGGCTTCGAAAACCCGGAGACGGACCTTGAACTGGCGTACGTCCGTGTCCGCCGCGCCGAGAAGCTGGACTGTATCCTCGTCACCAGCCTGGGGCTCGGCGGGACGAACGTGGGAATCGTCCTCTCGCGGGAGTAGGCGGGCTCTAACTCCGCGCATCTAGCCTCTCACCGCTGACCTCTCGCGCCCCTACCGTCTACTTGCCCTAACATTTAGCAATGCCCGTTGAGATTACCTGGCTCGGCCGCAACTGCTTTCGTTTGAAGGGCCGTGATGGCGTCGTCCTGACCGACCCGTGCCCGCCCGAGAGCGGCTACACGATCGGGAAACAGACCGCCAACATCGTCACCCTGAGCAACCGCGATGACCCAGGCTACAGCTTTCGCGAAGGGCTCGCCCCCAACGCCCATGTGCTGGATGCCCCCGGCGAGTACGAGGTGGGTGGTATCCTGGTCACCGGCCTGGCGACCAAACGACTGGATGGGGGCCGAAACGTTGTGTTCGTCATCGAAATCGATGGTATCCGCGTTGGCCACCTGGGCCTCGCGAGCACGCAGGGCATCGATGAACTGAAAGACGTAGACGTCCTGCTCTTCCCGGCCGGTGGGGGAAACTCGCTGGGCGGGCCAGCGGCTGCGGACGTTATGACCAAGGTGGACCCGCGCGCGGCCATCCCGATGAACTTCAAGACGGGAGCGGAAACTTCGGATCTACAGCCTCTGGAAACGTTCCTCAAGGAGATCGGATCCAAGCCCGAGCCGCTGCCGAAGGTGCAGTACTCGCGCACACAACTCCC
>JBDSJC010000178.1:0-8039 GCA_039917655.1 Tepidiformaceae bacterium
TGGATCGAGATGATCTTCAGGCTCATCTGCGTCGCCACGCCCGTTTCGATGAGCCGGTCGATGAGCTCGTAGCGCACGGCGGGTTCCGACTTGAGTTTACTAGCCGGGTTCGTCTTCGCCATTCGAATCAAGTCCTCCACCCCCTGGCGGGCACCGACGGCGCCGCCGATGTTCGACCGTTCGAAGCTGAGGGTCGTCTGTGCGAGGTACCAGCCACGATTCTCCTCCCCGATAATGTTTTCCTTGGGGATGCGCACGTCTTCGAAGAACACTTCGTTGAACTCATGCGTCATGGCCATGTTGATCAGTGGGCGCACTGTGACACCCGGCGATTTCATGTCCACCACGAAGTAGGTGATGCCGCGGTGCTTCGGTGCCTCTGGGTCCGTCCGGGCCAGCATGATCATCCACTTGGCGATGTGGCCGCCCGAGGTCCAGATCTTCTGGCCGTTCACCACATAGTCGTCGCCGTCGCGGATTGCGCGGGTTTGCAGGCTAGCGAGGTCGCTGCCCGAGCCCGGTTCGCTGTAGCCCTGACACCACACGGTTTCGCCGTCGAGGATCTCTGGGAGGTACTTCTGCTTTTGTGCTTCGGTCCCGTGGACGATGAGCGTAGGGCCCGCAAACCCGGTGGCGATGCCGCCCGGCCGAGGTGTGCGGGCTTCGGCCATCTCCCAGTTGAAGATGAACTGTTCCATCACGCTCATGCCCGCGCCGCCGTACTCCTCGGGCCAGGCGGGGCAGACCCAGTGTTTATCGGCAAGCTTCTTCACCCAACTCTTCCAGGCGTCGCCGGCTCCGCCGAACCCGCCTTCTCCGCGGGCCATGTCCTTTGGTGCTTCGGCTTCGATGAAGCCTCGCACCTGGGTGCGGAACGCTGCTTCTTCGGGCGTATCGTGATAGTTCATGCAAGCCTCGCGGTGATGTTTATGCGGAAAGTCTAGCCGAATCCGCCGCACGCCGCAGGTGCCCTCCGAAGCCAGCTCGCGACGATAGCTGTCGCGCTTTGCCGCTAGCGTCGTAATGTTCGCTCTTCGAAGGAGATGTTTCGATGGCAAGTTGGAAGCAGTTCGAAGCCGAGTCCTCGGACCTCGCGCGGCTGGCCAAGGAGCGGTTTTTGGCGTTCGACCTGGTGATGCTCGGCACGATCAAGAAGGACGGATGGCCGCGCATCACGCCGATCGAATACACGTTCTTCGACGGTGAACTCACGCTCGGCGGCATGTGGCAATCGAGGAAAATGCTGGACCTGCTGCGCGATCCGCGCTGCGCCATCCACAGCGTCACTTCGGACAAGGACGGCAAAGAGGGCGATGTGAAGCTCTATGGCCGCTGCCTGCCACTGGCCGCGGATCGCGTGGAGCCGTACTGGCAGCATATCTTCGAACTGCTGAACTGGCGCCCGGATGGGCCGTCACACGTCTTTGTGTTCGAGGTTGGATCCGCTGGCTACGTTCAGTTCGATGGTGCAGGCGGGATGCGCATGAAAACCTGGCCCGGGCCTGATGTGTGGGTGAACAAGGCCGCGCCTTAGCCTCGATCGAACAATACCCGAGGGCCTAAGAGCGGTCCTCCCGTTCATCCTTCGACGAACTTAGGACCAACGGAGGAGCAGCCACCACCTCGTTCATCCTTCGACAAGCTCAGGACGAACGGGGGAGCAGCCCGGCGAATGGGAAGCATTTCCGGCCAACAGCATGACCTACTTGCTGGCGAGGAAGTCTTTCATGCTTTGGCCGGTCCGCCACTGCGGCTCGGCGCCCTCAAGGCTGGTGATGGCGGGCCAGTTCTCCTGGCACCACTCGGCCGACTTCAGGTCGTCCATACCAGGGCGGATGCCCGGACCCTTGACGATCGCGGCGCGGTTGAAGTTGCCCGCGCCCGCTTCAATAACGAAGCCGCTATCGGTGCAATCCTTCGAAACCATGTAGGTGACGGCGGGGACGACCATCTCGGGCACGAGCTTGTCCACCATTTCCTGCGACATCACGGACTGGGTCAGGCGGGTGCCGGCCACGGGGGCGATGGTGTTGACGTTGACGTTGTACTTCACGCCCTCCTGCTTGAGGACGTTCATGAGTCCGAGCATGGCCGTCTTGGCGGCGCCGTAGTTTGCTTGTCCAAACTGGCCGTAGATACCGGACGACGACGTGGTGAGCACCACGCGCCCGTACGCCTGCTGGCGGAACACCGGCCAGGCTGCCCGCAACACCGTGAAGGAACCTTTGATGTGGACGGCGAAGACTTTGTCCCAGTCCTCTTCGCTCATGTTGTGGAAGGCGGTATCCCGCAGGATGCCGGCGTTGCAGATGACGATGTCCAGGCGACCGAAGTTGTCGATCGCAGTCTTCACCATGTTGAAGCCGCCATCGTAGCTGGAGACTGAATCGTGGTTGGCGGCAGCCTCTCCGCCAGAGGCTTTGATCTCGTCTACGACCTTCTGGGCGGCGGACGCGTTTTCGCCCTGGCCGTGCGGGTCGCCGCCGAGGTCGTTGACGACGACCTTTGCGCCGCGCTTTGCGAGGTCGAGGGCGTAGGCCCGGCCGAGACCGTTGCCGGCGCCAGTTATCAGGGCCACCTGGCCTTCAAATGAGATTGCCATGGAGGGTGTGTTCCTTCTTCCGATGTGGGAATTCCGTTCACGGAGTGGCGCGCGGCTGTCCACCCGCCGAGTTTCCGGGACGTTGCGAGTGGGAGGTTACCAGCTAATCGGGCTAATTTCCGCCGAGCCCGCAAAATCGCGGTTCGGGTGGTCCACCATCAGCTGGAACCACGCTTCGGTGCTGGCCACACGCCACATCAGGGTGTCGCCGCCGTCTCGGGAGAGCCGTTCCCGCAAGTTCACCACCGTTTTCGGGTTGAACACCTCATCGCGATGCTCAGCGGCGGCCAACGTGCGCTCCAGCCATGGGCGCAGCGGGCCATGATTCCATTGCTTCTGGGGCGGCGCGTAGGCCAGCTTATCTTTGCGGTCGAGCACTTTGTCCGGGACGATCCCGCGCATCGCTTCGCGGAGGATTACTTTGGTCACGGCCTTGCTTAGCAGCAGATCGGGCGGGAGGCTGAAGCAGTATTCGGCCAACCGGTGATCCAGGAACGGCAGCCTCACTTCTCGTCCGAAGGCCATGCTGTTGCGGTCGGCGTAGCGCAAAAACTCTGGAAGTTGGGTAACCGTCTGCCAGCGCACCAGTTCGTTCCGCAGCCGGTCCGGGAAGGGCTCTGGCGAATCGACGTGCGAGGGCGCGAATTCACGGTGCAATTCCGGCGATACGACTTTCGACGAGCGATAGTAACGTTCCACGAGTTCGTCTCGCAGGCCACCGGGGAGCGAGTAGTAAGCCGAGAACAACGCGGGGTCCCGGAGGGTGTGATAGCGGCGCGCGAAGGCGAATACTTCGCGTCCGACTTTATCGATGCGGCCGCGCCGCAGCCAGTGGGCCCAGAGCATGCCTTGCGCCTGGTCGTATCCGGCCAACAGTTCATCGGCGCCCTGGCCGTCCAACAAGACCGGGGTGTCGTTTTCGTGAGCAAGCCGCATGACCAGCCACTGGGCAAACGGTGAAGTCGAGGCGATCGGCTCTTCCTGGTGCCACTGAAGGCGTTCGAACTCGGCGATGAAAAGTTCGGGCTCGACCCATACGTCGTGCGCTTCGGCTTCAACCTCGTAGGTTACGAGGTTGATAAACTGACCTTCGTCGTGCTGGCGAGACCGGAAGCGCGCGCTGAACGTCTTCTGATGCACCGCCCGGCTGCTCTTCTGGGCATCGATCGTGGCGACGATGCTCGACGAGTCCAGCCCGCCGCTCAAGCTGCTGCCGACCGGGACATCGCTGCGGAGCCGGATGCGGACGGCGTCGAACAGCAGTTCGCGAAAGTGCTCCACCTGCCCGGCGTGGCTGTTCGGGATCGAAGTGCTGGTCGGGTGCCAGTAGCGCTTCGGGCTTCCGCGCCCTTCCGAATCGAGCAGCAGGTAGTGGGCGGCGGGTACGCTGTCGATCCCTTCGAAGAAGCTTTCATGGTCGAGATCGAGGTCGCCACGCGAGAGGTAGCGGTAGACCGCCTTGCGGTTCGGTACCCGCAACTCTGGCCTGATCGCCAGGATCGCCTTCATTTCGCTCGCGAAGGCAACCCCTCGCGGCGACCGGGCGATGTACATTGGCTTCTCACCGAAGCGGTCGCGGGCTAGCAGTAGTTGGCGTTTGCGGTTGTCCCAGAGGGCGAAGGCGAACATCCCGTTCAGGCGCGAGAGGCAGTTGACGCCCCACGCCTCGTAGGCGCGCAAGAGCACTTCGCCGTCGCCGTTGCTGCGGAACTCGAACCCCAGTCCCTTGAGTTCGGAGCGCAGTTCCAGGTAGTTGTAAATCTCGCCGTTGAAGACCATGGCAAGGCCCGCCAGCTCATCGATGAAGGGCTGGTCCGAGGCGGCCGTGAGGTCGATGATCGCCAGTCGCGTGTGGCCGAACCCGATCCCGGGAGCGAAGTACGACCCTTCGCCGTCCGGCCCGCGGTGCCGCAGAGTGGCCACCATGGCGTCTATCAGCCCTGGCGGGACCGGTTCGGACTCTGCGCGAAGGATGCCTGCGAGGCCACACATGCTGGACAAAGACTCCCGTGGGCCGCTGAGCAAACGCTCAATACGTGGCTTCGATGGTATCAGCGGTTTTCCTAATAGGAAGCGGGTGGCACGTAACCTGAAGACTCGCCAACCTTCCCCCGCGCGTGAGGGTATGATGCGGGAGGATGGCTGGAAACATGTGGGATGACGAACCGGCGGTGCGAGAAGACGTTGAGTTGCGGGTCTTGCGCGTGGGCGCCGCGCCGACGGAGACCGAGGGCGTGCTGCGCGTCCTCCTGGAGACGACTCGGGGCGAGATTGAGGGAGTCCTCCATCCCGTGGAGGGCGGCACCGGCGCGATCGTCTGCGTGGGCGGGGCGATGGGCGGCCTCGATGGCCCCGCGGACGGGCTCTACGCGGCACTGGCAACAGCGCTCGAACCGGACGGCGTGACTGTACTCCGCCTCAACTACCGTCAGCCCAATGAGTTCGAAGAGTGCGTTGCCGATGTGCTGGCGGGCTGCTCCTTTCTCAAGGGCATCGGCGCGATGGACCTGGTGCTCGTCGGGCATAGCTTCGGGGGCGCCGTGGTTATCAAGGCGGCGGAGATTGGCGCCACGGTGGTCGGGGTGGTGTCGCTTTCGCCGCAACTCCATGGCACGCGGCAGGTGGAACAACTCGGGAAGCCTCTCTTGCTCGTCCACGGAATGTCTGACAGCGTCCTCAGCCACGAAGCAAGCGAGGACATTTACCGCCGCGCGCTGGAGCCGAAACGCATTGTGCTTTACGGCGAAGCCGGACACAGCCTGATCCAGGCGAAGGACGAGGTGCTCGAACTGCTGCGCGGCTGGATCCCGGACCGCCTCGCGGGGATCACCATGCACGGTGGACGGGACGAAATCGAAGCCTGAAGGTCTTCGTCTCACCCGTGTGTGGGAGTGCTGCTGCGCTTCGTCAGCGCAGCGCGTTGCGGAGCAAGGCGCTCGCCCGATCGATGAGCACGACGGCCACAAGGGTCACGAGGATCGCAGTTAGCAAGCTCTGGTATTCAAGGAGCTGAACGTAGCCAATCAAGTAAAATCCGATACCGCCCGCGCCCACGAACCCAAGAATCGACGACGCTCGCACGTTGTATTCGAACATGTAGAGAAGCTGCGAGACGATGCCGTTCGCGGCTTCGGGGAGAATGGCATGCCGCGCGAGCTGCATTCGTCCGCAGCCCACCCCCCGTATCGCCTCGACGACTTCGGGATCGGTGTCTTCAAAGAGTTCGTAGAAGATCTTCCCAAGGTATCCGGTAGAGTAAAGGGCGACACCGAGGGTGCCGGCTGCCGGGCCGAGGCCAAAGGCGACGACGAAGAGAATCGCCCAGAGCACGGCAGGGATCGTGCGGACGAACGCAAGCACTAGCTTTACGGGGACGATGACCCAGGGAGGAGCCAATCCCCGGCTGGCGAGGAGCGAGAGGGGGAGGGCGGCCAGGAATCCCAGGGTGGTCCCCGCGAACGCGATCTGGAGCGTTTCGATGAGCGCCCGCGTTACCTCTGGCAGGACGTCCAGGTTTGGCGGCACGATCTCACTGAGGAAAATCCCCGTGTTTTTGAGGCCGCGCCAAACGCGCTCGGCGTCCAGCAGCCCTACGCTGTGGAGCGCTCCCAGCGTGAGAGCCGCCCACACCCCGGCCACGATTCGGGGAAGCGCTGAGCGCGTCCTCACGGCTTCATCAACCGCTCCAATTCCGCCGGCGTCAAGCCTTGCGCCGCCGATTGGAGCACCTTGGCGCCACCCCGCAGGACGACGAGCTCATCCGCGAAGCCCGTCACCACATGGAGTTCGTGGGTTGTCATCAACACCGTAACCCCGGTTGCGGCAACCTGGCGGATCAGCTCCATAATCCCCGCTGTGGTAGCCGGATCAAGCTGGGAGACGAGTTCGTCTGCGATCAGTACTCGGGGCTTTTGGACCAGCGCGCGCGCAATGGCTACTCGTTGGCGCTCGCCCCCGCTCAGGGAGCGCACCTTCTCGTTGGTCTTGTGGGCCAGTCCTAGCGCGCCAATCGTGTCGCGGGCCAGTGCCACTGTTTCGCGCGGGAACACACCCAACAGCGCCCGCCAGGAAGCAGTCCGGCTAAGAGCGCCCAGCAGGACATTCTCGAGTACCGTCCTGCTGCGGATCAGGCCAAGCTGCTGGGGGATGTAGGCGGTCGCCGGGTCAAGTTGATCTCGGACCTGGCGGGCCTGGAGCGGACTCCCGCACAGCATGATCTCTCCGCGCTGGGGCGCCAACAATCCCTTTACGAGTTTGAGGAGTGTGGATTTTCCGCTTCCACTCGCGCCGAGCACCATCAAAAGCTCGCCTTCGCCCACGTCCAACGAGATCGAGCGGAGAACAGGCTCCCGCTTGCGGTAGCCGAACCACACATCGCGCAGCCGCACCGCCGGTGTGGCCACTTCCGGAGACGCCCTCTCGCCCCGAGCTGCGCAAATGGTCACGTTGTCGCCACCGCGGTCTACCGCAGACGCTCCGAGAATTGCGCTTGAGTCCGCGCCAGGTATCCGTCGAGCGTCGCCAGGTGTTCCTCATTGGTGGTGGGCTTGAAGGAGACGAAGATGCCGGAGATGAACTTGCGCATCAAGTCGCGATGTTCCGGTTGACCGAGCTCCATGAGGGCGTCCTTCAGCCGCGTGCGTTCTGGTTCCTCTAGCTGCTTTGCGAATACCACGGCGTGGGAGGGGATTGGCCCCTGGGGCTCGATAACGCGCGTTTCGGCGAGCACTTCGCGGAAGAGCTTCTCGGCCACATCCCCGGCGATAACGCTCACGTCCACCTGTCCCGACTTCAGCGCCTCCCACGACTGAGCATAGCCTCCCGAGTAGATCACCTGGCCGAAGAACTTGGCCGGGTCGGCCTCCTTGCCATCCGGCGTCAGATAGCCGAGGTCCACGAGGCGCGCCACCGGGGCGACGTACCCGGACGTGGAAAGCTGGCTTGGCAGGCTGGCCTTTTTCCCCCTCAACTGATCGAGGCTGGCGTACGGGCTATCCTTCTTCACAATCCAGTAGGAGTAGTAGTGCGGCGCTTCGGTCTTCTGGCCATCGACCACCACCTCCCGGATTTCTGCCAGCACTACGTCCGCGCCAGCCAGCTTCTTGGCGAGGGCCGCCGGCCACGCGCTGACGAAGGCGACCTGTGTGTGGCCGAAGCGAAGCGACTCGATAACCCCGGCGAAACTGGTTGGGAATACGAGCTCGACATCGCCGTTCATCCGCTCCGCCAGGAACCTCTCGATCTCCTTCGCGTCCGAACTCAGTTTCTCAGGGGTGCTTGTCGGTTGAACCGCAATCGTGAGCTTCTTCGATTTGCCGCCGCCGACGCTCGTTGTACCAGTGCCGGGGCTTTCATCGCCGGAGCCGCAAGCGAGGCCAAGCGGCACGAGCGCTGCGCTGCCGCCAGCAACCAGGAGTCCACGAAGGACCGTTCGGCG
>JBDSJC010000179.1:0-4228 GCA_039917655.1 Tepidiformaceae bacterium
AATCAGCCAGTCCGAAGCTATCGACCTGTACCGAGTGGTCGATGACCAGGTCAACAGGCTGTAGTGGGTTGATCTTCTTCGGGTCTCCGCCGAGTTTCACGATGGCGTCGCGCATGGAGGCGAGGTCAACCACCACGGGCACGCCGGTGAAGTCCTGGAGCAGCACTCGGGCCGGCGTGAAGGCGATCTCGCGGTCCGCGCCGGAGTTAGGCACCCAGGCGGCCAGCGCACGCACATCGTCCTCGTCGACGGCGCGGCCGTCTTCATTGCGCAACAGATTTTCGAGCAAGATCTTGAGGGAAAATGGGAGTTGGCCGACATGGCCGATGCCAGCCTCGGTGAGTGCGGGAATTCGGAAGTAGTCGTAGGACGTGCCTCCGGCGGCGATCTGTGAGCGGCTACCAAAGCTATCGGGGTGCATATGCTCCATCTTTCTCTTCCCTGGCCGCGCCAGCAGGCGCGATGAGCGGCGGCTGATCCGAAGAAACCAGCGCATCACAAGGTACGGAGCGTGCGGGGCGGACTCGTTCCCATTCCCAAGCCTCCTTCCACTTCTCGTGGCGGTACTTGGGCCCTCGTCCCGGCTCACCCCCAGGGGTCCCGGGATTCGTCTCTACCAACTCCCGCGACTTCCCTGCTCTCGGCGAGGGACCGTTGGGCCCGGGTCTGGCCTCTGGGTGGGACGAACTATGTGCAGTATACGCCTGCGAGCGGGAGAGTTGCGAGGAGATTCCTCGAAACCCGGTACGTGTCAGGTCGAATTCGCTGGCAGGCGGCCGCGGCGACCCTGCAAAGATGAGGCTTGAGGACCAGAATCTCGCTATCATGGGCGCTGGTGGGGCCCGTAGCTCAGCGGTTAGAGCGGCCGGCTCATAACCGGTTGGTCCTGGGTTCGAATCCCGGCGGGCCCACCAGAAGCACACATCATCCTGAACCCACGTTCGCGCGAAAGGCTCCCGATGACCGAGATCACCGTCCGCGCCCGCCTCTTGAGGGATGGCGCCTACTTCCCCTTCCGGGCGACACCGTCCGCCTCAGGGTTCGACCTGTTCGCCTGCATCACCCATCCGATCGCGCTCTCCCAGGTGCCGACGGTGATCGGGACGGGGGTGGCGCTGGAGGTGCCCGACGGCTTCGATGCGCAGATCCGCCCACGCAGCGGGCTGGCGCGCAAAGGTGTCCTCTCCACCTTCGGGACGCTGGATGCGGACTACCGCGGAGAGTTGCTCGTCACTCTCTACACCACTGCGCCATCCATCGACTACGTAGTACAGCCGGGCGATCGCATCGCGCAACTCGTCATAACTCGACTAGTGGACGTAGCGTTCGAACGGGCGGAAGAGCTCAGCGACACCCTACGCGGCGGCGGCGGGCTCGGTAGCACGGGGCGCTAGCCATTTCGTTGGCTCTAACGCACGGCTCCGGTATTCTCCGAAGGTTACGTCCAGCAAGGAAAGACATCATGGCTTACGAACTTGACGCCCTACTCCCGATGGAGCAGCGCACGAATATTCCAGAATTTGGCAGCGGCGATACCGTCCGCGTCCACGCCAAGGTTGTTGAAGGCGACAAAGAGCGCATTCAGGTCTTCGAAGGGATCGTCATCCGCAAGCGGATGAAGGGTCTTGTTTCGAACTTCACCGTCCGCAAGATCGCCGCTGGCGGGATTGGCGTCGAGCGCACGTTCCCGATTAACAGCCCGCGCGTCGATAAGATCGAAGTGACCCGGCACGGCAAGGTGCGGCGCAAGAACCTTTACTACCTACGCGGCCTGACCGGCAAGGCCGCCCGCATCAAGGAGAAGCGCTACTAGGAGCACCGGCCCCATTTGCATCGTTCTTGAGGGCTGCTACGGCAGCCCGCTTTCTTTCGCTTGGAAGCCCAGCGATTGTTTGCTTGCCGCAAAATATGTAGGCTAACTCTACCCTAACGTCTACGTGAGTGTGCAGCCTTTGGCACTAGCTACCCCGGCCTCCCCACAGCCGCTCGGCGAAACTTTGGACCCTCGTCAGCGCTGGTTGCTGCTTGGCAGCCTGATGACCTCGCTTTTCATTGGGGCGCTCGATCAGACAGTGGTCTCGACGGCCACGCCGCGCATCCTCGCCGACCTCGGCGGCTTTGGGCTGCTCTCCTGGCTGTTCACCAGCTACATGCTCGCCTCGACCGTTGTCATCCCCCTGGTGGGCAAGCTCGGCGACGTTTTCGGCAGAAAGCTCTTCCTGATTGGCGGGATCATCGTCTTCATGGTTGCCTCGGCGGCCTGCGGTGGCGCTCCCACCATGACATCGTTGATCTGGTTCCGGGCCGTCCAGGGGCTCGGTGGCGGGATGATCTTCGCCTCAGTCTTCGCCTCGCTTGGCGACATCTTTTCACCGGCCGAACGTGGCAAGTACATCGGGCTGTTCACCGGCACGTTCAGCCTGGCGAGCATCATCGGCCCGACGGTCGGTGGCTTGCTGACGGACCACGGCGGATGGCGGTTGGTATTCCTCCTCAACATCCCGGTCGGGTTGGTCGCGATCCCGGCAATCTGGTTCAACCTGCCGACGCGAGTTATCACGCGCAAGCCGAAGATCGACTTCGTCGGAGCGGCCCTGCTCTCGATGGCCTCGCTCGCCATGTTGCTCGCGCTCGTCTGGGCGGGCGACAAATACGACTGGGGATCGGCCGAGATCATCGGCCTGCTAGCGGCGTCCGTGGTGCTGGTCGCGCTGTTCATCGCCCAGGAGGCGCGTCATCCTGAGCCGATCCTGCCCTTGCACCTCTTCAGGAACCGCGTCTTCCTCGTTTCGAACCTGATCGTCTTCACGTTTGGAGTCGGCGTCTTTGGGGCGTTCCAGTACCTGGGGATCTTCGTCCAGACCGCTCTCGGCGCCTCGGCAACCGCTTCGGGCGTGGTTACCACGCCGCAGAGCGTTGGTGTGCTCGCAGCGAGCGTGATCGGCGGCCAGGTGATCTCCCGCATCGGCAAGTACAGGTGGCAGACGGTTATTGGCGCGGCAATCATCGCGCTTTCGATGTTCTTCCTTCGCATGGTGGATGTGGACACGCCGATCTGGCACATCAGCGTGATCATGGTGGTGCTCGGCGTGGGCTTTGGACTGGTGCTGCCGACGATGTCGCTCGTGATCCAGAACGCGGTCCCGTACGAGTATCTCGGCGTGGCCAGCAGCTCCAGCCAGTTCTTTCGCCAGATCGGCAGCGTGCTCGGCATCGCCGTCTTCGGAGCGGTGCTCGCGAACGTCTACCACTCAGAGTTCGCGGACCGCTTCGATGCCGCCGACCGCGCGGCCGTCGGCCAGACGATCTCCGTCGAACTCGATGACCCTACTATCACTCTGAACAAAGGCGTCTTCACGACCATTCAGAGGGACGTGCGCAAGCTTGATGGCGGCGAACAGATCCTCCAACGGGCGACTGACGCACAGGCCGAGTCCGTCGCCGTCGCCGTGCGCCTGATCTTCACCCTGGCCTTTGTCTTCGCGCTGCTCTGCTTGCTGTTCGCGCTGATGATCAAGGAGCTGCCCCTGCGCCGCACGGTGCGAAGTTCAGCGCCCGCCGTCCGTGCCGAAGGTGAACCCGATCCGGCGTTACGAGAGCCGGACCCGGCGGTGGTTCACTAACCTCACGGCTTGACTGTCACTTTTCCGGCCATCGCCGCACCGTGGACGCCGCACTGATAATTGAACGTGCCCGCGGCTTCGAAAGTGAATGCGAACGTGCCGCTTCCGCTTTGTTGCGCTGATTGCACGGCGCTCCCCGCCCAGGTGCCGACCACCGAATGCGGGTTCATTCCGGCCCAATCCCAGGTCACCTTCGTTCCCTTTGGCACCGTGAGATTGGCCGGCGCGAACGAGTTGTCGGCAACCTGGATGCTAATCAGGCTCTGTCCGGTGGCGGCCCTGGATGTCCCCGCAGGCGTGGCCGGCGCAGGAGTGTTCGCCTTGCCGTAGCCGTCTCCACCACATCCTGCCGCCATAGCAGCCATGAGCAGGACGGGGACGAACAGCCGGTAACAATGTCTCACAATGTGCTCCTATTCCACCGAGGCGATGAACGGATAGAGTGGTTGCCCGCCGTCGATCACTTCGATCTCAGCTCCACGGAACGCGGCGGCCACCCGGTCACGCGCGAGTTCGAGCGCGGCGGCAGTCGTGGCTTCGCCGCCGTACAGGGTGATCAGCGATGCTCCGGCGGCGTCAGCGGCTTCCAGCCCGGCGATCAGCGC
>JBDSJC010000180.1:0-5141 GCA_039917655.1 Tepidiformaceae bacterium
TATACTCCGCGCATCCGGCGACGAGCCCACGGCGTATTAAACAGCAGGGTTGTACCCGGAACAGTTATAGGGGGAAGCACAATCATGTCTCAGGATAACTACTGGCTGCGCAGGGCGCAGACGAGCAACGTTAGCCGCCGCCGATTCGTCGGTGGCGCCACGATGGCGGGCGTTGGCGCAGCGGGCCTCGGCCTCGTCGGCTGCGGCGACGATTCAAACACCAGCACGCCGACGAAGGCGCCCACCGGCAACACCGCCGCAGCCGGGGCGAGCCCGAGTGCCGCTGCGACAAAGGCAGCTTCTGCGGTGGATGGCGGCATTAGCCAGGGTATTTGGCTGGGAGGCTCCCAGTTCGACTCGACTGACGTCCACCGGAACTTCCGGGATGAGACCTCCTGGCTTTCCAACCAGATCCTCAACAAGCTCGTCCGCTACAGTAACCCGGATAAGGGTGAAATCGAAGGCGATCTCGCCGAGCGGTGGGAGACACCGGACTCCCAGACGTACACGTTGTCGCTTCGCAAGGATGTGAAGTGGCAGGATACGCCGCTTACCAAGGGCCGCGGGTTGACCGCGCAGGACATCAAGTGGCACGTCGAGCGCCAGGCCACCGGCAAGTTGGTCAATGGGACCGAGGTGCCGTTCCGCCAGCAAAGCATTTATTCCGGGATCAAGGTCGAGACCCCCGACGACTACACGGTCAAGCTCACGCTCCCCAAGCCCAATGGGACGTTCTTGTTCCGACTTTCGTCTTACTTCTCCACGGTCCCGAACCGCGAAGCGACGGAAAAGTTCGAAGGCAGCCACAACACGATCAACGAGGAGGCGATGCCCGCCACCGGCGCCTTCACGCTTCGGCAGTGGCAGGCGAACAAGGACATCCACGTCAAGAAGAACCCGTTGAACTTCCGCAAGGGCGAGCCGCACTACGATGGAATGATCCTCCCGGTTGGCCTCTTCGCTGATCCGACGGCGGCCCGCCTGGCGTTTGAGCAGAAGCAGATCGACTACTGGGCGGCGCCGGATGCCTCGCTCACCAAGTCCCTCATCGACAAGAACAAAGACGCCATGTATGAAGTTCTTACGGGCGTCGGCAACACGGTCTTCCTCTCCCTCAACATGAACACGCAGTTCAAAGACGTCCGCCTGGTCAAGGCGATGAATATGGCTGTTGACCGGCGCCTGATGATTCAGACGTTCCACCAGGGTCTCGGGCAGGTCAGCGGCCCGGTCACATGGCTCCAGGAAGGCTTTGCAATCAAGCCCGATGACCTCATCAAGCTCCCCGGCTATCGAGTTGACCGGGCGTTGGAGATCAAGGAGGCCCGCGAGCTGTGGACCGCTGGTGGCGGTCCCGCACTCGGAGAAGTGGACATCAGGTTCGTCGACATTTGGGCTGCCAACTGGGCAGATACAAGCCAGGTCTTGGTCAAGATGTTCAACGACGCCTTCGGCACCACCCAGTTCAAGTCGACGAAGGCCACCTACAACGACGACATCATCCCCAACCTGTCCAACGGAAAGTTCCCGAACTGGATGGCGTGGACGAGCCAGGTGAACTCGCCTGACCCACGCGCGGATCTTCGCGCCACGTTCAACTCTCAGTCGACGACGAACTTCAACAAGGTCAATAATCCGCAACTGGACAAACTGACGGATGACGCGCTGCTAACCTCCGATGCTGCCAAGTCCGTCTCCCTGGCGCTCGAGGCCCAGAAGATCATCATGGAAAACGGGCAATTCGGACAGGTCGTCCTCTACAACTACATCAGCCGCTCCGCTTCTTGGAACTACTCCCACGCGAACCTGAAGGCGGCGCCGTCAGCCGGCAAGGCTGGCGTTGGTTGGAACATCTTCGCCGGGCACCTGAACCCGAAGAACGCGTACATCGATCCCAAAGATCCTTCGTACGCCGACTCGGTTAAGAGTCGAACGCTCGTCTAACGGAACTCCCGAAGGGTTCAACCACACATGGCGAAGCAATCCAGGGAGGAGTGAGCTTTGAGTAATTACATCATTCGACGTGTGTTGCTCAACTTCCTCGTCCTCTGGTTCGTTTCGTCCATGGTCTTTGTGGCGACGCACGCGCTTCCGAGCGATTTCGCTCAGAAGCGCGTTGCCGCCAGTTTCGATGTCGTCGACCAGAAGGCTGCGATCGAATTCGCGCGCAAAGAATTAGGCCTCGACAAGCCGCTCTGGGAGCAATACGTCTCGTTCATGGGAGATCTGGCTCGCGGTGACCTCGGAACCTCCTACGAATCCAAGAGGAGCACGTGGGTTGAGCTTCGGGAAAGAGTTCCTTCGACGCTGGAGCTCGGCGGCCTCATCGTCCTGATTTCCTTCGGCATCAGCATTCCCATCGGCGTGTTGAGCGCCGTCAAGCAGAACACCTGGATTGACTACGTTCTTCGGGCGATTTCGATCCTTGGGGTCGCCATGCCCGTGTTCTTCGTCGCCATCCTGATGTCCCTGTTCGTCGTCAAGAATTCGTTGTTCGCGATCGACGTAACCGGGCATCCGCACTTCTGGACGGACCCCTTGGCGGCCGCACAGCTGTATGCAATACCGGCGTTTGCCGGGGGCATCTCGGGCGGGGCTGGCATTATGCGCATCCTGCGCTCCCAGATGCTCGAAGTATTGCGCCAGGACTACATCCGTACGGCGAAGGCGAAGGGCCTCCAGGACACTCGCGTGTGGATGCGGCACGCGTTAAAGAACGCAATGTTGCCCGTCCTTACCGTGATGGGCTTGACTATCGCCGGTATCGTTGGTGGACAGATCATCCTAGAAAGCATGTTCAATATTCGTGGTGTCGGACTGTTCCTTTTCCTCAGTCTCAACAACCGCGATTTCCCACCGTTCCAGGGCACGGTGCTGGTCATCGCGTTTGTTATCGTCACCATGAACCTTTTGGTGGATGTTGTATACGCGTGGCTTGATCCAAGAATCAGGTTCACATAGAACTCCGGGAGATTGATATGGCCAGTACTGAACAGTCGTCCTCTATCGCGTTGCCTTCCGAGTATTTCGGCGCTCGCAAGCGGCGGACGGTTGCGAGCGTCATCCGCACCTCGGCCAGGTTGGGACGCCGCAACAAGCTCGGCGCCTTTGGCGTTGTTTTGGTCATAATCATTCTCTCCGGGGCTATTCTTTCGCCGATGGTCAAGCGTTACGGAGACAATCAGCGCTTCGAAGTAGTGAACCCGGATTTCAATCCTACGGCAAATCCGCTGGATATCGCCGCGAACCCGGACAAGCAACTCGGTTCACCCACGCTCCTGTCCCGCTGGGAACCGCCTTTCACGAGCGAGCACTGGCTCGGCACTGACCAGTTCGGGCGGGACATCTATTCACGCGTTATCGTTGGTGCTCGCCTTGCAGTAATTATCGGCATTGGAGCATCGCTCATCGCCGTGCTGAGCGGGACCATCGTTGGGACGATGTCTGGTTACTATGGTGGGAAGCTGGACCTTGTGCTCCAAAGACTGGTTGATGCCATCCAGGCGTTTCCTGGTCTGGTGTTGTTGATGTTGATCGTCTCCGTCATGTCGACGCCGAACCTTTGGATCACCGTTGCTGCCTTAGGTTTCCTTGGCTTCGCCACCTCGGTTCGAATCGTCAGGTCGACCGTGCTTTCCGTCTCCCAGATGCCGTTCGTTGAAGCAGCCCGCTCCTACGGCGCCGACGACATTCGCCTGATGACGCGCCATGTACTCCCAAACATTTTCGCGCCGGTGCTGATTATCTTTTCGATAAGCATCGGTGCATACATTCTGGCCGAGGCTTCCCTTTCGTTCCTTGGATTGGGTCCCGCTGACAAGACCACGTGGGGAAAAATGGTGAACGCCGGCCGTCTCGCCATTGACATTCACCCGTGGGAGTCAGTCTTCGCGGGGATCGCCATCACGTTGGCCGTTCTTGGATTCAACCTCGCCGGGGATGCCATCCGCGACGAACTCGACCCGCGCCTGCGCGGGCGCTAGCGGTCAACGGCAACCAGAGCTAGCGCCCCGCGTTGTGCTGCGCCTCGTCGATCAGTTCGACGATGTGCATGACGCGCGCCTTGATCCCCGCTTCCTCGACTGCTGCGATGTACTGCATCTGGCAGCCGGGGTTCGCCGTTACAATGACATCTGGGCGGTGCTCCGAGAACTGCGCCGCCTTGCGTGCCCGCAGTTCGCCGGACATCTCAGGTTGAACCACGCTGTAGAGTCCCGCCGCGCCGCAGCACATGTCGGCGCCCGCCGTTTCAACCAGTTGGCAGCCTTCGATCGCCGCCAGCAGCGCCCGTGGTTGAGTGCGAATGCGCTGTGCGTGCACGAGGTGGCAGGCGTCCTGGTAGGCCACCCTCGCCTCGAAAACTCCCGGCGGCATCGACGGCAGTGCGGCCAGGAACTCGGTTACGTCCCTTACGCGAGCGGAAAACGCGCAGGCCCTTTCCGCGTACTCGGCGTCGCCTGAAAGCAGGTCGCCGTACTCCTTCATCGCCGCGCCGCAACCGGCTGAATTGACGATGATCGGCTTCGCGGACGCACCGAGCGCGTCGATGTTCTCGCGAGCCAGCTTTCGAGCGAAGTCAATATCGCCATCGTGGGCGTGGAGGGCGCCGCAGCACCCTTGCCCCACAGTCGCCTCGGCGGCCACGCCGCTCCGGGCGAGGACCCGGGCGGTGGCGCGGTGCACATCCCCGAAGAGTTCACCCATCACGCAGCCCGTGAAAAGCACGGCAGTGGATAGGGGAACCCTGGGCTGCGGCAGCCGATCGCCAGGCCGCAGAGGCTTCCCCAGGCGCGCGGGCAGCTGACGCTCGGACTTCCCGAGCGGCCCGGCGAGCCGCAACAATCCGGACCGGCGCATCAGCGAGCGCAACGGCATCCCCGCGTACCAGCGAGCGGGTGTGAACGCTGCGGCGAGCACCGCTGGCCGGGCAATCACGTTGCGAAGCAGGAACCTTCGCAAGCGACGCTGAGACCCCTGAGACGGCGGGGCCGCCGCCAACTGCGCACGCGCATGCTCCATGATCCGGCCGTAAGGGACACCGCTCGGGCAGACCGCTTCGCAGGCGCGGCACTGGAGGCAGAGGTCCCAGTGCGAGGCGACGGCAGCAGTCAGCGGGATTCGGCCCTCTTCCACGGCCCGCG
>JBDSJC010000181.1:0-2604 GCA_039917655.1 Tepidiformaceae bacterium
AAACGGATCGAGGTCATCCCCGCCACAAAGCTGATCCAATCGAAGTTCACCGCCGGGAGCATGCGTGACCAGAAGATGACGCTGCCGCCCATCGTTTCGGCGACGGCATCCAGCCGCTCGGCGGCCTTCTTGCCGATCAGTCGCGGGAGGTGGCGCCGGCCGAATCTCCGCGACACGTAAAACGCCATCGCCGAGCCGATAAGGAGGCCGGTCACGGAGTACGCGGTCCCGACGATCGGCCCCCACGCTAGTCCGGCGGCGATGAAAATCGGCACGTTTGGGATCGGGGCGAAAAGCACTGCGAGGGCGATCACGGCGATGAAGATGACCGGCCCCCACGCCCCCCATTCGTCCACCCATTCGCGGAATGGCCCGGCGTTGATGTCATAGGACCAGCCGAGCACGCGCGCCAGCACCAGGTAGCCAACCGCCAGCATGACGAACACCCCGGCGAGTGACGCGACCACCCGGCCGCGCAGCAACAGCGGCGTCTGTTCACCTTCGAACACAAACGAATCCACAGATGGGCGCGAGATCCGCCGCGACGGCTTCGGTGAGTCAGCCACCGGCGGCGCCCCCGGTCACAGCACTCGCACCCGCAGGAACAGGTAGAGCAGTGGGAGGACAAAGAGCAGGGAGTCCAGCCGGTCGAGGAATCCGCCGTGACCGGGCAACAGGCCCGAGGCGTCCTTCACCCCCATGCGGCGCTTCATCCAGCTCTCCAGCAGATCGCCGGCCATTGCCGTTGGCGGCGCCGCCAGAGCGAACGGCAGCAGCGTGGTCGCGGATACGCCTGTATCGAAGAGCTGGTTGAGCACGAGGATAACAGCGACCCCGGCGACCATTCCCCCCGCGGCGCCCTCCCAGGTCTTTTTCGGGCTGATGCTTGGGGCCATCTGGTGTCGCCCAAACAACACGCCCACGGCGTAGGCCCCCGTGTCCGTTGCGAACGTCCCCAGAATGCCGATGAACACCCACGATCGTCCCTGGTCGGCGTTTCGCAAGAGCACGAAAGTCGACATAAGCAGTCCAATATAGAGCAGGCACCAGGCGTAGATCCGGTACGGTTTACGCGGACCGAAGGCGTTGGTATGGGCGTGCCCCATGGCCGCGAAGAGCACCGCAAACCCCAGCCCCACCCAGACAAAGTTCGTAGCGGCCTGCACACCCGCGACCATCATTGCGGCTGCGCCGAAAGTGGGCGCCTGGGGGAGGACCATGCGGAGCGGCATCGTTGGGATCAGCCAGCCGTGGACGAACTCGGCGGCGGCGAGCAGCGCCACCGCGCCTGCCACTATTGCGAACGGCCAGCCGCCCAGCCAAACCACCGCAGCCAACAAGGGCAAGCCGATCGCCGCTGTTGCCAGCCGAGGTCCCAGGTTCGCACGAGCAGACTGCCCGGCCGTGGCAGGTTCGAAGCTAGCCGGACCAGGGGAAGCGTCACTCTCCAAGCCGCTAGCTCCCGCGCAGCGCTTCGATGTCTTCCGGGAGCAGTCCGCCGAACTTGCGCTTCCGCCGACCGTACTGCGCCAGCGCAATGTCGATATCTTCGCGGCCGAAGTCCGGCCAGTACGTGTCCGTGAAGTACAGCTCGGCGTACGCGCACTGCCACAACAGAAAGTTCGAAATACGCTGATCGCCAGCCGTGCGGATCAGCAGGTCGGGGTCTGGCATCCCGGTGGTGTAGAGGCGGTCGCTGATCATCTCTTCGGTCACTTCGGAAGCTGGGATTTCGTCGCGCACGATCTGTTGGACGGCCAGCAGAATATCGTCGCGCCCGCCGTAGCTGAAGCAGATGTTGAGCACCATGCGGCGGTTCCCGCTGGTAAGTTCGATCGCGGACGCAATCTGCTTCTGCAGCCACTCCGGGAGGGTCTCAACGTGACCCAGCAGGTGAAGCTGGATGCCGTTCTTGTGCAGATTCTCTACTTCGCGCCGCAGGAAGAAGCGCAGCAGGCGAATCAGCATCCGCACTTCGCGCTGCGGGCGGTTCCAGTTTTCGGTGCTGAAGGCGTAGAGCGTGAGGTACTGCGCGCCGTGGTCGGCGAAGCGTTCGATCACCCGCCGGATATTCTCGGTGCCCGCGCGATGCCCGGCAGCCCGCGGCAGGCCGCGCTGCGTGGCCCAGCGGCCGTTTCCATCCATGATGACGGCCACGTGACGCGGGACTCGGCCACCGGAGATCGGAGAGATCAGGTCGCCGTCGTACTCCGCCGCCGCGTCTGTTGCAGGCGCCTCTGCCCGCACTGCTGGAGTCTCTTTAGACCTCAAGGAGCTCGGCCTCTTTGCGCTTGCCCTCCGAGTCCACGAGGGCGATGTGCTGGTCGGTCAGCCGCTGCAACTCCTCTTCGTTGCGTTTCAGGTCGTCCTGCGAACCAAGGCCCTCTTTCTCAGCCTTGCGGAGCTCATCGTGCGCGTGCCGCCGCACATTTCGCACGGCGATTCGCGATTCTTCGGTCTTGCTGTGCACCAGCTTCACGAGGTCCTTGCGGCGCTGTTCGGTGAGCGGGGGGAACGGCAGCCGGATCAGCTGCCCATCGATCGCCGGGTTGAGGCCGAGTTCCGATGACTGGATCGCCTTTTCGATCGCCTTGAGCGCGCCCC
>JBDSJC010000182.1:0-23887 GCA_039917655.1 Tepidiformaceae bacterium
GCGACGATGTCGCACACCGGTTCCCTGGCGGCGCCCCAGGCGATCTGGGAAGGGATGGTGCGGCAGTGCGGGGCGATCGCTACCAACAACCTGGACGAGACGATCGATACGATGAAGTTGCTGGTGATGGGCAAGCGGCCAAGCGGCCCACGAATGGCGCTTCTGGCGCAGACCGGCGGGCAGTCGGTCTCGATAACCGACGCATTCGCAAAGGCGGGGCTCACCGTGCCGCGCTTCAGCGAGGAGACGTACGCCGAGCTGGCTACGTTCTTCAACGTCATCGGCGGCAGCTTCCAGAATCCACTGGACATGGCTGGCACGATCCAGGGGAGCAACGACACGCTTGAGCGGATCCTGCGGCTGCTGGACGCCGACCCAAACGTGGACGCGATGGCGATGGAGCTTTCAGCGATGTTCGCGGCGCGCCAGTGGAAGAAGCACCCAGAATCGCTGGACCAGACGCTGGCAACGATCAAGGCGCACATGGAGCGCTCGGCGAAGTCGTTCGTGGTGATCCTGCACCCCGCGCACGAGGCGGAGTACGTCGCCCAGATCGCGCCGAAGTTCCACGAGAACCGCATCCCGCTTTACCAGAGCTTCGAGCGGGCGGCGGCGGCCGTGGCGCGGGTGGGCGCGTTCGGCTAGGGGAAAAGCGCCCACATCGCGGTCCGCTCACGCTCCCGGCAGGCCAGCCAGAAACTCCGTTACCGCCGCGTTGAAGGCGGCTGCTGGTCGATGTTCGCGGAGTGGCCAGCGTCGGCGATCATGACCTTTGTCGCGCCGGGGACCTTGACCGCCATGTACTCGGACGCGCCAAGGAAAGGCTGGTCGTTCGCGCCGACGAGCACCAGCGTTGGCACGGTGATGTGGGGAAGCGATTCGATGATGCGGGCGTCGAACTGGGCGAGCATACCCCGGGCGGCGCGGGCTAGCCCCTCAGCGGAGCGATGCGAGCTGACGCGCACTTCGGCGCTGCCCCCCATCGCGCCGAAGCCCTTCGTTTCGAACGCCACCGCGCGCTTCTCTGACGTTTCGTTCCAGCCGTCGCGGGCGGTGGCGTTCTTGTAGCCGGGGCCAGTGTCGAAAAGCATGAGGGCGCGCACCTGTTTGGGATGCGTGACGTTGAAGGCGAGCGACATGTACCCGCCGAGCGACAGTCCGGCGATTACCGCGGTATCCTCGCCGCACTCGGCCAGGATGGCCGCCATGTCATCGACCGTGTGGGCCTCGGAGTAGAGCGACTGGTCTTCTGGGCTATCGGTCTGGCCGTGGCCGCGCATGTCCCAGGCGATGACCTTGTAGCCGGGGAAGGCGTCTACCTGGCCCGCCCACATCTGCGAGGTCGCGCTGTAGCCGTGGCTGAGCAGGATCGGCTGCCCCTCGCCGTGGACTTCGTAGTAAACCTTGACGCCGCCGCGGTCGATGTAGGCCATGTGTTGTCCTCCCGAGTTGTGGGCGAATTCTAACGAGGCTGCTCGTCGCCGTCGCGCTCCGGGCAGTCAATGCACTGAGTGAGCGTTTCGCCTGGCTGACGGCAGGCGAGGCCGCGCGCTTCGAGCATTCGCTTCAGGCGCCAGAGAGGGAGGCCCATAGTGCAGCAGTAGCAGCCGTCGCGGGTGGCCACCGTGGGCACATCGTCGTCCTGGATCGCGTAGGCGCCGGCCTTGTCCATCGGCCGGCCGGATGCCACGTACGCCGCGATCTGGGCGTCGCTCAGGTCGGCAAGCGTGATGCGTGCCTCGCTCCAACCCGCGGTGGTTTCGCCTTCTTCGACCACGGCCACGCCGGTGACTACGCCGTGTTCGCGCCCGCTCAGCGCCCGTAGCATGGCGACAGCATCGGCGGCATCGACAGGCTTGCCGTAGAGGTTCGAGCCCTCGTAGACGATGGTATCGGCGCCGATGACGACGGCGCCGGGGCGGAGCACCGAGATCGCGAGTGCCTTGGCCGCGGCAAGCGAAATGGAGTCGGCGTGAGGGTCGCCGGTGAGCGGCTCAGGGACGTCCGAGGGCAGGACCTCGAAAGTGTCGATCAGGGCGCGAAGGAGATCGGTTCGCCGGGGTGAAGCTGAGGCGAGGACGACCGTCTTCGTCACTCCGCGGGATCCGCCCAGGTTAGCTTCGAAACGCATTCGATGTGGCCGGTCTGGGGGAACATATCGAGCGGCGTCACGTGGTCGAGGGTGTAGCCAGAATCGACCAGGATGCGGAGGTCGCGGGCAAGCGTGGCCGGGTTGCACGAAACATAGACGACTGTCTTCGGCTTGAACTCGGCGATTGCCGCGAGGACGCCCGGGAAGCAGCCGGGGCGCGGAGGGTCCAGCAGGATGGCGTCGGGCCGCAATTCGAGTTCGGGCAGGATGGTCTCCACCTTGCCCGCGCGCATCTCCACGTTAGGCGTCTCGGCCAGGTTCACCAGGGCGTCCTTGGCTGCGCTGTGCGATTCCTCGATGGCGATGACCCGCGTGAATCGGTCCGCGAACAGCGCGGCAAACGTGCCGACGCCCGCGAAGGCATCAATCAGTAGCTCGCCGCGTTCAGGTAACGCCTCGCCGACGAGCCGGACCATCTGCTCGGCCTGCGCGCTGTTCACCTGGAAGAACGCGGAGGCGCTCACCTGAAAGCGTTTGCCACCGAGTTCTTCAATGTAGGACTGCTGGCCAGTTTCGATCTCAAGGTCTTTGAGCGCCGGGTAGATGAGCGTTGAACTGGTTGCGGCGTTGCGGCGCACCTGGAGCTGGTGCAGGCCCTTGCCTTTGCCCTGGAGTTTCGGCAGCAGTTCGTTCACCCAGGGGTCGGCGATCGGGCAGGTGTCTACCTTCAATAGTCCGCGGCCGCGACGGTGGATGAAGCCCACATCTCCCCAGTTCTTGCCAGTCGAGAAGCGCAGGTGGTTGCGGTAGGCCCAGGGGTCCGCGGCGCCAACGATGGGGCGCACGACTGAATCGTCAAGGTGGCCGATGCGCCGCAACTGTTCGCGCACGACCGCTTCCTTCGCCACGAGCTGCGCGGGGTAGCTCATGTGCTGCAACTGGCAGCCTCCGCAACGCCCGAAGAGTTCGCACTTGGGCTCGACGCGCTCGGGTGATGGCTCCAGGACATTGACGCAGACCGCTTCAACATAGTCGGGGTGGGGGTGTTCGATTTCGGCTTCCACGAGTTCGCCGGGGGCGGCGTAGAGCACGAAGGCGACGCGGCCATCCTCCATCCGGGCCAGCCCGGCACCGCCGAAGACGAGCGATTCGATGCGCAGCGTCACTCGTTCACGTGGTTGGTCGGTGAGGTCTCGAGGACGGCGTTTGCTGCGCATCAATTCAGGGTAGGGAACGGCGGGCTCTGCGGCGAATGATGGTGTGGCGCCCTTGCCCGTGGGTGGGCCGGCCCGTAGTATGACTAGTTCGTGGCCCCGTGGTGTAGCGGTCTAACATGCCACCCTGTCAAGGTGGAGATCGGCAGTTCAAATCTGCTCGGGGTCGCCATAACCCGCTACGTTACGATAACCCGCCCACGAGGCGGGTATCGTGTTATGCGGACTTTCCTAGTCGCGTCACTTATCATTTAATTGTCGCTCAGCAACGGCCCGTTGCGTCGCCCACGCTCGGTAGCGGAAGAGGACACTCAACGAGCCCTGATTGAACAGCACCCGGGTGAGCAGCCCGCGCGGTCCCGCAGGGTGCTGATACCAGATCCGATCAGAGACCTCGGTCCGTGCGGGCCCGAGGGAGCGGTACTCGTGACGGTGGACCCAGCTCCGCATCGGACCACGCTCCTGCAGGTCGGTGAACCCGGCGCCGGGAGACACGTCCCGATGGAGGGCCCGCCAGCGGATGCTCAAGCGCGAGGGTCCCATCGTGAACTCGGTGACCGCGCCCGCGCCGAGTGGATCGACGCGCAGGAACCGGGTTCCGCTCAGCGGAGGCTGGAGACGCGCGAGGGCGTCGGGGCCCTCATGGAAGGCAGCGACGGCCGCGAGCGGGGCATCTACAACAAAGCGTCTCAGGAACGATGGCTTCCCGGGCGGCAGTATAGGCTTCGACGCCTCGCGGCCCAGAAAGCGTCGCGCGGCCCGGGCCGCAGCCAGACCGCTGGTGACTGCACCCTCGATCGAGGGCGTCGCAAGGTAGTCACCCGCGAGGAAGACCCCCGCCACCGGCTGCGGGACAGCCGGGCGGTCAGTCATCGCGGCGTGCTCAGGTAACGCCGAAGGAATACGGTCGATGCGGAGCAGACGCCATGCCCATACCTCGGGGCCGAACCACTCCGCCAGTTGCGACCGGCAACGGTGGTCCAGGTCAGGGTCGTCGCTCGTTTCGACGCCCAACGTCGTCGCGCTGATCAGCGCCGCTCCCGGCGGAGCGTATGAGGGCGCGACATCGCTCATGACTACGAGGTGGTTGACGGGCCCCCGACCCGTGCCGTCCAGCACGAGGATCGGGCGTCCAACCGGAGAAACGGTGGCGCAATAGGAAAGGGTGGTCACGGCGCGATTGGAGTTCCCAGGCGCATCGATATTGGTCCCAGGCAAGAGCGAGCTGTGCATGTCAGCTGTCCCCGCCAGGATCACTGCATCTGCGGAGAACTCGCGACCGTCAGCCAAATGAACGTGGGACGGTGTCCCCGGGGTCACCCTGGTCACCCTCGCGTTGGTCACAAGCGCACCAGGAGGGAGGCTGGCCGCGAGCTGGGCCGGAATGGCGCCCATCCCATTCGCTGGAACTGCACCTCCTCCTGAGCTGAACATGCGGAAGACGAACTCGAAGAAGCGCGAGGACGTACGCAGCTCACGCTCGAGGAAGATCCCCCCGAGGTAGGGGCGGAAGAAACGTTCGATGATCGTCGGCGAGAATCCGGCTGCGCGCAGAGCGTCGATCGTTCTTCGTTCGGGCCGCTGGAAGAGCGTCCGAACCGTCGCGGTCGTCACCG
Source organism: Tepidiformaceae bacterium (assembly GCA_039917655.1). GTDB lineage: Bacteria > Chloroflexota > Dehalococcoidia > Tepidiformales > Tepidiformaceae > PNKC01. The sequence goes on from JBDSJC010000182.1 coordinate 4,923, forward strand.
AGCGTCGCAGACGAAGGACCCGGAGCTTATCTCGGATAGTGGCGGCGGAGCTCGCAAACGTGGTGGGCAAAGACAGGGGCCGACGCAACGGGTCGGCCATCGTGGTGAACCTGCTACCGGTCCAGATCAGCGCACCCGGCTCAAAGAAGCGCAGGCCGAGCGCCTCCAGATCGAGCAGCTTTCCTGCCTGCGGGTAGGAAGTCAGATAGACCTGGAATCCGCGATCGATCAGGAAGCCGTTGACGGTATCGGTCTGCACCCGGCCGCCAGGGCGTTCGCTTTGCTCGAGCAGGAGAACGAAGAGTCCGCTCTCGTGGAGTTGGCGCGCCGCGGCGAGCCCTGCCAGACCCGCGCCAACGACAATCACATCAGCGTGAGGCGGACGTCTCTCGTTCACTTCACCGGCAGCCGTCATAGGGCAATCCCGTCTGCGCCGTCCATCGTGCGAGACGAGCCCGGAAACGAGTGCCTGATGGAGGAGCCACGCGTGCTCATAAGGTCATACTACCTGTCTCACGCGTCGCTTCGCTTCATCCGCGGAGACGACGTCGAGAGACTGGAAAGCCGTTCTATCCGATGAAGTGCGGCGACGCAGATGAACGCGTACGGGGCGGAAAGAATTGCGACGCCGAACTCGACCGTGCATCTGCCTCCCACCTTCAAGCGGGAACCGGGCCCGGACGCGCCGGACTATGTCGAGCGCGCTTGCTAGGATAGCGGGCATCCCAATTCCCTTCGTGCCATGCGTGTCGATTCCCTGCAGGCTCACGCATTCAGGCCGCCACGATCACCGGGACGCCGAGTCGTTCCAGCGATGCTAGGCTCATCCCGCGGATGCGCTCGCCGATGCGAGGGTGTCTGGCCGACGGAGAAACCACGAGCAAAGCACCCCCGAATCGGCTGAGCGCCGCGTGCAGGCCGTCCGCGCCGGCGGCCGTCGGAAACCAGCCGCCCGCATTCACCCCGAGGACCCTTGCGGCCTCGATCGCGTTCGCGGTCTCCATGCGGCCCTCGCGTCGAGCGGTCATCGCATCGAAGAGCGCCTCTTTGCGCGGTCGCAGGTCGTCGTCGCCCCGCTGGTCGGCATAGGGGCTCGCGAACAGTCCTTCTCCGCTGCGATCGACTAGGACGAGGTCTCTCCGCTCCGCTCTGGCGATCGCGATCCCCAGCCGCAGGGTTCCCTCTGAATCCCCCCGACCCACCGCGACCACGACGGCCCCGGAAGATGCTCCACTTTCGGGCGGGACGAGCTCCCCAACGGCGGCGACGGTCGCTGCTATACGGGGGTCGAGGGTCGGCTCGGTCGCCGCTGTCGCTGAGGGCGGGAGCGGCGGAACCAGTCCAGCAATGTGACTGAGTGCCTGCACGAGCGCATCGACGACCCCGCGGTCATCAGACACGAAGCCGACGAAGCGCTTACCCTCGGCCGCCGCACCACCGACGCCGAACGCAGTCGGATCCCCGATCTCCCAGCTCACGAAGGCGATTGGCTCCGGTGCATCCGAGACCAGGAACCACTGGTTCTCGAGCTTGCAGATGCCAGGTTCGACTTCACGGTACTCGATGCCGTTGACAGCGGCCGACGGGCGCGATGTCGCCCAGACGGTGACCCGGGTGCCGGCGGAAACCAGCTCCTTGTAACGAGGAGCCTCGGCATCGAACTTACTGGCGGTCTGAAAGCCGGCGAGGAGCACGCCGGTTCCGGCCGCGGTCTCGACCCGCCGCGTGATACGCAGCATCTCGCGAGTGTCATGGGTGAAGCTCGTGGCGTCTGGGAGCCGACCTAGGTGCTCGGCCAGCCGCCTCCCGATTTCAAAGATGCCGGCATCACCCGTCCGCGCCGGATAGGTCCAGTCCATCATGGTCTTCCTCCTGCCAAGAAGTTCGTTGGCCAGCGTACGCCCTATCGGATAGATCTCTGGACAGATCTTGTACAGCGCATGTACCTCGCGTCAAGTGTTTGCCCAACTTACGTCTAAGGTGTTATCTTTCGAACGATGCTGGTCAGGATCGGAATCCTCAGCCAGCAGAGCGGCGTGTCGGCCGACGTTCTCCGGTCGTGGGAGCGTCGCTACGGGCTGTTCACGCCCGAGCGCACGGCCGGTGGATTCCGCCTGTACACCGACGACGACCTCCGCCGAGTGATGCTCATGAAGGACCTCATCGCGGCCGGCGTGTCACCGGCGGAGGCGGCGAGGCAGGTCCTGACGCGCGACATTGGCTCGCCGGTCGAAGTGTCTCTAACCGGTCGGCTGCCGGGCAACGAGTGCCGGGTCGCGCTTGCTGAGGCCCTTCGCTCATTCAGCGAAGCGTCGCTCGAGGTCGCCGTCGACATGGTCTTCGCTCGGCTTGACCTGGACAGTGCGATCCGGGAGGTCTTCATTCCCTGCCTGAGGGACCTTGGCAGCGATTGGGCTGAGGGGCGTGCGACCATCGGACAGGAACACTTTGGGGTCAACGCCCTTCGTGGCCGACTGATGGGCCTGAGCCGCGGCTGGGACCGGGGTCTCGGGCCGCGCGTCGTGCTCGCCCGCAAACGATCCTCGGTGCTCCGCCCCCGCGACGCGGCCAACGAACGCGCAGCGGCCACGTCCTCCAGATGAATCGTATAGGGCTCTGCCAGGTGGTGAGACACGGCTGCTACCTCGTTGGTCGCCTGCGAGCAGGACCGGTTGTGAGAAGCATCCGCTGGCTGCAGTCCCAGCCGAACAAACCCCGTGATCAAACAGGTTGCAATTCGCTCGCAAGAGAACGCCACGCTTGGAGGCACTAAGCCTGAGGAATCCGGTGGTGGGAGTCGTGCGGCTGATTGAGCAGCACCTTTCATCTGCCGCGAGCGATCTCGCTGACGGCAGCCCCACCGCCACCCTCGCCCCGAGCCTGTCGCTGCCCGCAGAAAGGAGTTTCAGCGGCAGCCCGAGGCTATGCCGATCGTGTAAGACGTGGGTAACAACTTGCGTGGCAGGCGCGAGTACCGTCCTGTGCCATGGCCCACGCTTGCACCGCGACGTTCGCGCCGCGCCTTTGGATTTATACAAACTTCGATTGCAACCTCGAATGCAGCTACTGCTGCGCCCGTTCAGGGCCGCGAGCGGAGCGCCGTTCGCTCTCCCTCTCCGCCTATCGGCAGCTGATCGATGAAGCTGCACTGTGGGGCATCGAGGAAGTCTTTCTCACTGGCGGCGAGCCATTTCTACTGACGGACATAGCGGAACGCATCCGCGTTTCCGCCGGGCGGATGCCCACTACCGTGCTCACAAACGCAATGCTCTTTCATGGCTCGCGCCTGGAGGCGTTGGAATCGCTTGTGGGAACTGCGGTCCGCTTCCAGGTGAGCCTGGATGGCCCCGACGCCAGGGCGCACGACGCTGTCCGCGGGGCCGGTAGTTGGACGAAAGCGGTCGCCGGGATTCAGCAGCTGTCGAATCTCGGGTTTCGAATAACCGTGAGCACCACCGAAACGCATGCCAACTGCGACCTAAAAATGGAGACGCGCGAGTTTGTCGCCCGGCTGGGGGTGGCGCCTGAGGATCACTTCTTTCGCCCGCTGGCGAAACGCGGGTTCTCTGACGCCGGTACGGAAGTGTCGGCGTCCACGCTTGAGCCCGAAGTGACTGTCAGCCGTGATGGAGTGTTTTGGCACCCTCTTGCGTGCGAAGATGACCTCCTCGTAACCCGCCGAATTTTTCCGTTCGCGAGCGCCATGGACGAGATGCACACGCTCTATCACCACGTCTTGGATTCTGGGGGCCGGCCTCGGCCGTTTAAGTGAGGATGATTCTGGGGGTCTCCGTGTGGGACCAATCAACCAGGCTGGAGGAGATGCGATGACAGTCCGCGCCTACGTCCTTGTAGAAGCCGACCAGACGCGAGTGCAAGAGTTGAAGGAATCGTTACCTTCGATTCAGCTCGAAGGATCGCGAGTGGTGCGGGTCGAGATCGTCACCGGCCCCTACGACCTCGTCGTCGAAATCGAAAGCACCAACCTTTCGCAACTTGGCCACTGAGTGAGCGAAGGACTGGCGGGCGCCGGTGGCGTCCGAAGAGTACTAACACTGCTGATGGTGGAATTTTGATGGAACAGTCAACGATGAACACAGCGACAGCCGGGCTGCCGCGCTGGCAGCTACGCGCCTTCCCGCTCGCGATCCTCTTGCTCCGGGTGACGTTCGGGTTGCTCTTCCTTTCGAACGGACTGGCCAAGCTTCCAGGACTCGAGGACCTGAATTACGCGCCCTTTCCGGGCTTCCTGATTAGCTACGACGGCGCCCGCAACAGTCTCGCCTCCGACACGGACGGTCATCCGATCGGCGCCTACCGCGATTTCGTCGACAACGTGGTTATCGAGCACTTCGGCCCGTTCGGCGTTGCTCTCGTGGCCACGGAGATCGGGGTGGGGGTGCTCCTCATCGCAGGCGCATTTTCGAGCGTGGCGGCATTGGTGGGCTTCTTCAGCCTGTTCCACATCTGGTTCGCGAACTGGGGACGCTACCATGACCGCTCCCTCTGGGCGTGGGAGGGCCCGATCGAGTGGTTGCCGCTGCTCGCCCTGGCGTTCCTGGCGGGCGGGCGTTTCTACGGGCTGGACGTGTTCGTTGCCCGAAGACTGCCAGCGAGGCTGCGCCGCTGGCCCCTCACAGGATAGCGAGGCAGGCTGCAAAGCGAAGCCGTTGTGATGCCGAACGCCCAACTCTCGCCGAAGCGATTGTCAGCCGCCGAACAGAGGGCACTGTTCCGGCGCGCGGATCCCGCTCGAGCGGACAGCCGCTACCAGGCGTCCACGGCAGCGCGCTTCTTCCCGAGCCGGCGTGGGCCGGTGCGCACCGATTTTAACATGGTGGCCACCCACTTCCGTGAGTCGGCCGGGTCGATCGTGTCGTCCACGCCGAACATCACAGCTTCGTTGAGCGCCTTACCGCGTTCGTAGGCGTCAGCGACCATCCCATCGAACACCCGGCGGCGTTCATCGGGGTTCGCGATGGCCCCGAGTTCGTTGCGATAGCCAAGCTTCACCGAGCCTTCGAGGCCCATCCCGCCGAATTCGCCGGTGGGCCAGGCGACGGTGAAGAGCGGCGATTTGAACGAGCCGCAAGCCATCGCAATCGCGCCAAGGCCGTACGCCTTGCGCACCACGATCGTCATGCAGGGCACCGAGACGTTCGCGCCGATAATGAACATCCGGCTGCAGTGACGGACGATCGCGGTCTTTTCGACCTCCGGGCCGACCATCATCCCCGGCGTGTCGCAGAGGAAGAGGAGCGGGATGTCGAAGGCGTCGCAGAGCTGCATGAAGCGGGCGGCCTTGTCTGAGCCGTCGGAGGTGATGGCGCCACCGACGAAGCGAGGATCGTTGGCGACGATCCCCAACGGCCGGCCCTCGATGCGGCCCAGCGCAGTGATCATCCCGCGACCGAATTCACGCCGGATTTCAAGCACGCTGCCAACGTCACAGAGCGTTTCGATCAACTCGTCCGGGCTGTAGACGCGGAGACGGTTCTCGGGCACAACGTGTCGAAGGCGGCGCTGGTCGGATTCCTCCCAGGTAGTGGTCGGGCCCTGGAAGTAGGAGAGGTACTTGCGAGCGACATCGACCGCTTCCTCTTCGTCGGCGACAGCGATATCAACCACCCCGTTGGGCACCTGAATGGACATCGGGCCGATCTCTTCGGGGGCGAATACGCCAAGACTGCCGCCCTCAATCATCGCCGGACCGCCCATCCCAATGTTCGAGTCTTCGGTCGCGATGATCACGTCACAGCAGCCCAGCAGCGAGGCGTTGCCGGCAAAGCAGCGCCCTGTGGTGATGCCGACGAGCGGGACGAGCCCGCTGAGACGGGCGAAGTGAGCGAACGTCCGGCTACCGCCGGAACCTATGCCGGATGGCGGGGCTACCGCTCCTTCGCGACGCTTCATCGCCCAGCCGCCGAAGCCAGCGCGGCCGCCGCCGCCTTCAGCGAAGAGCACGACCGGCATCTGGCCACGCTCGGCGACATCGAGCGCGCGGTCGGTCTTCTGGTGGTTCCGGCCACCCTGCGTGCCGGCGAACACCATGTAATCGTAGGACATAACCATGCACTGGTTGTCCGGTTCGCCGAAGCTTTCGCCGTTGATCGAACCGATGCCGGTGACCATCCCGTCAGTCGGGCTCTTGTCGATCAGTTCGTCGAGGGAGAAGCGCGGGTCGGCGGCGAGGACGAGCGGGCCGAACTCCACGAATGTGCCCGGATCGCAGAGGTGTTCGATGTTTTCGCGGGCGGTGCGATGCCCGGATTCGTGCCGCTGCGCGACCCGCGCCGCGCGTGCCGGATCGAGCGTGCGCTCGTGGCGGTCGATCACCTCCCCGAGATCGTCGCGCACGAGGGTAAGTTCGATATCGTCTGCCGCGTCCGCATCTTCCGAAACACCGCCAGACGGGTCGATCAAGAGCAGCAGCTGATCTTCGACCACGGTGTCGCCGGGGGAGGCGTTGAGCCGGAGGACGATGCCAGCGACAGGCGCGCGCAGCACGTGTTCCATCTTCATGGAGTTGAGGATGGCGACCTCCTGGTCCTTGCGGACGGTGTCGCCGGTGCGCACTTCGAAGCTCACAACCGTGCCCTGCATCGGCGCAAGGAGAGCGCCACGCTCGGACTCCGAGCGCCCCGCGAGGGCGGTCCTGGGCGATGTCGCTGGCTGTCCCTTGCCGTAGGTCAGCACGGCCAGCGGGTCGTGGGCGTCAACCTTCGCTCCGGCGGTATGACCGGAAAGCTGGGACGAGCCAACCAGGACGGTCTGAGCTTCGCGCGGCGCCGCGAGCGTGGAGATCTCCTCATCGGCGAAGGTCGTATGGAACTGCCCGGCGACGAACGAGGGGTGATCCAGCAGGTTCATCAGAAATCCGAGGTTGGAGGCCACCCCGCCGATCCGAGTCTCGCGGAGCGCCCTTCGCGCCCGGCCAACGGTGTCCGCAAACGTCCCGGACGGAGTGCTGACGATGACCTTGGCGAGCAGCGAATCGAATGCCGTCGGAGTGGCATACCCGGCAAAGGCGTGGGTATCCACGCGCACGCCGAGGCCGCTCGGTGGCTGGAAGACCGTCAGCCTGCCGGAAGACGGCCGCACAGATCCATCCGCGCGGACATCTTCGGTGTTGATCCGGAGCTGCATAGCTGCGCCGCGGGGCTGCCCCACGTTGCTCTGGGTCAGGCCGATTTCAGCGAGAGTCTTTCCACCCGCGATCAGCAATTGAACCCGGACAAGGTCCAACCCGAAGAGTTCCTCGGTGATCGTGTGCTCAACCTGGAGCCGGGGGTTCGCTTCGATGAAGGCGTAGTTGCCGTCTGGTGTCGATGCGCCACCAGCATCGACGAGAAATTCGACAGTGCCGAGCCCGGCGTAGCGGAGGCCTGCGGCCAGCCGCACAGCATCGCCAGCGAGCCGTTCGCGCAGTTTGGGATGCAGCGTCGGCGACGGCGCAACCTCGACCAGTTTCTGGTGCGCCCGCTGGATGGAGCAGTCCCGTTCCCAGAGGTGGGTGACCGCACCTGTCCCATCTCCGGCGACCTGGATCTCAATGTGCCGGGCGTGGGCCATGCGCTCTTCCACGTAGACCGCCGAGTTGCCGAACGCGCCGAGCGCTTCTGACTGGCAGCGCTTGTACGCGGATTCCAGCTCTGCCTCGTCAGCGACGACGCGCATCCCCCGTCCGCCCCCACCGGCGATCGCCTTGATAAGCATCGAGCGTCCCGCAGGCAGGGCGCGAAAGAAGGCCCGCGCTTCTTCGACATCGACCGCGCCGATGCTCCCGAGCAGAGTCGGCACGTTGTTCGTCGCCGCCAGGGCGCGGGCCCGCGACTTGTCGCCGAGTTCTTCCAGGGTGGCCGGAGCTGGCCCCACGAAGACGATCCCTTCCTCTGCGCAACGGCCGGCGAAGCGAGGGTTTTCGCTGAGGAATCCCCAGCCGGGATGGATGGCGTCACACTGGTGGCGCTTCGCGGCGGCGATGACTGCCTCGATATCGAGATAGGCTGCGGCGCCAGCGCCTTCGAGTGGCTCCGCGGCATCCGCGAGCGAGACGTGCAGCGTGGCGGCATCGTCCTCGGGATAAACGGCCACGGTCGCGATGCCCATTTCGGCGGCGGTGCGGATCACACGGACTGCAACTTCGCCGCGATTAGCAATGAGTAAACGAGAAATGGCCATGGTTCTCCCGGGTGGTGTCGTGGTCGATTCGTTCAGGGCAGCTAAGGGTAGTTCGCGCAGTGGCAGGAGCGCACGTTTGCGCCGTGCTCAGTCTTCGAAGCGCGGCACGAGGGCGAGGACGTTGGCAACGTAGTCGCGGGTCTCATCGAGCGGTCCCTTGGCCACCATCCGGCTCCAGCCCTGGTAGTAGGCGCCGAGTGCGAAGGCGGTATCGCCGTCGGCGAGGATGAGCCAGTGGCGAAGGACGGCGGCGCCCATGTTGGCGTTGGCCCTGGCGCTTGAAGCCCAGGCGGTCGCGTCGGGGGCGAGCCATTCGAGTGCCCAGCCGGCCGTCTCCGGGAGGATCTGTGTGAGGCCCACTGCGCCCGCTTCGCTCACCAGTTGCTGTTGCCAGCCGCTCTCCTGCCAGGCGAGCGCGAGCAGCAGCCCGTTCGGAAGGCCGTAGCGTTGTTCGGCGGAACGGAGCGCCTGTTCCGCATCGGCGCGGCTCACCCGGAACGGGGTTTTGACCGCCTGGGAGTTTGGCAGGCGCAGCACCTCGCCAGCGAAGATGTGGTCGGCGTTGGCCAGCCCGTTGAGGTCAACAAGGTCGCGCACCAGCGCGCCAAGATGGTCGGCGATGTCCGAGAGAGAATCGCCCGGCTGCACGGTGTAAGACCGGACTGCGGGGGCGGGTGGGCTGCCGGAGACCGTCAGGGCCGTACCCGCCTGGATGAGGTTCGGATCCTTGATCCCGTTGAGCGCCGCCAGGTCAGCCACGGACGCGCCGTACTGGTCTGCGATCGCCGATAACGTTTCGCCCGGCTGGACGACGTGCGTCTGCGCAGCTGAGGCGAGCGACACCGAGAGCGGCAGCGCCGCTGCCGCCAGCGCGACGAGCATCCAACGCACCACAGGTTTGCCAGGCGCTCGTTGCTCGCGCCAATGAAAGGTCACCATGGAGAAGGTCGCTTCTCCGCCACCAGCGGACAGGATAGCGGATCCAGCGAGGCTGTTGGCACACCTGAGCCGGGACTCTGCCCAATTTGCGGGCGACGAGAAGGGGACCGCGCCTGGACGCGGCCCCCCCTTCGCTCGTTCGTCTAACCGTCAGCGGTAGTTGCTAGGGACACTGAGCAGCGGCGCCGCCTGGTCGTCGTCACGCTGTTTCGCGTTAGCTGCGGCGGCCCATCCCGGCTTCCGGCGCCCCAACCAGGATGGCGGTGTTGCCGTGCGCGGCGGTCCCATCGGCCATCTCCTGATGCGCCTGGCCGACTTCGCTAAATGGCCGCACCTTGCCGAGGCAGGGATCGACAACCCGCTGGTGGACGAGGTCGTTGTACGCCTTCGCCTGTTCGTCGTTTGATCCGTGGGAGCCCTGGAACCGCTTCTGGCGCACCCAGAGGTAACGCAGATCGACCATCGCAGAGTATCCGCTCGTACCGGCGCAGATGACGACCATGCCGCCCTGCTCGCAGACGAACATCGAGGTCGGGATGGTCTCCTCGCCGGGATGTTCGAAGACCAGGCTGGGGCTCCTGCGTTCTCCGAGGATGTCCCAGATCTTCTTGCCGAAGCCGCGCGCGCTCTTCGTCCACTCAGCCTGGCCCGCGGTATCGTCCCAGTGTGGCGGAATACCCCAGTGCGAGAACTCTTTGCGGTTGATGTAGCCCGCCGCACCGAGCGACACGCAGTACTCCCCACGGTCCTCGCTAGAAACCACGGCGATCGATTTCGCGCCGGCATGCGTCGCAAGCTGAATCGCCTGGCAGCCAAGCCCCCCGGACCCTCCCCAGACGAGCACAACATCGTCCGCCTGGATCACGTTGCCGCTCCAGCCGAAGAGCATCCGGTAGGCGGTCGTCCCAACCAGCGTGTTCGCCGCTGCCTGCTCCCATGTGAGATGGGGCGCCTTGGGCAGACATTGGTGCGCCTGCACTACAGCAAACTGCCCGAACGACCCGTGATTCGTGTCGTAGCCCCAGATTCTCGCCGAGGGGGCGATCATCGCGTCCTTCCCTCGCTTCACCCAGGGGTCGTTCGCATCCCACCACCCCGGATGGATGATCACCTCGTCGCCGACCTTCACCGAGGCCACGTCCGGCGCGACCGCGTAAACGATGCCTGAGGCATCGCTCCCGCCGATGTGGTAGTCGAACGGATCTCCCCCTGCCTTGCGCATGGCGATGATATCGATGGGCACACCCATGGCGGCCCAGACGTTGTTGTAGTTAATGCCCGCGGCCATCACTCCCAGCAGGACCTCGCCGGGGCCGAGCGTGGGCGTATCGACCTCTTCCACCTTGAACGCATCAGCGGGACGCCCGAGCCGCTCCTGCCGTACCACCTGGGCGAACATTCGGGCGGGCACCACCCCGACCGGAGGGAGAGTCCCAACCGGGACAGAGCCGGGAAGAGTCGAGGTCATGAACTACTCCTTCTCATCGAAAGCGGGGGCGCATAGCTCGATCGCCACCCGGGTCTCCGCTAGTGGATTTATAGCGATGAGAGCATCGGCGAGTCAACTATGGGATGTATACTGCCCCATTGGTCCGGACCGTGGCACGAGCAAGACTTCGGCGGGTGAGACGATGGTAGACGAACGCGTGGCCCTCGTCACCGGCGGCGGGAGGGGCATCGGCCTGGCGTGCGTACGGCGGCTGCTGGCGGATGGCGTGCGCGGGACGCAGCGAGAAGACCTCGGCGGAAGGCCATTCACTGTCGCCGGCCCGACATCTTCCAGTTGGCCGCGGGCGAGGTCGTTGAACAGCGCGCCTATCCCGATATCGCCGGGCTTCGCAAGCAGCTTTCGGGCAGGCCGTAGGGCCCCACCCTTCGGTGGGCTGATGCGTCCTCCCGCTGTCCAAGCACCAGGGCGACCGTCGCGCCCGAATCGCGGCCGCCCCGCTAGGTTCGCGCCGCCAGCCGGGTGTGAGCCCAGTGGGTGACGGCGATCGCCAGCGCGTCCGCGGCGTCCGCGGGAGTCGGCACCACCTTCAGTGCGAGTTGGAGACGCACCATCTCGGCCACCTGCGATTTTTCGCCGCGCCCGTAACCGGCCACCGTCTGCTTGACCAGCGTTGGCGCGTATTCCATCACTTCGAGCCCCGCATCGGCCATCCCGATGATCGCCGCTGCCCGCGCCTCGCCGAGGGCCATCGAACTGCGCGCATTCGTGCCAATGAACGAAGCCTCAATCGCGCCCGAGGTCGCACTCCATTGTCGCGCCGCATCCCGCACTCCGTTGCGGATCGCCGTCAGCCGCTCCGCCTTCGTCGCCGTCGTTTTCGTCCGCACCACGCCGTGGTGAATGTGCACGCACTCGTCCCGCTCGATTTCGATAACGCCGTAACCGGTGGCGTTGAGGCCAGGGTCAATCCCAATAATCCGCATTCCGGCACTGTACGTCTTGAATCGCCGTGCACAAAGCTGGCGTGTCAGCCTTCGACAAGCTCAGGACAAACGGGGGGAAGGTCAGGCGACGGGGAGCCAGGACGAAGACGCAGGAAACTCAGGACGAACCGGGGAAGCCCACCACGAACGGGAGCCCGGCTCGAAGGGGAAGGGGAGGGGAATCGTGAGTCGTGAGTCCGCCTACCCCTCGTAGCTCTCCATCGCCTCGTCCGTGAAGTGTGCGTTCGAATACACCCGCTGCACGTCGTCCAGCTCTTCGAGCGCCTCAATCAGCTTCATCGTCTGGTGCGCGGCTTTCGTGTCCAGGTCAACGGTCATCTTCGGGACCATCGCGAAATCGGCGTTCTCGATATCCAGGCCGCTCGATTCCAGCGCCTTGCGCACCGGCTCCAGGCTGCCCGGCTCGGTCTGCACTTCGATCACGTCGTCATCTACTTGCACGTCATCCGCGCCCGCATCGATCGCCGTCAGCGCCACTTCGTCGCTGTCTTTGCCGCCCAGAGGGATCGTGATCAAGCCCTTCGCCTCGAACTGCCAGCCCACCGATCCGGTCTCGCCCAGGTTCCCGCCGGACCGGCTGAAGCGGTGACGCACCTCGGCCACCGTGCGATTCCGGTTGTCCGTCAGCGCTTGCACGATAATCGCCGTGCCGCCCGGCCCGTAACCCTCGTACTGGATCTCGTCGAGTTGCTCGCCGTCGCCCGCTGTGCCACTCCCCTTGGCGATCGCCCGTTCGATGTTGTCGTTCGGCATATTGACCGCGCGCGCACGCTGCACCGCGAGCCGCAGCTTAAAGTTCGCGTTGATGTCGCCGCCGCCTTTGGCCGCGATGATGATCTCTCGCGAAAGCTTCGTGAAGACCGCACCGCGTTTCGCATCCGTCGCGCCCTTCGCGCGCTTGATCGTTGACCACTTCGAATGTCCGGACACTCGGGACCTCGTCTCAATGGGAAATTGTGTACACCCGAGTGTATTGCGCGCAGGGGCTAGCAGGTAGCGCCGCGGGCAGATGTCGCTGCTCAGAGACCGTCACGGCTAACTGCCCAGTGACTTTGTCCATCTTTCGTAGCCGGACCGGCGTGAGCAGGCAAGACGAACGGTGGACGACGCTACTTGGTCAGGTGGGCGCACAGAGTTTCTGGGGATCGCAAGGGCTCTACCGCCAATTGAGTGAGCGACCAGCGAGCGCGGACGTTGCTACGTCTGCGTCCCGTTGACGATGCGTTCGACCTGCTTGACGTGCTGCCGTTCATGGACAGCCAGCCACTGCGCATAAAACAGCACGGTCCGTTCGAGGGCTTTTCCCGCCCCCGTGACTGTCGCCGGGCGTGACCAGTCTTCGTGCGGCAACGGTCCTAGAACTGTCAATAGGGCGGCGCGCTGCGTGGCAAAGGAGCGCAACGAGGGCCGACAATCGAGTTCGAGATAGTTCGTCGTCTTTATCCAGGTGGTGGGATTGGTAGCCCGCAGCGTGGGCCTGTCTTCGGCGATCATCGCCACGATGCAGCTGCCCCAGACGTCAGCACACGCACGGAGATGAGCAAGCACATCGTTCACAGACCACCCATCGTGGCTGGGTGTGATGCGCAATTGAGGTGGTGCCAGACCGGCGGTAAGCGCGGCGATGCGCGGCGGCGTTTCAGCTAGCAGGGTCAGTACCTGCTCAATCGTGAGTGATCTGCTGGGCATGTAACGTCATCCTTCGCACAAGCCAGGTGACTTCGTCGATCTCCACCTTGCCATGCCCTGGTGTGGAGCGCCAAAGACGCTCAACGATCTGGATTCCCGGACGCTGGCCGTTGTTGCTCAATTCGCCGAAGGATGCACCACCGGCGCGTACCCCGCGTGCAACGCCGCAAGGGTCGTCGCGGGCGTCAGCACCGTCGCCTCTGACGCCCGGTCAGCGCGGATCGGCGTTCCATAGCCCGCAAAGCTCCAGGGAAACAGCCGGCCGCATATCAGCAGGTAAGGCTGAGCGGCATCTTTCGGAAGCGTCAACATCGTGCCATCTGGCAGGTCCCCGAGCACCGCGCGACGCGTGCGTTGCGCCTTCGTCCTGGCATCCACACGCTCCTCGTGCAGACGCCTGTCCACCGTGTCCGCGTACAGCCTTGCGTCGTCGGCCACAAGACCGGGGATGCCCGCCCGAAGCGCCTCGAAAAACCGCAAAGAATCCGCCCGTCGACACTCGAAGCAGGGGCGATGCCCGGCCGCCAACGCCGTCGCTTCGTCGAGGAAGAAGAGCTCGGTGTACAGCCCCGGCTGCATCAGCGCCCGTCTGCGATCCTTGAACTCCAGGACGCAGGTGATCCACTGGCGGCTCGCCCACCGTGCACGCGTCAGCTCCTGATCCGCGTCATGGAAACAGCCGCCCCGATTTCCCAGGAATAGCCCTCGTTCGGAGGTCGCGATAACCTCGCCGAATGGGTTAACGCGGTTCTGTAGTGGCGAAGTTCGTTGACCAGTCATCAGATCGCCCTCACTCCATCGACTACGAGCCCCGCGGCCACCACCACCAGCAACGCCCCGGTCAGCCGCGCCACCGCATCCAGCGCCGGCACCCAGGGGCCTCGGCTAACGACCAGCAGGATGCCTGCAATCGCCAGCGACACCGACAACGCGCCGAACGCCGTCCCGCCACCATCGTCGGCGCCGTAGGTCACCGCTGCGACGAGTCCCGCGGGCGAGACGAGCAAGGGCAGGGCAAGCGGGAACACCGCCGACTGCCAACCCATCTCCTCACCCTCAACCTCTGGCGCGCCCCTCCAGATGGACAACACGCCCACCGCCGCCATCACGATTCCCGCTGCTACCCGGAACGACTCCGGTTCGATATCGAGTCCATCCAGCGCTCGCGCCGCCCCGGACGCCGCCACCGCGTACGCCGCCATCGCAATCGCCAGGCCAATTGCCGGCGTCTTCCAGCGCGCGCGAATGTCGCGGTCCTCACCGCGTCGCGCCATCGCAAGGGCAACAGCCGCGGGATTGATCGCTGCGAAAAAGAAGACAATCAGCTGCCAGTAGGTGTTCACTTCGGCTCCTTCGAGCGGCCATCGAGAATGTCGCGGCTGCGCAGCAAGGCCGAAAGCGCGTGCTGCTGGTCGTCCATGCGCGTCACGCCTTCCGTGAACCAGCCGCCGGTCCGCGGCACGTCTGGCCCGGTGTTGGGCTCGCCCGGCCTGACCTGACGCTGAGCCAGCATCCCGGCGGTGCACACCGCGCGCTCGCCGATTTTCGCCTTCACGTCCGCCAGGCGGGAGTCGAGTCCGGCCAGCCGCCAGAGTGAATCGAGACCTTCGCCCCAGGTCCCCATCCCCGCCGCCCGTGCCTGGCGCCCGTGGATCAGGTCCGAAATCCCCGCATCCCGCCGCTGCGATTCGACTCGAACGAGGAACCCGAAACGCTGCGCCAAACTGCGTCCGTAGGTCACGTTAGCCTCGTTCAAGTGCGGCCCAGACCCCGGCCAGGCGGCCATTTCGGCCAGGCCGTGCGCCGCCCACTGGTCCGCCCACGGTGGAAATTTCTGCTTCTCCACCGTGTCCCGGTGCAGCGAAAGGTAGTCCGCCACTTTCCGCGTTGGCGCGTCCCACCCTTCGGCCGGGAACAGGCGGTGCATCAACGCCAGCGCCCAGAACGATTCGCCGGTGGCGTACTTCGAACGTTCGGACGGGTCCGGCGCACCCGTCGCTGGCAGCCAACGCAGGAGGAAGCTCCCGTCGTCCTGCTGCATCACCAGGATGAACCGCGCGATCTCGCGCATCAACGGGTCGAACCGCGGGTCGTTCGTTGCGATTCGGCGTTGCGCCAGCGCGGTCAGCATCAGCGCGTCCGCCCCAAGTTCGATCGAGCCGTCGACCGGGTCCTGGAGCGCCGCCCAGCCGTCGTGGCGAGCCAAGTGGCCCTGCATCCAGGCAAGCCCGCGGTCGGCGGTCGGTAAGACGCTTGGGTCAAATGCCGCCAGCTGGTACAGAGCCATCGTCACGCCGGCGTGACGCACGGAGTTGTACTCCGCCGAGTACGTCCCCGTCTCAGCGTTGAATTCGTAGGTGTAGCTCCCGTCCGCCTGTTGCGCGCGTTCGATCCACCCGGCCGCCGCCTGCGCGCTCTCCAGCGCCTGCGCCGAAGTCACTGGCGGACAGAACTGCGCTGGCACAGCAACGACCCGCAGCAGCGCCGCGCCCACCGCCCACACCCCCAGTACCCCAGCGAGCCCGCGAATCATCGGCTAGTCCACCACAGTGAGTGGTGGCGGCGTCGTCTCCCCTCGCCCGCCGCAGTGGGAGAGAGGGCAGGGGGTGAGGGTCCACCGGTTGGCGGTCGATCGTCCGTTTTCCGGTTGAGGTGAAGACGCGGCCATCAAATGATCCCCGCCGCCGTCAACCGCTCGATCTCGTCAGCCTTTAGGCCCAGCAGCCCGCCATACACCTCAGCGTTGTGCTCACCGAGCTTCGGCGCACGACTGTAGACCCGCCCCGGCGTCTTGGTCAGCCGGGGCACCACGCCCGGCTGCAAGAGCGGCCCAAAGTCCGCGCTGTCCACGGTCAACACTTGCTCGCGGGCCGCGTAGTGCGGGTCCTCAACGATGTCGCTGGTGGCGTACACCTTGCTCGCGGGCACGCCGAACTCGTTGAGCACTGTCATGCACTCCGCCAGCGTGTGCTTCGCCACCCATTCGTCCACCACGTGATGGATCGCCTCGTGGTTGGCGTGGAGGTTCTTTCGCGGGGTGAACAGTTCACTCTTCGGCAGGTCCGGCTGGCCGATCGCCTCGCAAAGGCGCTCGAAAACCCGCTGGGTCGTCGCGTTGATAATCAGGAAGTGCCCATCCGACGTTGCGAACTGCTCCGCCGGCACAACCCCCGGAAAGTAGTTCGCCGAACGCTCGCGATTCAGCCCCGTCATCCCGAATCCGGCGGCATGCGAACCGCTCATCCGCCAGATCGATTCGTAGAGCGCCACGTCCACGTCCTGCCCGCGCCCCGTCTGCTGCCGCGCTTGTAATGCGGCCAGCGCGCCAAACGCCGCGAACACGCCGCTCCCGTAGTCCGCCACGAAGTAGCCGGGCCGCACCGGTGGCCGATCCGGGTATCCCGTGACGTAGGTGATCCCCGCGAACCCCAGCGCTACCCGGTCGAAGCCCGCGCGGTCCTTGTACGGCCCCGTCTGCCCGTAGCCGCTGATCCGCACAACCACAAGCCCCGGGCTCGTTTCGCGAAGCGTGTCGGGCGCCAGTCCCCACTTCTCCAACGTGCCGGGCCGGAAGTTTTCGACCACAATGTCAGACACATCGCAGAGTCGCCGGAAGATCTGCTTCCCCTCCGGGTGGCCGAGGTCCAGTGTCACGGACTTCTGGCCGCGGTTGTCCTGCGCGAACGAAATGTTGCCCCGGTTCGGGTCGCCGATTTTCGGCTGTTCGACTTTGATCACTTCGGCGCCGAACTCTCCGAGGAGCGTGGCGCAGAAAGGGGCGGCGAGGATCTGGCCCGCGCTGATGACGCGGGTCCCGGTGAGCGCGGCTGGTAGTGCTTCGGTCATGGTGATTGCCGATAATACGGCTCAATGCCGCTGAACCCCACTGTCACGCCCACGGAGACCTTCTACGACCGCGTCTACGAATTCGTGCGCTCGGTGCCGGCCGGGAGAGTGGTCACCTACGGCCAGGTCGCACTCGAACTTGGCGCGCCCGCCGCCGCCCGCGCCGTTGGCTACGCCCTCAGCTACCTTCCGAACGAGAGCGGCGTCCCCTGGTGGCGCGTGATCAACGTCCGCGGTGAAATCAGCTACAAGAGCCGCGGCCCCTCCGCCGACCTCCAGCTCCGCCTCCTCATTGAGGAAGGTGTGCATTTCGATGCCACCGGCCGCACCGAGCTCGCAACCTTCCGCTGGTGGCCCGACGACCAGTCTCCCGTCGCCCTCCCACTTGGGAGGCAGCCCGGAATGCCGTAGCATCCCGCCTTGCGGACCGCGGAGGAGGAACGTTGGAGCACGCTGAAATCTTCAATCTGACAGGCAAGGTAGCGCTGGTCACCGGCGGCAGCCGAGGCCTTGGCCGCGCGATGGTGCTCGCCTTCGCCCGCGCCGGCGCTGATGTCGTGATCGCCAGCCGCAAGCTGGACAACTGCGAAGAGCTTGCCGCCGAGGTGCGAGCGTCCACCGGACGCAAGGCGCTGCCCGTCGCCTGCCACGTCGGCGAATGGGACCAGGTCGATGCCCTCGCCGAGGTTGCGTACGCCGAATTTGGCCACGTCGATGTGCTCGTCAACAACGCCGGCATGTCCCCGATCTACGACAAGGTCACAGACGTCACCGAGGCGCTCTACGACAAGGTGCTTGATGTGAACCTCAAGGGCCCCTTCCGTCTCACCGCACTCGTCGGCTCGCGGATGGCCGAGGGGGAAGGCGGCTCGATCATCATGGTTTCGAGCACTGCATCCCTCCACCCTGGCGCCAACGTCATCACCTACGCCGCCGCCAAGGCCGGGGTCAACGCCATGACCGTAGGCTTCGCCAAAGCCTTCGGACCCAAGGTGCGCGTCAACTGCATCATCCCCGGCCCGTTCCTCACCGATATCTCCAAAGCGTGGGACCTGCAAGCGTTCAACGAGCGCGCGAAGACCACCATCCCCCTTGGCCGCGGTGGCCAGCCAGACGAAATCGTGGGAGCGGCCCTCTACTTCGCTTCAAAGGCATCGAGTTTCACCACCGGGGCACTGCTCGAAGTCTCCGGCGGGAGCTTCTAGCCCAACGGGGCGAAGGCGCAATCCGAGTGCTGCCATTTTCAGAAAAGAGCGGCCATCCAGCGGCCTCCCTCCCCCAAAGGAAGGCCACCAGCACACGTCGGAGGACGATCATGGCTATCGATTTCGAAATCCCCGCTGAGGCAAAGGCGATTCGCGAACAGGTGCGCAATTGGGTGCATGACGAATGCATCCCCGCCGAGGAGCAACTCCTTTCGCGCCCATACAAGGAAGTGCTGGGCGAACTGCGCACCAAGGCCCGCGCCCAGGGGCTCTGGTGCCCGTTCATCCCCAAGGAGTACGGCGGCATGGGCCTCGGCCCGCTCGCCAACGCCCTTGTGCAGATGGAACTCGGCGAAAGCTACCTCGGAGCCCTCTCCATGAACACCCAGGGCCCGGACGACGCCACCATGCTCACCCTCCTCACGCACGGCACCGATTTCCAGAAGGAGAAGTTCCTCAAGCCACTCCTCAACGGCGAAAAACGCATCTGCTACTCCATGACCGAAAAGGCCGCGGGCGCCGATGCCACCGGCATGCAGACGCGCGCCATCCGCGACGGCGACCACTGGGTGATGAACGGCGAAAAGTGGTTCAGCAGTGCTGCCAGCGTCGCCGATATCGCCGTGGTCATGGCGAAGACCGACCCGGACG
>JBDSJC010000183.1:0-3885 GCA_039917655.1 Tepidiformaceae bacterium
CGGCGGGATCGTCTCGGAAAGCCGCAGCTGCCAGCCAGCCAGCTGCGACCGTGGCGCCGCTGTCGGACTTTTCGTTGCGGCTCGATTCATCCCCACGGGCGCAACCCGCGATAGGAATTCGAGCATGCGGGCGACGATCGCCGGTCCTGCATCGTCCTGCATGAAGTGGTCCGCGTCCTCGATGACGAACGGCCCCTCCGCCTGCGGCAGCCGCTCCTTCAGGCGACTCGCGTAGCTCTCGCCGAAGACGGAATCCTGCCGCCCCCAAAGCAGCAGCGCAGGGACGTCCGCCAATTCGGGCAGCCGCCCTTCGAGAATATGCATGTCCACCGAACCGCGGTCGCCCTCGCGCATCGGGATATTCCGCGGCCAACTCAAGACGGCCGCGTCAGAGCCGGGCTCATCAAAGACGTGATGGTATGCGCGTGACTCGGCGTCTGACATGCCCCGCTGTGAGGTCGCCGAGGGTCCGTTTTGGGAGAGCACCTTCAGCCGCTTCATGAAGAACTGGCCAATGAGCGGGGCCTGCCAGGTCGACCATGGCCGCGGCGACGCATGGAACCTGCCGACATCTCCCGTGAATGCCCAGGTGCTCATCAGCACGAGAGCGCCGAGCCGGCTACGCCGTTCCAGCGCCGCACCGAGCCCCTGCGGCCCACCCCAGTCCTGACCGACAACCACAAACCCGTCCAGGTCGAGCTGGTCGACGAAGGAAACGAGGTCAGCGATGTGGTGCGCGAAGCTGAGCTCCGCGTCGTTGCGCGGGTGGTCTGAATAGCCGGTGCCCACCCAGTCCGGCGCGATCGCTCTGTATCCGGCGTCGGCCAGCGGTTGAAGAAAATCGCGGTAGAGGAACCCCCAGGTCGGGTTGCCGGAGAGCAGGAGCACCGGGCGGGCGGACGATGAGCCGACTTCGACGTAGGCCATCGCCCGCCCATTAGTAACCACTCTGCGTTGTTCCCAGGGGAAGATGGACTGCAGCCATTCCGGCTTAGCGCGCAGTTCGCGTTCGTACATGTGCGTTCGTTCTCCCTATCACTTGGTCTACCGGTCTGCTCAGGCGAAGGGTGCGCGACGGCTTCGTCCCCGCACCGTCACATTTTCTTCCATCGTGGTCGCGCTCGTCGCGGTCAGTGCGTGGCCCTCCAGTAGGCCGCGCTCGAACACGCTGCCCACCAGCGTCACGGCGGTCCGGCGTGTCCGCCGAAAAGTTCGCGATCTCCAGGCAGCGCCAGTATCGTTGAATGCTCCACACAAATCGCACGGGATGGGTTTGGGTAGGGAGTCGGGGGCGATGGGGAAGTATACTGAAATCAGCGAGAATAGCCGTGCGACTGACATTCCGTTTCGGCATACCCCTGAAGAGCTGGTCGCGATGCCTGATGGCCACCGTTTGAGCTGATCGACGGTGAATTGAGAGAGCGTGCGATGGGTGTGGAATCGAGATGGGCAGCAGTCGAAATCAATAGCAGGCTCGCGGCGTATGCGCGGGCGTACAAGCCCAGGCGCGTTCGAGTTCGACCTAGCAGGGTGCTGAAATCGCAGTACGGCACATTGCTCGCACAATTCTCAGACTAAACGATGACGTGCCGCGCGTTATTGTCGAGTCGCACAAAATTTGAGCGCTTTTCAAAACCCTGCTAGGCAATCAACGCGACGCCCGAGGCATATTTGAACGAGAGTTCACTTTGGCCCGGCGGGGCGTGAATTTGCCGTCGTCGACGTGCGCGTCCAGCAGCACAACTTCGGCAATCACCGAGCTCTCCGGTTCATGCACTCCTGAGAGGAGGTTGCCTTCACACTGGTAGTCGGCGAGCTGTCGCCGCAGGGCGGCGTTCACCAAAAAATTAGGTTGCGGCGGTCGGCAAAGACGTTACGAAGTTGACCGACGAGAGAGGCGAGCAGGCTGAACATGTCGCAACTTTAGACTCAGACCGACTCTTGGGACCTCATAGGCCGTTGCCCGGCCTTCCCCTGCAGGTAATGCCGAATCCCCAGCGCGACCGCCGCCCCTTCGCCAGCCGCCGAAGCCGCCTGCTTCGTGCTGCCAGCGCGCACGTCGCCTGCTGCGAAGAAGCCGGGGCTGCTGGTCTGAAGGTCCATCCCGGTTGTGATGAAGCCATATGCGTCCACGTCGACAAGTCCCTTCACAATTGCCGTGTTCGGCTGCAGACCGATGAAGACGAATACGCCCGAGGGCGAAATCTCACTCAGCGCGCCCGTCTTGTTGTTTTTCAACGTGAGCGACTGCAGCTTCGAATCGCCCTTGAACTCCACCGGCGACGAGTCCGGAAGAAGCTCAATCTGAGGGTGCGACGCCACCTTTTCGACAATGACCTTGCTTGCGCTCAACTCAGAATCGCGCGTCACGATCGTCACCTTCTTGGCGAACTTCGTCAGAAAGAGGCTCTCTTCGGCCGCCGAGTTGCCGCCACCGATCACCACCACATCGCGACCCTTGTAGAAGGCCCCATCGCAGGTCGCGCAGAAGTGCACCCCCGCCCCGATGAAGTCCGCCTCGCCCGGGACGCCCAATCGCCGATAGGTCGAGCCGAGCGCCAGCAGCACCGCCCAACTCCGATATTCGCTCCCGTCGGCGGTGCGCACGAAGCGATACTCGCCATCCGCACCCACCTCCGTCACCTCCTGCGCGGACAGAATCTCGACGCCGAATCGCTCCGCCTGGGCGCGCAGCCGGTCGGCGAACTCCGAACCCGTCACGCCCTCGGGGAACCCCGGAAAGTTGTCGAGCCGCTCGGTGATGCCGGCCTGTCCGCCGATCCCGCCGCGCTCGATCACGAGCGTGTCGATCCCTTCGCGCGCTGCATAGAAACCGGTAGTCAGCCCAGCCGGCCCGCTGCCGACGATGATCAGGTCGTAGAACTTGTTCTTGGCGGCAGTCTGCAGGCCCAGCTTCGCGGCGAGTTCCGCGTTCGATGGCTCAATCAGATGCGACCCGTCGGCGAAGACGATGACGGGGATGACATGCTTGCCGTTGTTCTTCTCTTCGACGATGAGCATCCCCGCCTCGTCGCATTCGATGTCTACGAAGCTGTACTGGACGCGCTGTTCGCCGAAGAACTTCTTGCTTCGCTTACAGTCGCTGCACCAGTTGGTGCCGTAAAGCGTGATCGCTGGGCTCGTCGCGCCTGGTTGAGTCGCCTTGTCGGCCAAGAGTTGTACCTGCATGCTCTGGACTTCGCTAGCCGCTCGCTGGCGGACGGCGTTGTACGCGCAAAGGTACGCCAATAGCCGCGCGTCGCGGCTTACGCTGCGATGAATTCCGCCCGGATTGGCTACGGCGCTGGTTTGCGGCTGCTCGGCAACGGGCCACCGTGATGCCCGCTCTGCTCCAACAGCTTCGCCACCAACGCGGTCCAGCCAGTCTGATGGCTCGCCCCAAGACCCGCCCCGCTATCGCCATGGAAGTATTCGTAAAAAAGCGGCGCGTCACCCCACACTGGGTCCGTCCCTTCGAGTTCGCGACCCGCAAACACCGGTCGCTGGCCGCTTTCGTCGCGCAGGAAAATGTTGGCTAGCCGCCGCGAAAGGTCGACCGCCACCGCCGCAATTGTCATCTGCTCGCCGCTACCGGTCGGATTTTCGATCACGAACTCGTCGCCGTAGTAGTGATGGAATTTCTGTAGCGCTTCGATCAGAAGGTAGTTGACCGGGAACCAGACCGGGCCGCGCCAGTTGGAATTCCCACCGAAGAGGCCCGACGTCGATTCCGCCGGGTCATAGGTCACCATGTGCTTCACCCCATCGTGATCGAGCATGTAGGGCTGCTCCAGGTGCACGCGGCTGAGCGAACGGACGCCGTGCGGCGAAAGGAACTCCGCCGGGTCCAGTACCCGCTTCAACAGGGCCTTCATCCGATGTCCG
>JBDSJC010000184.1:0-4814 GCA_039917655.1 Tepidiformaceae bacterium
CGCCCGACGAGGCCGCGCCGTTCCGAGGCAGCCGCTTGTGCCGAACGGGCGTCGGCTTTCATCGCGGCCATCGCCTGCTCCAGTTGGACGCCGCGCCTCAGCCATAATGGTTCCGGATCCCCCGGGAAGATGGCGCGTTGGCTCTGCATGAGCTGCAGTTCGCGCGCCGAAAGATTCGAGTGGTACATGTTCAGTTTCCTTCCGCTTGTGCGGTAATGGATGCCAGCCTTTGGTTCGACATCCTGGTTGCTGAGACTGATGTGCGCCCGATTGTGAGCGCCGAATGCTGTGCCACTTTGTGAGTTAGCCACTTCGGTTCTGGGTCGCCCGGGACGTATCTCATTCCAGTTCCGTAGGCGGCGAACTTCCGTGACGTTGATAGGGTGAAGTCCAACACGGGTTTTCTCCAAGCGGGCGATTGGCCCGGCACTCCAGCTATACAGCTGTTGCCAATGGTCACAGGCTAATGTGAACACTGATGAGGCGGGGAAGGCTTAACGTCTTGATCCCTGAGACACACTTTCAGCAGGCAGTCAATATGCTTGTTGACCTGTGCAAAAGCGGCCGGGCAATAGAAAGGCCGTACCGCTTGGCGGTACGGCGTCGATGTTCGCCGTCTGCTGCGAGCAGTACTAGCGGTTCGACGCGCTCCCGCGTGCGGTGAGCCGGAGGGCAGTGATCGTGACCATTGGTCGGCTCCTTCCCCGGGTGTACCCGTGTCTTCTGGGGGTGATAACGACAGTACGATCTCAAAGGTTATTCGTCAACCATTGGTTTTGTGACGAACTTTACAAATCCCCCTAGCCGAAATTGTGAGCGCCCGGCGCTTCGATCAGGCCCGGCAGCGGACAGGGCATGAACCGCTCGGCGATGATGTTCGGGAAGCCGGTCTTCTTGTTATCCACGCGCCCCTGGATGATCACGAACGGCGTGGCGCGGACCAGTTCGCGTTGCCGTTCCTGCAATGGGGTGTGGATAACGATGTTCGCCACGCCGTACTCATCCTCCACCAGCATGAACATCACACCGCTGGCCGTGGATGGGCGTTGCCGGGTGACCACCATGCCGGCCATCCGCACGCGCATCCCCTGCGGAAGGCGGTTGGGATTGTGCACACCACCCAGGTGAAGGCTGGAGATCAACCCTTCGTGTAGCAGCGGTCTCACCAGCGACATCGGATGCTGACCGGGGCTCAAGCCCATCCGCTCGAAATCCCACGCCAGTTCGTGCCACTTCGAGAGCTTTGGGAGTTCGGCCATATCCTGCTCGGTGGCGAGCGGCAGGCTCGCCTGCAGTGCCCGGGGACGGGACACCGTGCGGCCCACCTGGACGGGCTGGATGAGGAGCCCGAGCTGCCAGAGCATATCTCGTCGAGAAAGCCCAAATTCGTCCAGCACACCGGCGCGGATCAGGGTCTCACCGTGCTCCCGCGTCAGCCCAGCACGGGCTATGAGTCCGTGTAGCGAACAGTACGGTCCGTTAGCTTCGCGTTCGGAGACGATCTGCTGGCAGAGCGTTTGGAACCCGGGCGGCTGGCCGCGCCGGGCTTGCCAGCCACCACCGGTGCCCTTCACCTGATCGAGTCCAAGACGGATGTCGCCTAATTCTGGCCAGGCGCCCGCGCGGCTGACGTTGATCGCCGGCGGCAGCAGCTTGATCCCGTGACGCTCGGCATCGCCCGCCAGCACCTCCACCGAATAGAAGCCCATCGGCTGTGCGTTGAAAAGCGAACAGTAGTAGGCCGCCGGGTAGTAGAAGCGCAACCACACCGATTCGTAGGCGAGCAACGCAAAGGCCACGGCATGGCTCTTT
Organism: Tepidiformaceae bacterium; assembly: GCA_039917655.1. Classification (GTDB taxonomy): domain Bacteria; phylum Chloroflexota; class Dehalococcoidia; order Tepidiformales; family Tepidiformaceae; genus PNKC01. Next base: position 1,813 of record JBDSJC010000184.1, read on the forward strand.
GGGAAACCGAAGGCAGCGAAGGCGGACATCTTGTCGAACGCTACTTTGGCAGCGGCAAGGCTCACCCCCTGCTGTTGGGCGCCGGTGTAAAAGTCCCCGGCTATCGCCTGCATCGCTTCTGAGGAACGTTTGCGGCTCATCGCCCGCCGCAACCGGTCTGCCTGGCCCGGCGTAAAACCAGCGACCGCGCAGGAGATCTGGAGTACCTGGTCCTGGTAGAGCACATGCCCCAGCGTTTCGCCCAGGCAATCCTTCAGCAGCAGCGCCAGCTCGGGGTGTCCGTAATCGACAAACACGTCCTCGCCGCGCGCCAGCTTTTCGCGATACTCCATGTACGGGTGGAAGGCGCCCGCGACAATTGGGCCGGGCCGGATAATCGCCACCTGCACCGCCAGGTCATCAATGTTGCGCGGCTGTGTTCGCGGCAGTGTCTGCACCTGCGCGCGGCTTTCGATCTGGAAGACGCCCATGGTGTCGCCCTTTTGGATCGACTGGTAGATCTCCGGGCTATCGTGCGGAATTCGGCCGAGGTCCACGCGCACGCCATGCACCTCTTCGACAATGTTCAGGCAGTCATCCACCGCCGAAAGCATGCCCAGCGCGAGGAAGTCGATCTTTACGAAGCGCGCGTCGTCCACCGAATCCTTATCCCACTGGCAGACGAAGCGGCCGGCCATGCGCGCCGGTTCGACGGGGACCACCGAGGAGAGCTTCTCAGCCGAGATGACAACGCCGCCCACGTGCTGGCCGATATGCCTCGGGAATCCGGCCACCTGCCCGGCAAGCTCCACCAGGTCCCTCCAGATCGGGGCGTTGACCAGCGGACGCAGTTCGGGCACGTGCTGCATCTCGGCGGCAATGTCCCGCGCGCTTGCAAACCCGTCGCCAAGTTTGTTCAGCTTCGCCAGCACGGGCGCGGGCAGCCCCAGCACCTTGCCGATATCCTGCACGGCGCTGCGGAAGCGGTAGGTGGGGAAAGCCGCCACGATCGCTGCATGTTCCTCGCCGTAGCGGTCGTAGATGAGCTGTAACAGCTCGTCGCGGATGTCGCGCGGAAAATCCAGGTCGATGTCCGGCAGCGAATGCAGTTCGTCGTTCAGGAAGCGCGCGAGGTAGAGGTTGTTTTTCACCGGGTCAATGTGCGAAAGCCCAATCAGGTAGCAGACGATTGAACTGACCGACGAGCCGCGGCCACGGCCTACCGGGCGTTCGTCGCTGGCGAGTGTCGGATCCCGGCCCCGCAGCTTCTGCGCGATCTCGTTCACCATCTGAAGGATGTCCCAGTAGACAAGGAAGAAGCCGCCCAGTCCGTGCTTCTGGATCAGCGAAAGTTCGCGTTCTAGCCGTTCGCGGGCGTCGGCAAAGGCGGCCGGCTCAAGCGGCGTGTACTTGCGCCGAAACGCCCGTTCGCAGATCCCGCGCAGGTAGCTATCGAGCGTCGCCCCTTCGGGCACCGGATAGTCCGGCAGGCGGTACGGCAGGTCCCTCGTCAGGTCAAAGCGGCAGCGATCTGCGATGGCCAGGGTGTTGGAGATCGCTTTCGGGTAGCGCGTGAAGCGGTGGGCCATCGCATCGCCGCGCTTCAGGAAGAACTCCGAGTTCGGCCGCCGCTCACAGTGCGAACTGTCCAGCGTCAGGCGGTGCCGCACCGCCACCAAAACGTCGTTCAGGCGATGGCGGCTGCGCACGTGATAGTGCGCGTTGTTCGTCGCCACCACCTCCAGCCCGGTGCGCTCTGCCAACTCTGTCAGCGAGGCCACCAGATGGGTATCGCCGTAGACATCGTGGTGCTGTAGTTCGATGTAAAAGCGCTCCGCGCCAAACACCTCGCGATAGGCGATGGCAGCACTGTCTGCGCGCTGCTTCTGTCCCGCCTCCAACAGCTGCGAAATCTCGCCGCGCGCGCAGCCCGAAAGCACAATCAGCCCATCGTTCAGTTCGAACAACCACTCGCAATCGACATGCGGTTCGTCTTTGCCATAGGTGCGGTAGGCGCGGCTGAGCAAGCGGCAGAGGTTGCGGTAGCCATCGACCGTCTCTGCCAGGACCGTCAGGTGGTAGGTTTCGGGAGACGCGCCATCGTGCGGACCAACGGTCAGCTCGCAGCCCGTAATCGGGCGCAGACCCCGTTCGTGCGCCGCCTTCGCATACTCCATTGCGCCGTACAGGTTGTCGTGGTCGGTGACCGCCATCGCCACGTAGCCCAGCCGGACGGCGCGGTCGACCAGCTCATCGCAACTGCTCGCCCCTTCCCGCAACGACCAGCAGGAGTGCGCATGCAGTTCCACATAACCGCTGGGTGGGTGCGAATCCGAGCCGCGACCGTAAGCGAGCGGTCCCCCTGGCTGCCCACTTCCCCCCGGCGGCGAAGCCAGCGAGCGTTCAACCGCAGACTGCCCGCTACCCTGCGGCAGCCGGGGCACAGCCGGGCGAGAAGGAGGTTCGGCCATCCCCCAAAGCTTAGAACAAGTGTTCTAAACTTTCAAGTGGCGATAGGGATGAACAGCGCCAGCTCGCCGCGGGCGTGCTGCTCAGCAGGCCCTGGTTCGGGAGGTTTGTATGCAGCAAGTTGCGGGCGAACCTCGGCCCAGGACCTTTGTGGCTCTCTGCCGCCGGAGGGTCTCACTCTGCAACTAGGGCGTGCCGTAGCCGACGAGGACCGGTGTCGGAGCGTTCTGGGTTCATTTCCGTCCGGCTGCGTCAGTCGTGACCCACGGCACCCGTCCCGACTGCTCAAGCATCCTGATATACGACCGAGCCAGCGGATTCCCAAATGGATACAGGCTTCCACCTCGTACCTGTCGGCGTCGGAGCAAGCCCCCATATTCGCTCTTGCAGAGCTGGCCCATCGCGATGTTCAGATAGGTGTAGTCAGAGTCCCCGGAAGCCTCCTTTCCGAACGACTGTTTGACTAAGTTGACCACCTCGGCGAACCGGAATTCCCGGTCGGATGACTCAATTAGTGAGTGGAGGACGCGAGTGCGCGGCCGGCTCACGCCGCT
>JBDSJC010000185.1:0-3312 GCA_039917655.1 Tepidiformaceae bacterium
CGAACCGTTCGCAACCTAGGTGCTGGGCCGCCTCAAGCACGTCCGCGGGCCAGGCAGCGATGCTCCGGCCCAGCTGAAAATCCGAGAGCCCGAAGCCCGGCCGTTCGAGCGCAACGACTCGCACGCCCCGCTCCTTCGCGGCCGCGTCCAGAAACGCTCCGCTGAATCGCGAACCGCAGCAATCGTGGAAGAAAAAGAGCGTCCCACCGGCCGGGTGGCCGAACTCGGCGTAGCCCAGCAGCCGGCCATCAGGCAGTTTGAGCACGCGGTCGTCTGGTCCGGGCGGCTTGCCTGCGTGGCGCATCATCTTACGAGTCTAGACGATCCGCCTGACATCCCCTGGTCAGGAGGCGGCGGCCACCGGCTGCGGGTCGAGCCGCACGATCAGCTCTTCCGGTTCGTCCAACGCTCGCGCCGCGGTCTGGTCGATTCCACGCAGCGCGCCGCTCAGCAGGTAGATCGCCACCGCGAAGATGACCGTTAGCGCCGATGCCCCGGCCACCGCCGCGGGCGCGCCCCAGGCCTGGGCGGCCGCGCTCACGGGCACCGTGCCCAGCGGCGTCAGTCCGAAGGTCATCATCATCAGGCTCATCACGCGCCCCCGGACGGCGTCCGGGATGAGCACCTGGATCGCGGTGTTGTTTACCGTGTTGAAGATGCTCGCGAAAATGTCCGAAACCAGCACCAGCGGCAGCGCCAGCAGGAACCACGGGCTCAGCGCGAAGAGGAAGAGTGTGCCACCGAAGGCAAGCAGGCTGGCCATCATCAGTCGCAGTTTTTGTGGCGAAGCGCCCTTCCAGGCGACGAAGATGGACCCCAGGATCCCGCCGACCCCGGCCGCCGCCTGGAGCACCCCCAGCCCCGTTGTGCCCACGCCCCAAACGTCCTCCGCGAACACCACAAGCAACGCCTGAAACGGCATCGCGAGCATGATCGGCACAAGAGAAAGGAGGAGCAGGACGCGTACTGGCGGGTCGTCTCGCACGTAGCGGAAGCCGTCCAGCAGGTCGCCCATCACGCTCTTTTTCAACTCGCCCTGGGTTGGGTAGGCGCGGTCCACACGGGACATCGCAAGCAGCGCCGTGAGATACAAACCCACCGCTACCACGTACATCCAGTTCACCCCGAACGCCGCTATCACCAGCCCGGCGGTCACCGGGCCGACGACCCGCGCCGCGTTCATCCCGCCCATCTGTAGTGCCATCGCGTTCGCCAGCCCTTGCTTGCCCACAATGTTCGCGACGATCGATTGGCGCGCCGGCATGATGAATGGGAACAAGCAGCCCATGAGGAACATCGCGCTCAACAGATGCCAGAACTCTAGCCGGTTGGTGAGCAGCAGAATGAGCACCCCCATCTCGTTCGCCAGCAAGAGCGCCTGCCCGGTCATGATCAGCCGCTTCTTCTCCACGCGGTCTGCGATCACGCCACCGAAGGGCGAGATGATCAGCATTGGCAAAGAGACGGCAAGGTTAACCAGCCCGAGCGCGAACGCCGAATCGGTCAGTTTGAAGGCCAGGTAGGAGCGCACCACGAACTGCCCGTTCATTGCAAAGAAGAAGGCCGTATTGCTGGCGTAGATCCAGCGGAACTGGCGGTGGCGCAGCGACGCGAACGCGCCGCTCCCACCCTGGGGCGTGGAATATTCCGGACTGGCAGACATTTCCTTAGCATAACACTAATAATCTTTCGAACACTCGGCCTTCGCCTCGGTGACCTACCCACCCTGTAGCGTGCCAACCTCTTGCCTCTGGCTCCGTCGCGTTGCCTACTACGCAGATGCAGACTGAGTCCCGCTACTACACCTCGCAGCGCCTGAAGATGCACTATCTGGTGTGGGGCGATGAAGCGAAGCCACCGCTGATCCTGATTCACGGCACGCGCGACCATGCCCGTTCGTGGGATCGGACGGCGCAGGCGCTGATCGACCGCTACTGCGTCTATGCTCCGGACCTTCGCGGGCACGGCGATTCGGAGTGGGCGACCGGCGGCGACTATTCGATCATCGACTACGCGCTGGACATCCACGCCCTGGGCGAGGAGATCGGACGAGCGCCCTACACGATCATCGGGCACTCGCTCGGCGGCGGTGTGACGCTGCAGTACGCGGGCACCTTCCCCGAGAAAGTGACGAAGCTCGTTTCGATTGAAGGGCTCGGCGGCATGGGCTGGTCGGCAGGCGAGCGGCGCCCGGCTCACGTCCGCATGCGTCAGTGGGTGGAGAGCATGCGCAAGCTGGAGGACCGTCAGCTTCGCTCCTACGCGAGCATTGATGAGGCGACCGCGCGGATGGTTGAGGCCAACCGTCACCTTTCGCCCGAACTCGCGCGCCACCTCACGGTCACCGGCTCGCGCCCGGCGGAGGGCGGCGTGACCTGGAAGTTCGATAACTTTACCCACGCTGGCTCACCCTATGAATTCAACATGGAGGACGCGCGCGATCTCTGGAACCAGATCCGCTGTCCGATGCTGATCATCTGGGGCGAAGAGAGTTGGGGCGCGCGGTTCAAGTCCTTGGACCTGAGCGCCTTCCACAACTATCGCTCGGTCAAAGTAGAAAAGGCTGGCCACTGGGTGCACCACGACCAGTTCGATGTCTTCATGGGCCTCGTAAATGACTTTCTGGATGCTTAGCCGAGCTGGTGGGTTGCTGGCCTGCGTGTTGGCGGCGGTCGCCCTGGCGGCCTGCGGTGGGGACGACGATTCCAAACCGTTGAGCACCGCGTCCAGCGGCGGCGCGACGAGCGCGGCCCCAGCCAACCCGACCGCGGTCCGAGACCCGGCAGGGGGTGGGTACGTCGCAAAGATGAAGGCACTGAGCATCCCGCCCGAGTTGGCGAAGGGCCGGAACCTGGGAAACGACGATGCCAGGGTGAAGCTCGAAATGTTCGAGGACTTCCGCTGCATCCACTGCCTGGAGTTCACTGGAGACTTCGAACAGTTCCTCGTCGATTCGTACGTGAAGCCGGGGAAGGTGCAGCTCCAGTTCCGTTACTTTCCGCTCGGGCAGACCTCGCTCCCAATGATGGTGGCGGCTGAGTGCGCCTCCCAACAGGGACAGTTCTGGCCATACGCCAAGAAGCTGTTCACCGTGCAGGCCGAATCGTACGAGGGTGGCGCCGCGTTGCAGGATGCGTTCACGGAGGCCAAGTTCAAGGACTACGCGGCAGAACTGACGTTGGACACGGCCAAGTTCGCGACCTGCTACGCCACCGATTCGACCCTCGATGCGGTGGCGAATGACTACCGCGAAGTGCAGGCGCTCTCCCTGAAAGGGACGCCGGCGTTTGTGGTCAACGGCAAGCTGCTGGC
>JBDSJC010000186.1:0-3311 GCA_039917655.1 Tepidiformaceae bacterium
TCAGCCCCGCCGCCGCCGCCCATTCGCCCGCCGAAACCTTCTTCGCGCCAGCCTCTTGCACCCGCAACACCCGCAATACCCCGCCGTTCAGCCTCACGTCGAGCCCCTCGTCGTCGATCCGCAGTACCCGCCCCGGCATGCCCGGCTCCTCCGTGACCGTCAGCGAGCAGTCGAAAAGGCGCAACTTCGCGCCTTCGAACGTCGTCCACGCGCCCGGCTGGGGGTTGCAGCCCCGGATCAGTGCATAGATGCGCGATGCCGGTTCGTACCAGCGAATCTCGGCATGGACATCGCTGCAGGGTGGTTCGTAGGTGGAATAGGCATGGTCCTGCGCGTTCCGGGGCGCAGTACCATCAGAGACCATCGAGACTGCCTTCGCCGTGGCGTCCACCCCCATCGGAAAGAGCCGCTCGAAATAGAGCGAGCCAACTGTGTCGTCAGGGTCAATGGCGGTGCGCTTTTGAAGAAGAATGGGGCCTGTATCGATCCCCTTTTCTGTCCAGAAAATGGAAATCCCGGTCTCGCCTTCGCCATTGATGATCGCCCAGTTGATCGCCGAAGAACCGCGATGCAGTGGCAACAGGCTCGGGTGAAACTGGATGCTCCCGTCCGTCGGTGCGGCCAGCGCTTCGTCCGGGATGATCTCCGTCACGAAGGCCATCACGCAGAGGTTGGCCCCCAACGCCCGCCACCGGGCGAGACCTTCGTCCTGCTTGAGGGCGTGCGTTGGGATGCAGGGCAGACTGGCGGACTGAGCGGCCACCCACAGCGCGTCGGGGCGCCCACCTTCTTTCGGCTCGGGGGCGCTCACTCCCACGATGTCCACACCGTCGTCCCGCAGGCGGGCGAAGATCGCCTCACCAAACGCTGCCTGGCCCATGATCGAAACGCGCATCGTCATCCTCCCGGGCGCCTCAGCGCCGAAGCGTACACCATCACCCCGTTGCGGGGATCAATCTGCGAGTGCCTGGGATTGCATCTTGCGTTAGACTTCTAAGTCATGGTACCGGCAACAGCGAATGGAGATTTTCGGGGCGACGTTACGCACGTCGCCCCTGCCCGCGTGGCCTCGCTCCGCTGACGCACCCTTCGCCTCGGCCCGCGCGGCCCAATTGCCAGGAGACCCTCTTGCTCTGTATCGAACCGGCACGGCTTTCGGACGCCGAAGCCATCCACTCCCTCGTCACGTTTTGGGCTGACCGCGGCGATATGCTTCACCGCCCGATCGGCGAAATCTACGAAGCGATCCGCGATTTCAAGGTCGCGCGCCTCGGCGACCAGGTCGTCGGCACCGGGTCATTGCACATCATGGGCGTGGACCTCGCCGAGGTGCGTTCGCTGGCAGTGGCGGAGACCGCCCAGACCAGGGGCGTGGGCGCGGCACTCGTTTCAGCTTGCGTCGCCGATGCGCGCGCCTTTGGGCTCGAACGGGTCTTCGCGCTCACCTACAAGCCGGGCTTTTTCGAAAAACAAGGTTTCACGATCGCGAACGTGATGGAGTTTCCGCAGAAGGTATGGAACGAATGCGTGCGTTGCCCGTTCTTCACGAACTGCAAGGAGGTGGCCGTCGTCCTGCCGCTCCGTGAGGCCGCCGACCTCTCAGTGCCGCTTTTGCGCTAGCAACACTTCGCGGATGAGTCCATCGCCGCTGAGGGCAGCACCAGAGCGTTCACGCCGGTCCCCGTTGCCGCTGAAACGCGCACTTCGGAACCCGGCCAGCGAACCGCCAACTGGTTGAGGTGCAGCGAGAGCCGCGCCGCGACTGCGCCGGCGGCTGTCTCGCCCATCCCCTGCAAGACAATGCCGAAGCTGGAGGCGGTCAGCCGGCCGACCATGTCGGTGGCCCGCGTCAGGCCTCGCACGCTTTTCGCAACCGCGAAGAGGAGCGTTTCGGGTGTGGAATCGGCCGGCGAGGGGTCCACCGCGTACAGGCCGCTGACCTCCACCGCCAGGAATGACAGCTGCGCAGCCGGCGCGAGCTCGCCTATGACTTCGAGCCGCTCCCGAAGCGCGCTTCGGCTGGCGATTCCCCAGACCAATTCGCTGGTCACGGGGACCTGAGGTGCAATGCTCGCCGGGAAGAGGTGCCGGATCACGCGCGGCGAGGCCGTGCGAAGTTCGCGGGTTGCCGAGTACGGGCGTGGAAATTGAAGGACGGCCATGGCGAAGTCACCTGTTCGAAGTGACCCAAGTGTCTTTCAGCGCGGCTGTCCCGGAGATAGGTGTATCCCCGATGACGGACTCAGGAGTCACCCAATTCGCTTTCCGGATTCGCTCGGACGTGTGGTCCTTGGCGGAGGAGGCGAAGGCGCTCAGCAAGCGGCCGGGCGGCTGTCGTAGGCCGTCGGCGCCCAGCCGAGCTTCACTTCTCATGGTCTTCCAATCATCGTTCGCAATACTGGAGCGTGCGCCCGTGGCTGATCCTCGCCCGCGCGTTGAAGGAAGAGACGTTTGTTCGAAATCTCTACGTTGTTTGGCCTCCCGGCCCATGCGCTGTTGGTCCACGCCGCCGTGGTTCTCGTGCCGCTCGCTGTCGTTGGCTTCGTTGCGATCGGATGGAAGCGGGTTTGGCGCGACAGGTACTCGCTGCCCGTGACCGCCCTCGTCGTGGTAGGAGCGGCTTTCGCGTTCCTCGCCAAGCAGACCGGTAGCCCGCTTAAGCAATCGATACGGCGAGTAGCTGATCAGGCGGGCGGCCTTGCGAACTTCGGCGAGCATCCTGAACAGGGGGACACCGCCTTCATTTTCGCGATAATTTTCGCCCTCACGACTGTGGGTGTCTGGGCTGTCGGCCGGCACCGCGAAAAGTTCGGGCTACCCACGTGGGCTCCAACGGCAAGCTATGCCGTGGCCCTGATTCCGGCCGCCTTGGCGCTTGTCACCATGGCGCAGGTAGGGCATTCGGGGGCGCAGCTTGTGTGGACCGACCTTGGCACTTTTGCAGCCACTCCGGTGACATGCTTCCTTGCTCGCGTTCGGTTCGTCGCGGCTACGGCAATTCCAGAACGGAGATGAGTTAGCGCGCGGGTTGGGCTAAGTTCGTTCGAGACTGGATCTTGAGTTGGTTCAGAATTCGCCTGCGCGTAGCGTCCGTCTCCGGCGGTACCAGAAGTAGCCCGCGCTGGCCACGATCGCCGCGACCCACAGACCCCCGTAGGCGAGGGTGATCCGGATATCCCGCCCCAATCCGTCTCCGGCTGCCACAGCCACAAACGTCGGAAGGAGCATTCCCAGGGCGCTGTAGACGAAGAACGGCGTAAAACGGATCGAGGTCATCCCCGCCACAAAGCTGATCCAATCGAAGTTCACCG
>JBDSJC010000187.1:0-9495 GCA_039917655.1 Tepidiformaceae bacterium
GTCATTGGCTGTGTCGGTATTGGGCGGCGAGCGCGTCCCCTGTCCGCCAGTTATTGGCGCTGCGGGGTGTCGGTCTTTGCTGGAGTTGTGGTGGGTGAGGGGGTGTTCGGTGGGGAGGTGCTGCGCGTAGGGTCGCCACCGATCCCGCCGTCCACCTTGCGCTCGCTGCGGACCCCTTGCCCCGGCGTTGGGGACGGAGTCGGCGTTCGGGTCGGAGTCTCCGTGGGCTTCGGGGTGGGCGTCGCCGTACGAGGCTCGGGCTGATTCGAGGCGGGAGTCGCGTCCGCGGGCGGTAGGCCTTGGGCGATCGAGTTAGTTGCCAGCCTGTTGCCGGTCAAAACGATCGCGCGCGAGTCCGCGTCTTCGCATCTGTCGCGGGGTTCACGCGGCTTCGAGACACGCGCAAGATCCTTGCCACAGAGCTTGGGTTCGCCGCATTTCTCGTCAATCTTAGGCTTGTTGCCTTCTGAGCGACGCTCTTCATCACAGTGTTGCGGTGTCGGCGTTGGAGGGACAGTGACGTGAACGGGCAATTTGATGAGCGCCACACGGCCCCCGTCCCCTCGCACCCCTGCTGCTGATGCCACGATGACCGTCAACGCACCAATCACCAGCAGCGTAGCCACCACTTTTCGCAGCACATCAGGCCTCGCTCAAGGTTGCTGTGGCCTTTGGCGCGTCGCCAGGAACCTCATACACGTAGGTGAGCCCAGCGTCCTGGATAAAATAGAGATGTGCACCGTCTTCCGTCACGTGATGCAGGATCATGCGTGCGTCCTTTTTGGCCAGCTTGACGAGGTCGGCCATGCTCTGAAGCCCGATCTCGTTGACGCCATCGCGTTCGACGTCCGAGTTCCGTACGGATACGAGGAGGGAGCCATAACGAGCGCGGATCCTCCCCGCTTCTCCCCGGCCGAGCCCCAGCCCGATAAAGGCGCCGAACACGGCAGCCAGCACGCCAGCGACCAGCACCCCGGCAACAGAGACGACTCGCGCAGCCGCGACGGTCATCGTTCCCAAAGGCGTCGCGATGTGACTCGTGCCCGTCACCTGCCTGCTGAGGGTCTTCGCATCGACTTGGTAGAGTTTGGAGTCAGGAGTCAGCTGACCCCGGTCCAGGGCCATCCTGTAGCTGGGCGTGAATACATCGTCGATCCGCTGCCCGGACACATCGCCAACGATGTGAACCCTTGGGGTGACTACGATTTCGTAACTGTTGGCTTTGAAGGAAGTCTCGTCTTCGATCGTTTTGATGAGCGCCTGTAGCGACGACAAGGTAATTCGAGCGGTGAGGCTTGCAGTCGTTGCGGCGAACGGCGTGCCTTCGATCGTTTCGACCGTCTTCGACCAACCCTTCTCCCCGGCACGGAGGACGACGGTAGCGGATAGCTCTCCGGCGACGTTCCCCTGAGACGTCCCCGGTGGTAACTGCAGTTGGTAGCTGAATCCGATGTCGAGGCGCGGGTCTGACGACAGGTACATGGGCTGGATGACAGAGGCATCCTTATCAGCGTTCCCTGTCGAAACCACGGGCCCGACGATGCCGCTCGGATACAGCGATGACGGCGCGACAGCCGCTGTGTACCCAAACGAGCCTGAGTGCGAATACTTGGTCGCCTCAGCCGATGACGTCTCCTTCTCCGAGCGCCATGAGACGAACGCAAGACCAAGAAAGAGTACCGCGGCAACCCCCGCAACAACGAGCGCGCTGGTAGCCCAGATCGGGGCACCCTGGTCATTGATCCCGTTCTTCTGATTCAACTTCTTCCACCTGCCATTTCGTCTCCGTCTCTGTTCCCCGCTGCCGACTGCGAGCACGACTCCGAACAGTCCTCCGAACGTTGCCAGGGCGTCCGGCTGCTTCACTCTCTGTAGCCAGGTCCCTGCGCCTTCCATGTGGAACCATGACGCGCCAACGATGTCGTTGTTCGTGGGCCCCCATGGGTCGTCCGATGTCTTGTTGTCGCCGCGTGTAACGAAGCCGGACGCTGCATCACCGCCCACGATGCGGTGGATGATAAACTTCCCCTCGGCCCGAAAGGTGACCTTGTCCCCGAGGCCGTAGCTGCGATGCTTCCGGGCGATGACCAGGTCGCCGGTGTGGTACGTCGGGTCCATGCTTTGTCCGCTCACGATGACGTAAGACGTATCTCCACCCAGCGCGGTTGGACGGAGCAGCACGAACCATCCGGCGGCGATGCTGATCGCCACAACCACAATTGCTAACCGGAAGTGTAGTGCGCTCAAGTTTGTTCCTTCGGATGTTTTAAATGGAGATCATGGGGAGTGCGCAGGCGCGCTCCCCATGAGGTATCGATCGGTACAGGCCCCTGGCTTTCGACAGGAGCATGCGAAGATTCGGCCTCAGCTCCCCAATACGATGGTGACGCTGTTGAGGGTACCCGTGGCAACGGGGTTGACTGTAGTGCACGTGACGACCGATCCCGCGATTGTGCACGACCAGTTCGGGAAGTCGTCGACGCCGGTCGGCGCAGTCGTATTGGCGCCTTGGCCTCGGAACAGGGCAGTGGTTGCGTTCGGGCTCGTGCTGAACGAAGCGCCAACGACGTTTCCGCCGCCGTTGAGTGTGAATGAGATGGCGCTGGTGGTGAAACCGCCAACAACTTCGGAGCCGACGCCCGCATTGCCACCGGGACCGCTGACGCCAGCAGCGAATCCGAAGGCGCTGGTTAGAAGGGCAGCGCCGAGGGCGAAGCCTCCGAACATCTTGAACTTGTTCATGGTTGTCTATCTCTCCATGCGCCCACGAAGGGGCGCTTGCTTGCGCCGCCCACAGTTGCGGACGGCAGGGTCTGTATCCAGTAAGGGAAATGCCAGGGGTTGGATAAGACTCTGACCCGGGGGCGCTCCTTTCCGGGTCGCAGGAGAGAATCAGGGTTTGCCCGCAGTGCAAACTTTGGGCGGATCCTGAATGCTGTGGAAACCTAGTGGATGCTAGAATTCCTTCAGCAAGGCGAGTGCAATTCTCCTTGCGACCAGCCCGGTTGCGGTTCCCGCCGCGACCGGGCTTTCCTCCGTTCGTTTTCCGGCAACATTGCCGGGGGATGCATGGTGGCCATGGAGTGAATAATTAGTCAATAGCCCGAACGTGTACAGGTGTACGTGTTGGTGGATATTGCGACAACAGATGACGCGAATTTGGTCCGTATCTTCACAAACAACGTCCACTCCACACCATTTCGCGGCCTCGGTTCAGGTTCGAATGATCCATAATGTAGGAATTTCGTAAGAATTCTGCAATCATTGCCATTCGGGGTGTTGAGTGCCGTTCGCTAAGCGGGACTACGGGGCTTTGTGATACTCGAGCCGGGCAGCGCGGCGTCCTTGACAGTCGCGCTACCGACTTGGTTTAGCGGCAGCGGTTGGGCGACCTCACAAGCACGCACCACCGACACCCGCCCCTCGGCCCTAACCCCCTCGCCATGCCACCCTCCCCAAAACGCCAGCCGCGCCTCAGGACCCCGCACCCCGCGCCTCCGGGCTCGGAGCTCGGGACTCAAGAACGCAAGGAACGCGCCCAACCGGCTAGCGAACGGGCTAAAACGGGCTAAAAACGCAAAAGCACTTTTCAGGAGAAAATGGGATCTCAGCACTCGGAACTCGGAACTCGTCGGCGAGAGCCGCTAGAATGTGGCGCGTGAACGCTCCCTCCGTCTCCGTCATGCTGCGCTCTTGGGATCTGCGCACCGGCGTCACCCCCCAGATGACGCTGGACGCCGCCCGCCAGGCCGAAGCCGCCGGGCTGGATGGCATCCTCGCCGGCGACCACGTCACCTTTTATGGCTACGGCAACGATGGCCTCGTTACGCTCACCGCCATCGCCGCCGTCACCGGGCGCGTGGAACTGAAGACGGCGGTCTACCTCCTGCCGCTGCGCCACCCCGTACCGGTCGCGCTGCACGTCGCGCAGTTGGACCAGTTGAGCATGGGCAGGCTGGTGCTCGGCGTAGGAATCGGCGGCGAAGACCCCCACGAGTTCACGAGCTGCGGCATCGACCCCCGGACACGCGGCGCCCGTGCCAACGAGGCGCTCCAGATCCTCCCGAAACTCTGGACAGAGGACGGCGTGACGTTCACTGGGAAGCACTTCCAGTTGGACAACGTCACCGTCTACCCGAAACCCTTGCGCCGCGTCCCGATCTTCGTCGGCGGGCGCAGCGACGCCGCCCTCATCCGCGCGGGGCGCTTCGGCGATGGCTACACCGGCATCTGGCAATCAGTCGAACGCTTCCGCCAGGCCCAGGCGATCGCCAAAGAGGCCGCCGCCGTTGCCGGACGCGACCCCGAGGCGATCGAATTCGGCATGCAGTTCTGGATGAGCGTCGGGAAGACTCGCGATGAAGCGCGCGGCTGGGTGAGCAAGGGCATGGAGGCGACCTACCGGCTGCCCTTCGAACGCTTCGAACGCTACACCCCGTTCGGGTCGGCGGGCGAAGTAGCGGAGGCGATCATGCCGTTCGTTGAGGCCGGCGCGCGGCACATCAATCTGCTGCCCGTCCAGGCCTCACCCGAGGAGTTGGTGGAGGGCGCCGCTGCCGTCCGCGAGGCGCTGCGCTCCATGACCCAAACGTGATCTTGACCGCGGGCTTAGACGGTTCTCCCCCACCCAACGCCGCGGATGCAGGCCGTCCTTGAGCTACGCCGCCGCGCTATGCCTGCCCGGCAACGACGAGAGGTGCTGTGACGGCCGTGCGAAATCGCGCAGTGTTTCGCGCAGTTCGTGCGCCTGCACCGGCTTCGTCAGGAAGGCGCAGACGCCCAGCCGGAAGCAACTCACGACCTGGCGATCTTCTACAGCCTGGCTAAGCATGGCCACCGCCACCTGGCTCAGCCAACGGGTCTGGCGGATCCTGCCGAGGAGTTCGATCCCGTTCATGTCCGGCAGACTGAAGTCCAGGAAGATGAGCGAAGGGGCGACTCTCCGCGCCTCCAACAGGGCCAGCGCGCCTTCGCCAGAGGACGCCACCAGCACCTCCGCGCCGCGTTGCGCCACGGCCAGCTGCTGGACCGTCCGGGCCGCTTCGCCTTCGCTCTTATCGACTACCAGGAACGTATACGGCATGGCACCACCAACAGTACGAGTCTGTGATGGTTTTCGGCAGGGGGAGCGCCGATCTTCAACCTCCTTGTCACCGGGCGTTTTGTCCCCAGCTGAAACGCGGTGGCCGGTCGCTCTACCCGGCGCTTGGGCGAAACTGCACCAGCGTCACTTCCGGCGTCACGTCTTCGAAGCTCACCTGCAACGGCATGCCGATGCGCACGTCTCCCGGTGGGCAGCCGAGGATGTTCGCGGTCATGTGCGGCCCCTCCTCCAGTTCCACAATGGCGATGACGTACGGTTCATCGCCAGCCCACTGGGGGGCCGTCGCGCGGCGGGCCACGGTGTACGAATAGACGCTCGCGCGGCCCGAGACCTCCACCCATTCGAGCACATCGCCGGGCGCAAACGGGGAGACCGCGCGCGGGTAGAAGACGTACTTCCCGGTCTGCTTCGAGCGCTGAATCAACAGCTGGTGGCGCTTCGCCGCCTCCCAGAACGGCCGTGAGACATCTGTCGGCTCGGGCAGCGGCTTCATGTACGGAGTGGCGGCCGTGCTGGTCGTGGTTGCTTCCGTGGGCTCAGTCACTAGCGTCCCCCTTCAAGGATGAGCGAAACCTGTTCGCTCATGATCCCGCCGTTGCCGTTCACATAGGCCAGCTGGCACTTCTTCACCTGCCGCCCCTGGGCACGGCCCATCACCTGGCGGGCGGCCTCGGTGACGTGCGACATGCCGCCCGCGAGACCTGCCTGCCCGAACGAAAGCTGTCCGCCATGAGGGTTGAGCGGGAAATCGCCATCGAACTGAAGGTTGTGCTGGTCCACGAACTGTCCGCCGCGGCCCTTCTTCGCGAAACCTGCGTCTTCAAGCGAAATGAGCACGGTGATTGTGTAGCAGTCGTAGATGCTCGCCACGTCAATCTCCTTGCGCCGCACGCCCGCCATCTTGAACGCCAGGTTCGCCGCCGAGGTGATCGGACTGTGGGTCAGGCTCGGCGCGTAGGTAATGCTGCGATGCGTGGTGTGTTCGCCCACGCCCAGGATGGTGGCCGCGTGCTTCGCCTTCTTCGCGCGCTTCGCGCTGGTCACCACCACCGCCGCTGCGCCGGCGACGGGCATGACGATTTCGAGCAAGTGGAGCGGGTCAACGATGACCGGCGAGTTGAGCACGTCCTCAACCGTGATCGGTTGGCCGAAGAACAGCGCATTCGGGTTGTGGCAGGCGTTGTAACGCTGGGCGACGGCGATCTTCGCCAGCTGCTCCGGTGTCACGCCGAATTCGTGCATGTACCTGTTGGCGATCATCGCGTAGCCGAAGTTCGCGCCGATCGCTCCGTATGGTGCTTCGAATTCGGAGTACGGCGTGCGGTCCACCCGCCGGCCGGACCAGCCCGTGCCGGCCGACCGCTTGGGACCGGCGGTGCTGCGCGCTTCACGGCGGGCGGCGGTCAGGCAGACTACCGTTTCGCAGAGTCCGGTGCTGATCGCCATCGCCGCCCGCGCCACCATGCCGGCGCCCGTCGCGCCGCCGTGGTCTACCACTTCGGCGAACTTTGCATCGATGCCCAAGTACTCCACCATCGTCGCGGGGGCGAACATCGGCGCCTCGGCGAAGCTTTCGGTCACCAGACCATCAATGTCACCCGTCTCCAGTCCCGCGTCCGCGATCGCCAGGCGGGCGACCTCCGCCAACATTCCGAGCGTGGTCGCGCCCTCGGTGTAGCGCGTGGGCTTGAATTCGCCGATCCCGATGATGGCGGCTTTTCCGCGCATCGTCATTGGCATCACTCCAGGGCCGAAAGTGAAGACAGCCTAGCGCGAATCTGCCTGCCCGTCGCGTTGCTGGCAACGGCTTAGAATCGAGGCTCAGGCGGCAAGGAGGCCACGGGTGCTCAAGACGAAACTGACAGAACTCACGGGGATCGATCATCCGATCATCCAGGCGGGCATGGGGGCCGACGCCGGCCCAGCGCTTGCAGCGGCGGTTTCGGACGCGGGAGCGCTCGGCACCCTCGGCACGATCGGCGCCCCCGTCGCCCTCATCCGCGAGAACATCGCGGCAACGCGAGCCGCCACTTCGCGACCGTTCGCAGTCAACATCATCACCTTCGACTGGGCTCCGTTCGCTCCGCAGCTGCTCGATTTAGTGATCGAAGAGCGTGTGCCCGTGGTTACGCTCTCGTTCGGGTCGTTCGAATCCGCTCTGTCGCGATGCAATGCGGCGGACATCGTGACGATCGTGCAGGTGCAGGATGTCGAGGGCGCGATATCGGCGCTCAAAGAGGGGGCGGACGCCGTCGTCGTCCAGGGCGCCGAGGCGGGCGGCCACACCGGCCATCGCGGGACGATGAGCTTTGCCGCCCAGGTGTTGGACATGGCGGGAGACGTGCCAGTCGTGGTGGCTGGCGGAGTGGGCGGCGGACGCGGGCTGGCCGCAGCGCTGGCCATGGGCGCGGCCGGCGTGGTTATGGGCACGGCATTCAAGGCCACCGAGGAGTTCTTGGCGCGCGCCTCGCAGAAAGCGGCGATCGTCGCCAGCGACGGCGGGAACACGCTGGCAGACCACCTGTTCGACGCGCCGTACCCGTTTCCGTGGCCAGCGGGGATCGTTGGCCGGGCAATGCGCAGCCGCTTCAGCGAGGAATGGGCCGGCCGCACCGAGGAGGCGCGGGCGAAGGCCAAAACCTACCCGTCCGTCTTCGGGATGGTGCTAGAACTCGGCGAGGACCCGGCGACGGAGATCAACTGGGCAGGTGAGTCTGCTGGCCTCGTGCGAGCGGTACAGCCCGCCGCCGCGGTTATCGCCGCCACGGCCGCGGAGGCGGAAAGGTTGTTGCGCCTGGCCATCAAAGTGGTGGACTTGGAATAACGGCGGTTTACTTCCCGGCGGTCTACGATGTGCCGCATGGCAAGCGTCGCAGAGCATCTCCGGCGATGGAGCGAAGCGGGCGTCATTGATGCCGTCCAGGCGGAGCGTATCCGCGCCTTCGAAGCGGCGATCCCGTCTAACGAGACCGCGCGCCCGCCCGAAGACCGCCTCGGCGTCGTTGAGGCGATCCTCTACCTCGGCCTGGCGATCGCCGCTGCAGGAGCGGTTTTCCTCGGTGCGGAGAACTGGGCGGATCTGCAACCGTGGGCGCGAATCGCCGCCCTGGCCGTGCCTGCCGTGTTGGCGCTCGTCGCTGGCGCTGCCCTGCGGACCTTCGATGACCCCGGCTACCAGCGGGCTGGGAATATCGCCTGGCTGGGCGCGCTTGCGCTTGCCGCCGGGGCGACCGGCGTGATCGGCGGCGAGACCAATCTGCCGAACGACCGCACGCTGCTGCTGGCCGGAGTGGTTGCAACGCTCATCGCCGCGGGGCTATGGGCGATCTCTTCCAGCCACCCCCAGATTCTCGGACTGGGAGGTGCGCTGTTCCTCTTGGCCGAAGGGGTGGGAAATGCACCGGACGACTACAGCGCGCAGGTTGCGGGCATGGTGCTCTTGCTTCTGGGAGTAATGGGCATTGCCCTTGCCGAATCCGGGATGCTCTCGCCTCGATCCAGCGCGCAGGCGATCTTCGGCTTCTTCGCCATAGCCGGCCCCTACCACGCCGGGATCGATGGCAGCGTGATCTGGGCCGAACTGCTGGTGTTCGTCGTTGGCGCGGCGCTTATCGCCCTGGCGGTGCGCCGGAACACCTTCGAGTACATGGTGATCGCCGTCGCCGGAATGTTCGTTGGGCTCATCACTTTCGTCTTCGAACACCTCTCCGATAGTATCGGCGTCGCCCTCTCGTTGCTGCTCTCGGGGGCGGCGATCGTCGCCGGGGTGTTGCTCCTTGCCACGCTCCGAAAGTCCACGCGCAAGGCTCGGGCATGATCCGCCAACGCTTGTTCGTTGCGGGCGTCTTCGCGTCCTTTGCGGTCCTTCTCCTCCTCTCGGTGGTCATCTTTCAGTTTGGACGCCGCAATCCTTCGCCGCCCTCGCTCCAGGACAACCCGAATCCCGCCATCCCGGGCGAAGTGATCTACCTGGCGACGAATAGCTGCATCACGCGCATCTACGCCTCCGGCGCGAACAAGCAGGAGATTGTCTGTCCCGGACGCGTGGACTACCTCGCCCGCCTTGATGAGCGGGCGATCGTTTACGGCTTCTACTTCCCATCAGGCGGCCCAGCGACCCAGCGCGACCTCGTCACAGGCCAGGAAGCCGTTCTGGACGCGACAATGAACCCAGATAAGTTGTTCACTCCTCACACCGGCGCGGACCAGCGGTCGGTGCTGGACGAGTTCATCACGGTCGATCCGGATGGTTCGGTCTACCGCTCGAACAGCACGGAGCCCGGTCGCACGCGCATTTTTGATTGTGATTGCGGCGAGTACAAGACCCCGCAGTTCCTGACGTGGTCGCCCGATGGGCAGTGGGTGATGGTGACCTACTGGAAGAACGACAA
>JBDSJC010000188.1:0-4365 GCA_039917655.1 Tepidiformaceae bacterium
CGCGTCTCTCTTGTGAAGTCGGCTGGTGGGCAACAGAATACGCGCACCACGCCGAGGAGGCGCTTTCGCATGGACTACTCTGACATTCTCTACGAAGTTGACGGCACGACGGCCGTCATCACCCTCAACCGGCCGAGCAAGCTGAACGCCTGGACCGGCGCGATGGAGCGCGAATACCGCGACGCCCTCGCGCGTGCTGACGCCGACCGAGGGGTGCGCTCGGTGATCCTGACTGG
The DNA here is from genome assembly GCA_039917655.1 of Tepidiformaceae bacterium. GTDB lineage: Bacteria > Chloroflexota > Dehalococcoidia > Tepidiformales > Tepidiformaceae > PNKC01. The sequence continues at coordinate 237 of JBDSJC010000188.1, forward strand.
CGCGGGCCGGGGGTTCTGCGCTGGCGCAGACATGAGCCACCTGAATACGATTGCGGACGACGGCGCGACTGGCAACGAAGGCGGCGGCGCGGCCCCCGGCAGCATGCAGGCCAACTACGAGCAGCACTACTCCTTCCCGATGGCCACCCAGAAGCCGCTGATCTGCGCGGTTAACGGCGCGGCTGTGGGCCTCGGGCTGGTGAACGCGCTCTATGCCGACATCCGATTCGCGTCCGACCAGGCGCGCTTCGGGACGGCGTTTTCGTCGCTCGGGCTAATCGCCGAACACGGCATCAACTGGCTGCTACCGCGGATGATCGGCACCTCGAACTCCTTCGACCTGCTCTATTCGTCGCGCGTCATCGGGGCGGATGAAGCGCTGCGGATGGGGCTCGTGAGCCGCGTGATCCCTCACGATGAACTGCTTCCGCAGACCAAAGAGTACGCAAAGTACCTTGAGGAACACGCTTCGCCCGTGGCCATGAAGCGGATTAAGCGGCTGGTGTACGACGCCCAGTTCACGGACCTCGCCGCCGCCGTCAACGCGGGCAACAACGCGATGTCCGACAGCTTTGGGAACGCGGACTTCAAGGAAGGTCTTGAAGCCTTCGCCGAACGCCGCGCTCCTGTATTCGAAGCGATCGGCGGCGGACGATGATCGGCACTCCCGAACAGGACGCGTTCATCACGGAGAATCGCTGGGCGGTCGTGACCTCCATGCGCGCGGACGGAACGCCGACGAACTCGGTGATCTTCTACGCGCGCGAAGGCGACGAACTGATCTTCAGCACCACCAACGACCGGCTGAAAGCGAAGACGATCCGCAAGAACCCGAGGGTGGCGTTCACGGTGTTGGACGAAGGCGCGCCGTTCCGCTTCGTCACTGTCGAAGGCAAGGCGACGATCCAGTCGGAAGACATCGTCCCCGGCCACGTTGCGGTGAATAAGGCGATGCGCCGCCAGGAGTTCAGCCCGCCCGAGGGCTACGAAGCGGGGCTAAAATCCGCGGGGCGAGTGATCATCCGGCTGACGGCGACGCGCGTGAGCGGGGTCACGAACCGGGGGTAGGGGACGATCCCCCGCAGGTTGCGCGCGTCATCGCTACTGATTCGCTTGGCCGCCAGCCTATGGTGATCTGCATGAGCCCTCGATTCTTCGGCGCATGGCTCCTCGACTCCTTCGAGTCGCAACTCCCGGATGGAACAGTCTCACGCCCCTGGGGCGATGACCCCTTCGGCATCATTTGCTGGGACAGTTCGGGTTACTTTGCTGTCCAACTAGGCCCGCGCGTGCCGGGCGGCGCTGGCGACTACGTCGCGTTTTACGGCACGGCGCACGCACCCGACGGGGAGTCCGGGACAATTGTCCTCCGTGTGGTGGGCTCATCCAGTACTGACCGGGTCAACGGCGATCAGCTACGCAACTTCCTCTTCCTTGAACCTGGCCTCCTGCGTATGCGCCCGCCCGCCGGACCAAACGGCGCAGAGAGCAGCTTCACGTGGCGCCGCGCGGAAGCCCCGGCCTGATCCTGGTTAAACAGCCGTGGCGCTGCGACGCCTGCGCGCCTCATCCGAAGTAGAGTGAGAGATCTGCGGAGGTCGCGATGAACTGGTGGGCGAAGACGATCCTGGTGCTCGGACTTGCGACCCTGGCCAGCGGTTGCTCGAGCACCAGTCCCAAACCCACCCCGAACTCCACTTCCGGCGCGAGCGAAACGGCCACAACCGCGCTGCCCACGGCCGAGCCGACTCGCGTGCCGCCAACCGTTGACCCGAAAGCGCCTCGCGCAAGGCCCTCAGCTGCGGACCAGGCAACCCTGGCCACGGACCCGCTCGTGGTCTACGCCGACGAAGTAGGCTCGACATTGTCCAACGGGCGGAACTGGCCCGTGGTGGAGGTGGTCAGCTACAACCTGCGCACGGGGCGCATTGCTGGTTTGGTCCGTGTTGGGGAGGTGGGCGAGTTTGCCTACCCCAGCCAGGTCGTGCTCGCCGGGCGGATGGTGGTGATGAACCTTGAGAAGCGGCTAGTGGTGGCGAACCTTGACGGCTCGGGCATGCGGACGCTGTTCGCGGCGCCGGAAGGGTTCACGCTGTGGACCATCGCAATCTCTCCCGACGGCGCAACCGTCGCCGTCGGTGTTGAGAGCGAGAACCTGGCCGACCCGTCGCTTTCCTTCCTGGCGTTCGTGGACCTTCGGACCGGCAACGTCCTGCGCCGCATCGGTCAGCCGGCGTTCGCCGCTGTCGGCCTTGAGGGCAGCCCCGGGGTCAGGCGGTGGACGGAAGACGGAAAAGCTGTGCGAGTGTTCGGCATCCTTCACCGGGACGCGGACCCCAACGCGCCGGGGGCGACCGCCGGCCTGGACGGCGCGGTGACGAGCTCGGTCGCAGGAAACGAGCGACCGGGTGCTAGCGAGCGGTTCAGTACTTCCTTCGAAGTTAGCGAGCGACGTTTCGCCTGTGGTTTTGGCCTGTCGTATCGCAGATTCGCCATCTCCGAGGCTAACGCCCAGGTTGTGGGTTCAGTCGCTCTTAAAGGCCGCACCGTCTTGCCCCAGCGCTGGTCGCCTGACGGGTCGGTGCTCCTCTTCGCAGCGTGGAAACTTACTTCCTCACCGAGCCATCCCGGTGGCGAGTGCTTCGAAGATGGACCACCGGCATGGCACTCGTGGTCGCTCGGCGGGATCAAGGAAGTGCCAGACCTGCGGGCGCTGCTACAGCAGTGGGACGGGCCTCGTTTCATCGACCTGATCTGCAACGGCACGCCAACTCCAATGGAGTACCCGCTGAACCCCGCCTCGTTGCAGTGTGATGGCGGCTCGAACAGGGCGCCCGCCACGCTGGTCATCGGGGGGAAGCCCATCGACCAGATCCACCAGGCGGCAGTCGTGGGGTTTATCGACTAGCATCGACCGCATTCCCGAGGGCTAGCTTTGTTCCATGACCCCGACACTCCGCTACGTCAGCACTTCGAGGCGCTCCAGGCCGCGGAAGCCGGGGACTGTCTTCCACTCGTACTCCTGTTCGGCGAGACGGAGGTTGGGGAAGCGAGCGAGCAGCGTCTGCACGCCGATCTGCGCCTCCAAACGGGCGAGCGGTGCGCCGAGGCAGTAGCGCCGGCCGCCGCCGAAGGCCACGTGGTCGATGTCTTCGCGGGTGATGTCGAAGCTGTGGGGGTCCTTGTGCAGGCGCGGGTCGTAGTTCGCCCCGGCAAGCGAGACAGTGATCGACTGACCGGCGTGCATTGGGCAGCCGGCGATTTCGCGTTCGTCCACGGTGATCCGCCCTGAGTAGGTGACCGGCCCTTCGAAGCGGAGCATCTCTTCGACGGCGTTGCCGAGCAGTTCCGGGTCGTCGCGCAGCATTTTGACTTGCTCGGGGTGTTCGAGCAGGTTCTTTATGCCGTTGCCCAACAGGTCTGTGGTGGTGACGTTTCCAGCGCCAAGGAGAAGCGCGATCATCGATACAACCTCGTTGTCGTTGAAGAAGCTACCGTCCTCTTCGGCGCTAAGGAGGCCGGTGATCAGGTCTTCGCGGGGTCCGGCTCGGCGCTCGGCGATCACTCGCCGGAGGTAGGCTTCCAATTGGTCACGCGCGGCTACTGCCCGCTGCTTCGTCTGTTCGCTGGCGAACGGGTCGAAGCCCGCCGCCACGCCCTCATCCGTCCAGCGCTTGAAGTCTGCCTGGTCGGCGGAGTCAACGCCCAACATCTCGGCGATGACGATCGTCGGGTAGGGCTGGCAGAAGGCGGTCATCAGGTCGAATGCTGGCGCATGGCCGACGGCATCGATCAGTTCGTTGGCGATCTCCTCGATGCGTGGCCGCATCTTCTCGATCGAGCGTGGGGTAAACGCCTTCGTGACAAGGGCGCGGAGGCGCGTGTGGTCCGGCGGGTCGAGGAAAAGCATGCTCGGTTCGCGGCCGTCGGTCTGGTTGCGAAACATCTTGTTGAAGGTGCCTTCGGCGGCCTTGCGAGGGTCCACGGCAAGGTCGCGGTCGTTAAGGATCGCGTGGACGTCTTCGTAACGGGAGACGATGTAGCGCCCGAGCAACGGGTCGTGCTGAATGCGGCCAGCCTCGCGCACCTCATCGAGCAGTGTGAATGGGTCCTTCTGGTAGTCGGGGTT